>JAKLKC010000059.1 GCA_023150875.1 Myxococcota bacterium | reverse complement strand
TAGTACGCATCAGCATCTGCCCACGTGCGGGTCCCTTCAAGTGGCCCCAGGAAAACCGCCGCCGCCGCCTCGATCCCCGTCGGCGAGTCGTAGGTGATGTCCGTCGCCAGCAAGTCCACCTCCCCATCCCCATCCACGTCCCCCAGCGAGGCGTCCGCACCCAGTTGCGTCGGGAACTCCTCCGTCCCCTCCTCCGGCCTCAGGCTGAACGCCGCGTCATCGGGGCCCACCTCCCCCACCAGCGGGCCCAGGAACAGCATCACCGCACCGTCGGTGTGGGTGATCCCCGGCGTCCGGTTCGTGGACACCAGCAGGTCGTCGTACCCGTCGTCGTTCACGTCCCCCGCCCGCTCCACCTCCAGAACGCACGACAGCGAGTCGCACACCCCGTCCAGCCGGGCCGCGCACACCTCCGGCGCCACGTCCACGTCGATGAAGCCCACCACCGGACCCTCGATAACGCACAGCATCGTGTTGAAGATCGTGCCCCCCACCAGCACGTCCCCCCACCCGTCGCCGTTCAGGTCCCCCGTCAGGACCGCCACCGCCCCCAGCCCCGCCTTGCGGGTCGAAGTCGTGATGATCGCGTCCGCGCTGGTCGGGTCGTTCACGTCCAGCAGCACCTCCCCCTCGTACCGGCACGGCGGCGCCGCCCCGTCGCAGTCCTCGTCCACCCCATTCCCACACACCTCCAGCACCCCGGGATGGATGAGCGGGTCCGCGGGGTCGCAGTCGGTGACGTCGGGCTCCCCGTCGCAGTCCGAGTCGTCGGGGTCGCCACACGTCGGCGGCCCCGGCACCTCCTCGCACGGCAGCGGCGGAGCGGTGTCGTCGTCGGCCGTGTCGTCGTCCGGCGGCGTCGTGTCGCCGTCGGGAGGCGCCGTATCGTCGTCGGGAGGCGTCGTGTCGTCGTCGGGAGGCGCCGTATCGTCGTCGGGAGGCGTCGTGTCGTCGTCCGGCGGCGACGCGTCGTCGTCCTGCCCCCCGTCGTCGTCGGCCGTATCGTCCGCCGGGCCCACGCCCGTGTCCGAGCACCCCAGCGCCCCCAGCGCGAGCACCCCTCCGAGCAGGACCGCAAAGCCTCGGACCGTCATCGGCGCCTCCATGCAACCGGCCCACCCATCAGGCCGAACCACGGCCGCTCTGTCAACCCGCGCCTCCGTTACCCTGACCGCGCATCGCCCGGCCGGAGCTCGGCGCGGTCCCGGACCATCACCCCCCCTCCCCACGGTGCCCACGGGAAGTGCCGGAGCCTCCGGCCCCGCTCGCGGGAGGGCGGGGCGCCTACGGGTGTCCTGCCCCGCGCTGGGTTGTCCGGCGGTGAGTTTGCCGCCCCCGGCGCCGGCCCCTATCATGGCCGCGGCGAGCCGGACGGGGCGTCGCCGGGAGGCCGATGCGGGTCTACGTCCCCTTCCGCGCCGTCGACATGGGCGGCCCCTCGGTCTTCGTCCGCAAGCTGGCCGAGGGCCTCGGGCGCCTCGGGGTCGCCGTCGACTTCGAGAGGGCCCGCGGCGCGGACGTCGCCCTCCTGGTGATCGGCGCGGATCCCCAGGTGCTGCTGGAGCTCAAGGCCCGGCGGATCCCCACCGCCGTGCGCCTGGACGGCACCGCCACCCCGGCCACGACCCCGAGGTGGCGCCGCTACAACCTGCGCGCCTTCGTCGCCTACCACCTCGCGGACGCCGTCGTCTTCCAGAGCCGCTACAGCCGGTTCATGGTGGAGCGGTTCCTCGGGCACCTGGGGGATCGCCCCCACGCCACCATCCTCAACGGCGTGGACCTGGACCGTTTCCACCCCGACGGCCCCCGGAGCGACGCCCTGACCCGGGGCGATCTCTTCGCCGCCGCGGTGTTCCGCCACGAGCACCAGCTCCGGCCGCTGGTCCAGGCCATGGGACGGATCCGCGCCGCTCGGCCGGCCGCGACCCTGGCGGTGGCGGGCAAGGTCGCCGAGCCCCTGCGCCCCCTCCTGGACGCGCCGGGGGTGCGGTACGTGGGGCCGGTGCGCAACGACGACCTTCCCGCCTGGGAGAGGGCGGCGGGCGCCTTCCTGTTCGCCGGGCTGAACCCACCCTGCCCCAACGCGGTGATCGAGGCCCTGGCGTGCGGGTGCCCGGTGGTGGGCTACCGTACGGGGGCGATGGAGGAGCTGGTGGGGGAGGACGGACCCCTGGCGCCCCACCCCGACGACGGCCTGACCCGCTTCGTGTCCGGAGATCCCGATGCTCTGGCCGAGCTCGCCCTCCGGACCCTCGGCCGGGGCGACGAGGCCCGCGACGCCGCCCGGGCGCGGGCGGAGCGACTGTTCTCCCTTGACGAGATGTGCCGTCGTTACGCGGACTTCCTGGCCGAGGTGGCCAGGCGGGGGTCCTCGATCGTCCCGGGGTTGGCGGGCCTCCTGCGGATCCACAGGGACACCGGCGGGCGGACGGCCCGGCGGTAGCCGGGGATGGTCCCCTCCAGGACGTCGGGCCTCTCGAAGTGGAGCCAGGCGTTGGAAAGCAACACCTCGAAGTCCGAGTTGAAGGCCAGGAACGCTTGGACCAGCGCGTACTCGGTCCACGTCCTCCTCCCCTTCAGCACCTGGTCGGGGTGCCAGATCGGGTAGGGGAAGGCGATGTCGTGGACGTGGACGATGACGCCCGGGCGCAGCCGCGGCAGCACCTGGAGGTACAGGAACACCACGTCGCCCCCCAGGCGGACCGAGTGGGAGGAGTCGATGAAGAGCACGTCCCCGTCCCCCAGCACTTCGAACTCCGCGGGGTCCAAGGTCTCCACCCGGCGGGCGTCGATCCTCTCGATGCGGGGCAGGGTGCCGAGGCGCGGGTAGGGGAAGGGCTCGATGCAGACGTAGCGCCCCGCGCCGTTGGCCTCCAGCGCCAGGGTCCCGTAGAAGGTCGAGAGGCCACTCCCGATCTCGACGATCCGTCCGGGGCGGAAGTGTCGCACCAGCCCGGCGAGCACCGCGCCGTCCACGGGGCCGAAGCCGGGGCCGTACCCCCGGGCCAGCAGGTCGGCGTGGGAGGGGAGCGCCTCCAACCAGGGGCCGTGCTCGGCGGCCACCGCCCGGAGCAGGGCCTCCATGCGACCGGCGTCGAGGGCGATCCCCCGGAGCTCGTCGGCCCGCCACCACCTTCCCACCTCGGCGGCCAGGCGGGCGCGGTCCGGCACGGGGCTGTAGTAGTCGTTCTTCACCAGGGAGTAGCCCAGGCGGTCCGCCGCCGCGGTGGCGGCGCCGACGATCCGGGACTTCAGCGCGGCGGCGAGGTTCATGGGCCTCCGGCCCCTCGGCTGGAAGGGGTGGCGCGGATCAGACCGCCGCGGCGGCGTGGGTGGGCAGCCCCAGCGCGCCCATCAGGGTGGCGACCCGGGCGTCGTAGCTGTGGCCCGCCACGTCCAAGGCCGCCTGGGCGGTGACGCGGCGCCTCAGGCCTTCGTCCCCCACCGCGGCGGAGAACCGCTCGTGGAAGTCCGTCATGGAAGGGTCGAACATCAGGCAGTTGTGCCCGTCCCGGAGGATCCCCAGGTAGCGGTCCGACCGGGGGCACAGGATCAGCGATCCCGTCGCCATCAACTCGAAGAAGCGGGTGCCCATGATCCCCGCCGCCGAAGGCGTGTTGAGGAAGGCGCGGGTCCGGGCGAGGAAGCGAGCGTAGCGTTCCCCCCGAGGGAGCAGGGAGCGGCCCAGGAAGTCCCGGGCGCCGAACTCCGCCCAGAAGATCCGATGGTGCCGGTAGGGCTCCCGCAGCGGGTTCCCCCGGAGCAGCGCCCCGGGGCCGTGGTTGGCCTTGCGGTCCTGGAAGGCCGGCTCGAACAGGGCCTCCTTCACCCGGCGGCGGGCGTCGGTGTGGCTGCGATGCAGGCTGCCGGTGAAGGCGAAGTCCCAGATCCGGGGAAGGCCCAGGTCCCGGAACCGCTGGAGTGAGATCCCGAAGGGCAGGTGGAGCACCCGGGCGCCCCCGGCGGCCGCCTCGAAGGGGCCGGTGTCGGGGAGCACGGTACACACGAGGTCGAACCCCTGGCGCCGCACGTAGTCCAGGCGCAGGTCCAGCTTCTTGTACTCCTTGTTCAGGAAGTAGACCTTGGGGCAGCGCCGGAACGACGAGAGGTCGATGCGCGGATGGGGGTCCACGACCCGGTCGGAGTCGTCCACGTCCCACGAGGTGGTGCACACCACCAGGTCCACGTCCGACGCCCCGAAGGGGGCGCGGGCCAGGACGTCGTCCAGGGTGTGCCGCGGGTCCCAGCCGGGGTAGCCCGGCCCGTACACGAACGCCCGCCCCACCCGGGAGAGGGCGTCCACCAGGTCCTGGTGGTAGTACCCGCTGCGGTAGTCCTCGTAGTTGCGCGAGAGGACCAGCAGGTTCGTCCGCCGGCCGCCGCCCGCCCCGTCCGCCCCCACCGTGGATGTCTCCAGCACGCGATGGACCCTCCTGCCGGGCTCAGCGCTCGCCCTTGTGGACGCCCACCGTCCCCGCCCCCCGCACGGCGCTGCTCATGCCCGGGGGGAAGTCGGCCGCCCTCTGGATGGTGGGCCAGGCGTCCCGAAACCAGCGGATGTTCTCCTGGAACCCCTCGGGGAAGTCCACCACCGGCTCGTAACCGATGAGCTCCCGAGCCCGGTCGATGGACGCCAGCAGACGGGGCTTGGTGTCCCACTTGCGGCGGGGCGTGAAGCGGATGGGGGCGTCGTTGCCCGTGGCCTCGTTCACCATGGAGGCCAGGTCGCGGATGCTGATCTCCCGCCCCGCGGCGAGGTTGAACTCGGTGCCGACCGCCGCCTCGGCGTGCCCCGCCTTCACCAGCCCCTGCACCAGGTCCAGCACGTAGGTGAAGTCCCGGGTCTCCTCGCCGGTGCCGGTGATGGGCAGGGAGCGGCCCTGCATCGCCCAGTAGATGAAGTTGGGGATGACGTTGCGGTACTGGCCGGGGGCCTCGCCGGGGCCGTAGCTGTTGAAGAAACGGCAGTTGACGGTCTTCATGCCGTAGTGGTGGTGATAGAAGTTGCAGTACATCTCCCCGGTCATCTTGTTGATCTGGTAGGGCGTCGTCAGGCGGATGGAGACGAAGTCCTCCTTGAGGGGGAGCTCCGGGTACGAGCCGTAGATCGCGCACCCGCTGGAGGCGTACACGAATCGCTCGACCCGGGAGAGGCGGGCGTACTCCAGCATCTTCACGATGCCGATCACGTCCACGTCCGCCGAGGTCTCGGGGTAGTCCACGGAGTTCTGGTTCGCGAAGAAGGCCGCCAGGTGGAAGACGATGGACGGGTCCTCCCGGAAGACCCTCTTGAGGTCGGCGTCGCTCCGCACGTCGCCCCGCACGAACATCACGTTGGGCAGGGGGACCACGTTCCACGGCTCGCGGTCCTTCACGGCGCTGAGGTTGTCGAGGATCGTCACCCGCCCCGACGGGCCCACCAGGCGCGACAGGGCCACCGAGAGGTTGCTGCCGATGGCCCCGGCGCCGCCGGTGACCAGGATCGAGCGCCCCTCGTACCCGCGCCGGTGCTCCTCCCCGAGCCCGCAGCGGGTGAGGTAGTCGTCCACGTGCGCGACGCGCCTCTCGTCGTGGTTCATGTCTCTCGGCGCTCCATCAGGAATTCGGCGATGCGGTCCGCGGCGCGGCCGTCACCGTAGGGGTTCGACGCCCGCGCCATGCGCGCGTGCGCCTCGGGGTCCGTGAGCAGGGAGCGGGCCGCGGGGACGACGACGTCCGGTTCCGTGCCCACCAGCCTCACCGTGCCCGCCTCCACCGCCTCGGGTCTCTCGGTGTTCCGCCTCAGCACCAGCACCGGCTTGCCCAGGGCCGGCCCCTCCTCCTGCAGGCCGCCGCTGTCGCTGAGGATCAGGTGGGCGGCGTCCATCAGGAAGGCCATGGCGTCGTACCGGACGGGGGGCAGCAGGAAGACGTTGGGGATCCCCGCCAGCTCCCGCCGCACCGGGCCCTCCACGTTGGGGTTCGGGTGGACGGGGTAGACCAGGTCCACCTCGGGGTGGACCTCGGCGAGGGCGCGGAGGGAGCGGCAGATCCCCAGCATCCCGTCGCCGAAGTTCTCGCGTCGGTGGGCGGTGACGAGGACGCAGCGCCGGCCCGACGGCGCGTAGCCGGCGGCGGTGAGGTCGCGGGCGACGGCCTCTCGGAGCGGCGGATCGGTGCGGAGGCGGTGGACCACCCGGTGCAGCGCGTCGATGACGGTGTTGCCGGTGACGAGGACGCGGTCCTCCGGGACCCCCTCCCGGAGCAGGTTCGCGCGGTTGCCTTCGGTGGGGACGAAGTGCCAGCGGGCCAGCCGCCCGGTGATCTGCCGGTTCGCCTCCTCGGGGAAGGGCGACGACACGTCCCAGGTGCGGAGGCCCGCCTCGACGTGGCCGACGGGGATCCGCAGGTAGAACGCCGAGAGAGCGGCGGCGAGGGAGGTGGAGGTGTCGCCGTGGACGAGGACGAGGTCCGGGGCGAGGTCGCCCAGGACGTCCCGCAGGCCCAGCATCGCCCGGGTGGTGACCTCGAAGAGGTCCTGGCCGGGGCGCATGATGTCCAGGTCCCGATCCGGCACGATCCGGAACAGGGACAGGACCTCGTCCAGCATCCCCCGGTGCTGGGCGGTGACGCAGATCCGGGTCTCGAAGCGGTCCGGCCGGTCCCGCAGCGCCAGCACCACCGGGGCCATCTTGATCGCCTCCGGCCGCGTGCCGAAGACCAGCAGGATCCTCATCGATCCCCTTTCGGGGAGCGGCCACTCCACGCCCCGGGGGACGTCGCGCGCACCCTCGCCCTTCCCCGGGCGGGCCGGCCGGGCGGGGAGCCCGAGGGACCGGCGGCGCACCCGAGGCCCGGAGGGTATCGACCGCGGAGGAAGACTGTCAAGCACCCGCTCCCGGACCGCCCCGGCGCCCCCGGCGCCCCACGGCGGCGAAGGCCCCGTGACCGTAGAACCGCGGCACACCGCCGAGGGGGACCGCGCCAGCCCGTCCCTCCCGCGGCGAGGGGCCGGCGGACGCCCCCAGCGCCGCGCCCCCTCATCGGCGTCGGCGCGGGAGGAGTTGAGCGGCGAGGACCGCGGGGCGGGACCGCCGCCCGCCGCGGAACGCGCTTGCCCCGCCCTTCCCCCGGCGGTATACAGCCCCGCCCGCCCCCTGGTCCCGCCGCATCCCGGAGGAGCCGGCCCGGGGAGGGGACCGGAGGATCCATGGCCGCCCGCGTCCTGCTCGCTTCCACCTGGCTGGGGGTCGCCGCCCTCGCCGCCGCCGCGCCCGACGCCCGGGCGGCCTGCACCATCAACCTCGTCACGCCGGCCGCGGGTGCCGTCCAGGTGGACGCGCCGACCTTCACCTGGGGCGGGGTGGGCTGCTCCAGCTACCGGGTGTGGCTGTCCCCCGCGCCGGACTTCGCCACCGATCGCACCCTGAGCTCGTGGCGGGCGTCCCCCCAGTACTCCATGCAGGAGGAGAACTGGGACAACCACGTCGCCACGGACTGGGCCTCCGGCGTCTTCTGGAAGGTGCAGGGGCGCGACGAGGCCGGCACCACCACGTTCTCGGCCACGAGGCGCCTGCGGGTGGACCCGGACCTCGACGACGACGGCGCGTCGGTGGGGGAGGGCGACTGCGACGACGCGGATCCGGGGGCGTACCCGGGGGCGCCCGAGACCTGCGAGGACGGGGTCGACCAGGACTGCGACGGGGCGGATCCCGCCTGCCTCGGCACTCCCAGCGTCGGCGACCTGGTGATCAGCGAGATGATGGTGAACCCGGGCAACGCCGCCGACATCGACGGGGAGTGGTTCGAGGTCTACAACGCCGGCTCCGAGCCCTACGACCTCTTCGGTTTCGAGGTCGCGGACCTGGACGTGGACAGCTTCTTCGTGGACGCCAACGTCGTCGTGTTCCCGGGGGAGTACGTGGTCCTCGGCCGCAACGGGGACGAGGAGGTCAACGGGTGCGTGGCCCTGGACTTCGTCTATGGGGGCCAGCTCCCCCTCGCCAACCCGGGCGACGAGATCGGCCTGATCCGGGCCGACGGCGTGGTCATCGACGCCGTGGAGTACGACGCCGCCACCTTCCCCATCTCCTCGGGGCGGTCGGCGAGCCTGGACCCCGGCCTGCTGGACGCCGGCAGCAACGACTCCGGCGCCTCGTGGTGCCTCTCGTCGGCGGACATGGGCTGCGGCGACATGGGAAGCCCCGGCGAGCCCAACGACGACTGCCCCTGACCCCGCAGGGGTCGCTCCCCGGAGGGCCCCCGCCCGGGGGAACCCGCCGGCACGCCTCCTGCTCCCCCACGCCCCGGGAGTCCACGAAGGGCTCCGGGAGGATCCGGACATGAGGGGTGTGCGTTGGTTGGGAAGGGTGGGCTCCGTCGCGGCGGTCCTCGCCCTGGCCGTGGCCTGGGCGCCCGGTGGGGCGTCGGCCCAGACACCGGACCCGTACGGCATCGTGGACCCGGGAACCCTGACGCCGGGCAACTACTTCTATGGTCCCGGCTACCGGCAACGACTCGGCCCCGAGGGCTTCCAGGTCCGCGAGCGCCAGTGCCAGTACCTGCGGCAGGAGTGCATGGCCCGCTGCGCCGCGGGCGTCGCCGGCCTCTCTGGCCAGCCGGCGGGGGATCCGGGGCTCTGCGCCCTGAAGTGCGGGCGCATCTTCCGCGGCTGCGCCATCGGCGGGCTCCGGTAGGCGCCCCTCGAGTGCCCCCACCCGCCCCACCAGGCCCGCCGAAGCCGTCTGCCGCGGAAATGTAAAAGTGTTGGTGCCTGACACCCGGGGGTATCGGCGGGCTCCGGTAGGCGCCCCTCGAGTGCCCCCACCGGCCCACCAGGCCCGCCGAAGCCGTCTGCCGCGGAAATGTAAAAGTGTTGGTGCCTGACACCCGGGGCGGGGAGGGAACACGCTCCGCCGGCTGGGGGTTGCATGCCGTTCCCGCGCGACGGGGCCCGGGTGGGCTTCCCACACGCGCGGGACGTGGGTACTCTACGCCGCCATGAAGAAGCTCCTCTCCGTCCTCCTCGCCGGGGCCCTCCTCGGCGCCGCCGCCTCCCCCGCGCGCGCCGCCGACGACCCGACCCTCCCCTTCGAGACCTTCACCCTCGACAACGGCCTCGAGGTCTTCCTCTCCGTCGACAAGCGCCTGCCGCTGGTCGCCGTCAACCTCTGGTACCACGTCGGCGCCGTCGACGAGTCGCCGGGCCGCAGCGGGTTCGCGCACCTCTTCGAGCACATCATGTTCCAGGGCTCGCGGAACGTGGAGGAGGACACCTTCTTCCGCCACCTCGAGGGTGCCGGCGCCACCCTGGTCAACGGCACCACCGACTTCGACCGCACCAACTACTTCGAGACCGTCCCCTCGAACCAGCTCGACCTCGCCCTGTGGCTCGAGAGCGACCGGATGGGCTGGCTGCTGGACACCCTCGGCCAGGAGCGGCTCGACAACCAGAAGGCCGTCGTCCGCAAGGAGCGCCAGCAGTCGGTCGAGAACGTCCCCTACGGCCCCGCCGACGAGAAGCTCTTCCAGCTCCTCTTCCCCGCTCCGCACCCCTACTACGGGTACGTCATCGGCACCCACCAGGACCTCGAGGCCGCCACCCTGGACGACGTGAAGGGCTTCTTCCGCCAGTTCTACGCGCCCAACAACGCCTCCCTGGCCATCGTCGGGGACTTCGACCCCGGGGCGGTCAAGGCCCAGGTCCAGAAGTACTTCGGCGACATCCCCCGGGGCGAGGAGATCCAGCGCGCGAAGGTGGCCACGGAACCGATCCGGTCGGAGCGGCGGGCCGTCGTCGAGGACGAGGTGGAGCTGCCCAAGGTCACCCTGGCGTGGATCACCTCCCCGGCCTACCGCCCGGGAGACGCCGATCTGTCCCTGGGCGCCCGGGTGCTCGGGCAGGGAAAGACCAGCCGCCTATACAAGTCGCTGGTCTACGACAAGAAGATCGCCCAGTCGGTCTCCGCCGCCCAGTACCCCCTGATCAAGGGGTCCGTCTTCTACGTGGAGGTGCTGGGCAAGCCCGGCCAGGACCCCGCGGTCCTGGAGAAGGAGGCGATCCGGGTCCTGGAGGAGCTCCAGACCACCGGCCCCACCCAGGCCGAGGTCGACCGCGCCCTGCTCGCCATCAAGGCCGATCTGCTCCGGGGCCTGGAGCGCCTCGGGGGCTTCGGCGGCAAGGCCGACATCCTCAACGAGTACAACCACTACCTGGACGATCCGGACTACCTCCAGAAGGACCTGGAGCGGTTCCGCGCGGCCACGCCCCAGATGATCAAGGAGGTCATGGCCGCCCAGCTCGGCCGCGACTCCCGGGTCGTCGTCCACTGCGTCCCCGCCGCGAAGACCGAAGCCGCCGCGCCCGCCGCCGCCGGCCAGGAGCCCCAGTGAACGCCCTCCTCCGCACCGCCCCCCTGGCGCTGATCGCCGCGCTGGTGGCCCCCGCCGCCTCCGCCGACACTCCCCCCGCGGCCGCCGCGAACCCCGCCGCGGTCGCCGCTCCCGCGGGCGACGCCGATCTCCTGGCCTGGCGGTCCACTCCCCCCGGCCCGGGCGCCGACACGGGCTGGGAGGTCCCCACCCCCGTCCGCTTCACCCTGAGCAACGGGATCCCCGTCTACCTGGTGCAGCGCCCCGACCTGCCCCTGGTCTCGGTGCAGCTCCGCATCGCGGCCTCCCGGGACGTGAACCCCGCGGGGAAGGCGGGGCTGGCCCACCTGGTGGCGGCGATGCTGGACGAGGGCACCCGCACCCGCCCGGCCCTCCAGATCGCCGAGGACGCCGAGTCCCTGGGTGCGAACCTGTCGGTGGGCACCACCGACGAGGCCTCCTACGTCACCCTGGACGCCCTCACCGACGCCCTGGAGCCGTCCCTGGACCTGCTGGCCGACGTCGCCTCCAACCCGGCCTTCCAGCAGGCGGACCTCGACCGGGTCAAGAACGACGTCCTGACCGAGCTGGCCCGCCGCGCCTCCGACCCGCCCCAGGTCGCCCGCGCCGCCTTCGCCCGCGCCGCCTTCGGTGACGCCCACCCTTACGGATACCTCGATATCGGCACTCGGGAGTCCGTCCGTTCCATCACGCGGAAGGACGTGCAGGACTTCTACAAGAGCTGGTGGCACGCCGGCAACGCCGCCCTGGTGGTCGCCGGGAACGTCGACCAGGCCCGCGCCCAGGCCCTGCTGGAGGCCCGCTTCGGGAAGTGGAAGGCCAGGAAGGACAAGAGGCCGGTGCTCCCGGCGGTCTCGAACCCTCCGAAGGTGAAGCTGCTCTTCGTGGAGCAGCCGGGCTCGGTGCAGTCGGTGATCGCCTTCGGGCACCTCTCCATCCCCCGGAGCTCCCCCGACTACGCCGCCACCAAGGCGATGCTGGCGCTGCTGGGGGGCATGTTCTCCTCGCGGATCAACATGAACCTCCGGGAGGAGCACGGCTGGTCCTACGGCGCCTACGCCGGGCTGGCCGACGGCACGGCCCTGGGGATGTTCCGGGGCAGCACCTCGGTCCAGGCCGACGCCACGGCGCCGGCGGTCGCGGAGATCCTGAAGGAGATCCGCGAGATGCGGCAGGCCACCCCCTCGACCGCGGAGCTCCAGCTCGCCAAGGACTCCCTCCGGGGAGACATCGCCGGCGTGTTCGAGACCAACTCCGGCGCCGCGGGCTTCTTCGCCACCCTCCCCACCTTCCGCCTCCCCGACGACGCCTGGCGAACCTACCTCCAGCAGGTCCGCGCCCTGACCCCCGAGCAGGTGCAGGCGGCGGCGGCGTCCCAGCTCTCCCCCGACAACCTCGTGATCGTGGTCGCGGGGCCCGGGAAGGTCACCGCCCCGGGCGAGGACGGCCAGCCCAAGGAGATCGACGTCGCCGCCGCCCTCTCCGCCCTGGGCCTCGGCGAGGTCCAGCGGATCTCCTCGGCGCTGTAGCGGAATCCAGGGATCACGAGCCGCCGCACCCCGGAACCTGCTACTTTGGGCAGGACCGAGGAGGCGCTCCCATGCGATCCCCCGCGCTCGCCCTCGTCGCCCTGCTTCCCGCCGCCCTCGTCGGCGGGTGCAGCGACTACGACCTCCTGTCCGACGACGACTCGGTGCCGATCCCGGACGACGACACCACGCCTCCCCCCGACGACGACACCGTCGTGGAGGATCCCGAGGAGCCGGCGATCGCGCTCTCCCCGGACTTCCTCCAGTTCGACTACCTCGCCCCGGGGCACAGCGCGTCCCTGGGCGCCGAGGTGGTCAGCACCGGGCAGGCCCCCCTCACGGTGACGGCGGTGGAGTGGGAGGCGGGGAGCAGCGCCGAGATGTACCTGGACCTGGACTTCGTCCTCCCCCTCGTCCTGGCGCCGGGGGAGCGGGGCGCCCTGGCCATCCACTACGCCCCCGGAGACGTCGAGCCCGACGCCGCCGTCCTGGCCTTCCACAGCGACGATCCCGTCCACCCCGTCGCCCTGCTGAACGTCGCCGTCGCGGAGTGCGCGATCACCGGTTGGGACGGTGACTTCTTCGTGCAGCCCGCCTCGGGTGGGCTCGCGCTGGAGGTCCACGCGAGCCGGGGTGACGGCACCTTCGATCCCCCGATGGTCGTGGGGGACGACCTGGGGGAGTCCTACGGGGGGATCGTCGTCGCCGACCTGGACGGGGACGCCCACCTGGAGATCTCCGCCGGGACCGCCTCGGGGCGGCGCTTCGTCCTGGACTACGGGTGCGGCGGATCCTGGGAGCAGCGCGAGGTCGACCCCCTGGCCTTCTCGGTGGTGGGCGGGGGGGACCTGGACGGCGACGGGGACGTGGACCTCTTCGGCTGGGACGCCTCTCGGGTCGGCCACACCGCCTACGGCCTCGGAGACGGGGGCTTCGTCACCGCGTCCGGGACCTTCGACCCCGCCGCCGCCTACACCGGCTACAACCAGGGCGGGGCCTACCGCGCCGGGGACGTGGACGGCGACGGGATCCCGGACATCGTGACCTACGAGTACTCCAGCGGTGGGACGGCGTCCACGGGGATCCACGTCCACCGGGGCAACGGGGACGGGACCTTCGCCGCCCCGGTCCGGGTCGGCCAGCTCTCCCAGCCCGCCAACGGCGCCGACCTGGGGGACGTGGACGGCGACGGGTTGCTGGACCTGTGGATCGGCCTGGACGACGACGGCGATCCGGGGCAGTCGTGGGTGCTCCTGGGTACCGGGCCGGCCCTCGCCGCCGCCCAGCCCTCCTTCGACGTCGACCCCACCGTCGAGTCGGGGGCGGACCAGTGCTGCACCGGCGGCGCCCGGCTCCACGACTGGGACGGCGACGGTTGGCCCGATGCCCTGGCGGGGTGGGCCACCGGCTCCTGGGTCGATCCCCGGGTGGACCTCTTCCGGGGAGACGGGACCGCGGCCTTCGGCGCGCCCGAGCTGGTGCTGGCAGTGGGCGAGGCCACGACCACCCACCTGGCGACGCCCATCCGCTGAGGGGGCAGGACCGTCCCCCCTCCACCGCTCCCAGCTTTGCCGTCAGTCCCCGCCCAGGAACACGCTCGCCGTGATCCTCTGGTAGTCGATGCTCGGCACCGCCAGCACCTCCGCCTCGGTGCCCGACGCCGCCACCGGCTGCCAGAAGGTGCCGAGCCACGGGGTGGCGGCGTTCACCGACGTGGCCTCCCCCACGGGGCGGCCCTGGGGGTCCAACTCCTGCAGCCAGGCGTCGTACGACCACCACGAGTGATACGTGAGCGCGAAGCTGTGGGTCGCGGGGGCGTAGGCGAGGAAGGGCATCCCCGCCCCCAGCTCGTCGTCCACCAGCACGTCGCCGGTGGAGAGCAGCTCCCCGTCGAAGGAGATCCACGAGCTCCGCACCGTGTAGGGCAGCGTCCAGGCCACCAGCCAGCCCCCCGCCCACGGCTGCCAGGCCACCGCCGGGCGGTCATACAGCAGGTCCCCGTAGCGCGTCAGGGTGATGACCTCGGAGACCGGCTGCCCCATGGCGCCGTCCACCACCCGGGCGCGGTAGCCCGCGTCGATGGACCCTCCCGGCAGGTCGAAGTCCCCCCACACCACCAGGAAGCGCCCCCGCCCTCCCGATCCCGCCACCGACGCCCCCACCTGCCAGTAGCTCGTCTCCGGCCCCAGGCGCGCCTCGGGCCCGAGGCTCCCGTCCCTCCCCACCGTCCGCCCGAACAGGCGGCGCCCGTCGGGATCGCCGTCCCGGTCGTCGGACCACGCCACGTAGAACAGGCCCGCCCCCTCGTCCCACGCCACCGCCGGCAGATACTCCTCCAGGTCCGGCAGCCCCGAGATGGGGAAGTCCTCCCCCACCGGGGCGAGGGTGGGACCCTCCCCCACCGTCAGGAAGCGCCCGTAGACCTCACGGTAGCCCCAGCCGTTGCCGAGGCGGGTGTCCTCCCACACCGCCAGCAGGCGCGACTCGTCCCCCGTGGCCGCCGCCACCTCCCGCTCCAGGGAGTCCTGGGTGGCGACCACCACCTCCACCTGGATGTGCTCGCTGGTCCTGAGCCCCGCGCCGTCCCAGTCCAGGGCCACCGCCCGGGTGCGGAAGCGTCCGTCCTCCACCCAGCCGTAGACCACCACGAACGCCCCGGTGACCGGGTCCCAGGCCACCGGTGACGAGCGTACCGAGGCGACGTCCGACGGGGTCGTCACCTCGTAGGAGAGCAGCGCCGGGTGGTACGTCCCGGCGAGGCTCTCGGGTTCCGTGGCATCGTCGTCCGCCCCGTCGTCGTCCGCCCCGTCGTCGTCCGCCCCGTCGTCGTCCGCCCCGTCGTCGTCCGCCCCGTCGTCGTCCCCGCCCGGGGGCCCGGCCCCGTCCCACGACGGGCCGCATCCCGCCACCAGGAAGGCGAGGAACGCGGCGTTCCCCCTCACCGCCCGGCCCGCCCGCGGCGCGCCCGCCGGACCGCCAGGGGCGCCAGGGCCAGGATCGCCGCTTCCGGCGCGCCATTCCCCCCGACCGCCCCGCAGCCGCAGCCCATGGAGTCCCACTCCTCGCTCTCCGGGCCCACGCCTTCCCCCGCGGCGTCGTCGTCTCCCCCCGCGGCGTCGTCGTCCCCGGGGACGTCGTCGTCGTCCCCCCCCGACGTGTCGTCGTCGCCGGGCGCCGTGTCGTCGTCGCCGGGGGCCGTCTCGTCGTACTCCACCCGCAGCCGGGGCGCGAAGGCGCCGCCCGCGTCCTCCTTGGAGGAGAAGTGGGACCCGTTCGCGCCCCCCGTCAGCGCGAGGGAGACGAGCTGCCCGGCCTGCACCGCCGCGGTGACGTCCACCTCGTAGTCCACGGAGGGTTCGGTGTGCCCCGTCGAACCCAGCGCCCCCCCCGAGGTCGGCGGCCTCTGGTTCCACACCAGGGTCTCCTCGCTCCAGGAGTCGTCCGCCACCGCGTACACCGTCGCGCCGTCCCCCTCGGCGGAGCCGATGGAGCGGGCGTGGATGCGGAGGGTCGCGCGGGTGACGGTGCCGGGGACGGAGGTGGCGTCGAACTTCAGGTAGGCGACCTCCTCGAGCGACCCCACCCCGTCGGTGGAGGCGGCGAGGTCTTCCACTTCGGGTGACACGGTGCCGGGGGAGAACACCGCCGTGGTGACGTCGTCGACGACGCCGAGCTCCACCCAGCCGTCCCCGGTCGCGTCGTCGTCCGCCACGTCGTCGTCCCCTCCCCCTCCCTCGCCGTCCCACCCGACGAAGACCAGGTCGCGGACCTCCACCCCCATGGGGCCCGAGTAGCCGCCGGCGCCGAGCCCGGTCCACTCCTGGGAGGGCAGGTCCAGGTTCCACGCCGACCAGCCCCACCCCGCCATGCCGAACTCCGCCAGGAGCGCGCCGTCGCGGAAGAGGCGCCCGACGTCGCCGAACTCGACGCGGAAGCGGTGGGGGGACCCGTCCCAGCCCGGATCGGAGATCAGCACCTCGTCGTGGCCGCCCGGGGACCACGCCTTGAGCTTGAGCTTGCCGACGTAGGTCACGTCCCCCTCGGGGCCGTAGCCCCGGAACTCCAGCCCGTACGTCGAGCCCCAGTGCCCGCCGGTGTCGTAGAGCTGGAGCATGATGACGTTGTCACCGGCCCAGGTGTCGTAGCCGATCCCCTCCACCGTCCACTCGGCGTACCCCGAGTCCACCGCCACCGGCAGGTCCCAGTGCAGCCAGGAGCCCCAGTCCGACACCCCGAACCCCGATCCCGTGAACGTCCCCCCGTGGACCTCGGCGGAGGAGCCCGAGGCCAGATCCTCGCAGATCGTCACGTCCGCCGCCGGCAGGGAGCCGCAGTCGACGGCGGCCCTGGCCACCCCTCCCCAGGGGAGCGGCGCCAGCAGGAGCGAGAGCAGCAGCCAGGGCCGGGGCATCGGGTCCATGCTCCTTGGGGTCACTCCTCGCACTCCGGGGCGGCGAGGCGCAGGACGTGGAGGTCGTCGGCGGCGTCGAAGTCCCCGGTGTAGAGGGCGAAGGAGGAGGCCCCGGGGCCGAGGACCAGCAGGTCCACGTAGTCGAGCCCCGTCGACGTGTCCGCCCGCGCGGTGTGGCGCCCGATCTCTGCTCCCGAGGCGTCGTAGGTCACGAGGGTGGCCTGGTCCTGGTCGTGCCCGTTGGTCTCGGCGTAGGCCATGCCCGCGGTGTACATGCGGACGGTGACGGCGTCCGCTTCCTGGTCGAGCCAGCCGGCGAGGCCGGGCTCGCCGTCGAAGTTGAAGCCGTCGTTGACGTAGGTGCAGAGCACGTTGTCGGGGCTGTCCAGCACCGCCTGGGTGCAGGTCGGCCCGAGCTGCACCACGTTGGTGTCGTAGCCCTGCCCCGCCGATCCCGCGCCGGTGAAGTGGATCCCCAGGCCGGCGTACTGGTCCAGGATCCTCGTGCCCGGCACGAACTCGTCGAAGCCGACGTGGGCGTCGTCCAGCACGATGTGGTCGGGGAAGGCGTCGGCGTCGTTGGCGATCCCGTCGCCGTCGCGGTCCGCGTCCACGTCGTCGCAGTCCCCGTCGCCGTCGGAGTCCCGGCAGCTCGCCCCCGCCAGGGGCCGGGCGATCTCGGGGGCGAGGGGGTCGTCCGAGCGCACCGTCAGCACCCCCGACGGGGCACCGTCCGCCTGGGGCGCCCACCACAGCGTCCCCTCCAGGAGCTCGTCGGGGTCCAGGGTGGCGGGGACGGTGGGCAGGACCGAGGTGACGTCGGCGGAGGCCCCCGAGAGGGAGACGCCGGAGATCTCCAGCGGGGCGTCGCCGACGTTCCGGATGGTGAAGGCGACCTCCCCCGTCCGGCAGGCGGTCGCCGTGGTGCCGAAGTCGAAGGGATCCGGGAGCACCTGGATCATCGCCGCCCCGTCGGTGGGGCCGTCCGAGGCCCCGCCACCCGGGTCCCCGGCCCCGCCGGAGGGCCCGAGGCCGAAGTCGCTGCACGAAGCCAGGAGCGAGCAGCCGGCGATCAGGATCCGAAGTCCGCGCATGGCCGTGGCCTCCCCATGAACGTGCCCGTCAGCTTAGCGCGATCCGGAGGGCGCGGGGAGCGGGAAGGCCGCCCTCGCGCCGCCCCGGCGCTCCGCGATACCATCCCCGCAGGCGGCCCCGGGGCCGGCCTGGAGGGCGGTCATGGGCGCGACGGTCTGGCGGGTGCTGGCGGTGGGGCTGGTGATGGGGTGCTCCGGCGACCCCGGGGGCGACGCCGTCGCCGACGACGACTCCGCCGGGGACGACGACTCCTCCCCCGCGGACGACGACGTCGCCGTGGACGGGGACGACGCCGAAGTGGTGTCCACCGCCCTCCCGGCGGCCCTCTCGTGCGGGGCGTCCCACGAAGCGAGGATCGCCCTCCGCAACGCCGGCGAGCATCCGTGGACGCGGGAGGACGGCTACAAGCTGGGCGCGGTGGACGACTCCGATCCCTTCTACACCACCGACACCCGGGTGTGGCTGCCCGAGGGGGTGACGGTGGCCCCCGGCGAGACCTGGGAGTTCGTGTTCACCCTGACGGCCTCCGCCCCGGGCACCTACACCACCGACTGGCGGATGGTGAAGGAGGGGGCGCACTGGTTCGGCGCCACGGCGGCGCAGGACGTGGAGGTGACGTGCGAACCCACCGCCGCCCGGACCGGCCTCGTGCGCCTGGAGGGTCACTCCCTGGTGGACGACCAGGGGCCGTTCAACGCCCTGGGCGCCACGATGATGTGGGCGGCCTGGGCCTACCGCAACGACCGGGAGAAGCTGGAGCGGGACCTCCTGTTCCTGTCCCAGCACGGCTTCCACTACGTCCGCGCCCTGGGCGTGGTGGGGGACCCCGACGGCGAGGACTACTGGGACGGCCGCGAGATCGACGAGGCGTGGCCCGACTACGACGCGGTCATCGCCGGGCTCACCGACCTGGCCTACGACGGCTACGGGCTGCGGGTGGAGTGGACCCTCATCGGCGACGGCCAGGTCACCGTGCCCACCTCCGGCGAGAAGTACGCGCTGGCGGACCGCTTCCTGGCCATGTCCCAGGGCCGAGAGCACAAGATCGTCCACTTCGAGGTCGCCAACGAGTACTGGCAGAACGGCTTCGAGGGGACGGACGGGCTGGAAGAGCTGCGGGAGCTGACGGTGTACCTGCGGGACCGCACCGACGTGTTGGTGGCCGCCTCGGCCCCGGCGGGGCACGAGTGCGAGGACGGGCAGGCGGTCTACGGGGGCGGGGTCGCCGACCTGGCCACGGTCCACTTCGACCGGGACACCAGCTACGTCGAGGGGGGCTGGCGCCCGGTCCGCCAGCCATGGGAGTGGGAGTACTGCGAGGACGTCCCCGTGGGCAGCAACAACGAGCCCATCGGCCCGGGCTCCTCGGTGGACACCGAGGAGGACCCGACCCGGCTGGTGGCGGCGGCCATCGCCACCTACGTGTCCAACCTGCCCCTCTACGTCTTCCACTCGTCCGCGGGGGTCCGGGGCGACACCGCCATCGCCGACATGTCCGGCGCGGGCTCCTTCGTCCACGTCGCGGGGATCGTCCCGCCGGACCTGGCCTCCTGGGACCGGAAGAACGCCCACTGGGACGACTCCCCCTTCGTGGTCTACGCCGAGGACGCCTCGGGGACCCTCTGGCCCGACACCATGTGGGTGGACCTGGCCGACCCCGCCGGCGGCGCCGTCCGCGCCTACGGCGGCGTGTCTGGGGACTCCTTCTTCGTCTTCCCCATCGGGATCCTGGGCCGCGTCTTCCTGGAGCCCCGGCGCGCCATGGAGGTGGAGGTGGTGGACCCCCTGACCGGCTCCTCCCAGGGCACCACCACCCGCGCGGCGGGCGAACGCTTCGAGCTGGCGGGGGCGGAAGCCCTGGTGCTGCGGGGGCGGTTCCTGGAGTAGGGGGTGGCGGCGCCCGCGATCTTCTCGGTTGCATCTCCGCGGCCGACCGGCCATTCTCTTCCGCGTCGCGGGCGGGGATGGGCGCGCCCCGCGGCGGGCGGGGCGGGGAGTCGCCCGGCAGGGAGGTCCCGATGGTCCGAGGGGTTTCGCGGTGGCGAGGGATGAGGGCGGCGGCGCCGGGGTTCGCCCTCTTGGCGCTGGCCGCCACCGAGCCCGCCGAGGCGGCCGTGGCGTACACCGACTGGCGTCTGACGGTGGTGGACGTCCTGGAGGACACCTGCGGCGAGGTGGCCGCGGGGGAGGTGCTGGTGGCTCGGGTGTGGGAACGTCCCGGCCGCGTCGTCGTCCGCCTGGAGGGCATGCCCTTCAGGGGGGTGCTGGAGCCCGACGGCACCTTCGAGGTCCGATACCGGGAGGTCTACGTCCCCCCGGACGGGTGCTACGACTGCACCAGCGGGACCGACGCCTGGACCCTGGACGGCGACTGGCCCGCCCCCAGCGGGCGGTTCAACCTGACGCGCCACAAGGACCTGTGGGGGCTGTTCCACGACGAGTGCTTCATGCACGTCACCGGGGTGGTCGAGGCCGGGTGACCCTGGATGACGGAGAGTCCGAGGAGAGGAGCACCGATGAGACCGACGCCGGCGCCTGACCGGGTCCGCCCCGGAGATCCCTCGACCGGGGGGGTCCGTGGCCGCCCCCGCGGGAGCCGGTGGGGAGCCATCCGCTCCGCGGCGGGGCGCTTCGGGCTGCTCGCGGCGGTCGCGTCGCTCCTGATAGGCCTCCTGCCCGCGGCCGTCCTCGCCCAGGGGGCGGAGCCCGACGAGGACCCGCCTCCGGCGGAGTCCCCCCCGGCGGCCGCCGCCCCGGCCGTGGCCCCCCGCTCGGGGGGGCCCCCAGGGACCTGCCTGAGCGGGGACTGCTCCCAGGGCTTCGGCGTGCTGGTGGTGTCCGGAGGCATGCGCTACGAGGGGCACTTCTCGGGCGGGCTCCCCGACGGCTACGGCGTGATGTACTCCGAGAAGTCCCCGGACCAGGTCGTGGGCGCGGGGACCTTCGAGGGGGGACTCCCCAAGCACATCCCCAAGGACCCGTCCAAGGTCGCGCTGGCGGGCAGCGCGGCGGCCGCTCTCCGGGCGCACCTCCCCGCGGTACTCGACGCGGCCCCATCGGGGTTCCAGCACCTGAGGGGCGATCCCGTCGCCGCGGAGCGCTGGAAGGCACGGGTGGGGCAGGGCCTCGATCCCGGCGCCACGGTGTGGAGCAGGAGCTGGTACGGGCTCGTCGACCGGGACGCGAGCGTCGTGGGCGCCACCATCAGGGCGGCGATGTGGTGCGCGGCCCTCGCGGCGGAGCTGGGTCGCTGGGGTGGACCCTGGCGGACGCCGGACGGCGCGTCGCAGTTCGACGGCTGTGACCTGGAGGCGACGGGGGGCCCGTGGACGGGGGCCCGGGTGCAGGTCGACGCCCTGGCCCACGAGGGCGCGGAGTTCCAGGTGACGCTCGCCGTCCACCCCCCTCGCCCTCGTTGAAGCTGGCTCGAGCGAGGCGTCCCCGCCGCCCGCGACCCACCGGCGATGCCGGGGGTCGCCCACGCGCGGTGCAAGCATTGCAACGAGATCCTGAGGGCGTCCGGGCGCTCCCCCCGGGGGGTGTGGAGGCGGCGTGCTCAAGGACTTCGCCCTCTTCCTCAAGCGCGGCAACGTGATCGACCTCGCGGTGGGCATCGTGATCGGGGCGGCCTTCGGGACGGTGGTCGCCTCCTTCGTCGCCGACGTGCTCATGCCGCCCATCGGGCTGCTCCTCGGCGGGGTGGACTTCTCGAACCTGTTCGTCGTGCTCCGGCAGGGTACCGAGCCCGCGGTGACGCCGGAACAGGCGCAGCAGGTGGGGGCGGTGACCCTGAACTACGGCCGCTTCGTGAACACCGTGATCGCCTTCGTCATCGTCGCCGGGGCGGTCTACCTGCTGCTCCGCGCCGTGGACCGGCTCCGGGGCCCCCAGGGCGTCCCCGCCGAGGCCCCGGCGCTGAGGGAGTGCCCCTACTGCCTCTCCGCGATCCCCGTGAAGGCGACCCGCTGCTCCCAGTGCACCTCCGAGGTCTCGCCCCCTCCCCTCCCGCCCGTCGAGCCCCGCGTCCCCCGCACGGCCTGAGCAGGCCTCCCCCTCGACATCCCGCTTCCCGGGGGCGACGATGGGCCGGCGACCGCCGTGCCCGCGGTCGCGGGGAGGCGACGTCATGGACCGGCGAGGGCGGGGGGCGGCCGGCGGGGCCCGCGTGTTGCGGTGGGTTGCCCTGGTCGTCGCCGCGGCGGCCTTTCGGCTCGCGGGAGCCGCGGAGCCCGCGGGGGATACCTTCACCGTCTTCCCCCGGGACGGCACCACCCGCTTCCCCGACGCCGCCTTCGATCCCGAGAACGGGGTCTTCCTGGTGGTCTCGGGCCAGCTCACCATCACCGGTGCCTTCGTCGCCCGGGACGGCGCCCTGCTCTCGGGCCCCTTCACCATCGCCCCGAGTCCCACCGCCCTCTCGCCCCGGGTGGCGTACCACCCCGGGGCCGGCGCCTTCCTGGTGACGTGGATCGACGAGGTGTCTCCGAGCGACCAGGACATCGGCGCCCGCCTGGTGCGGTACACGGGAACGGGCCCCGAGCTCGTCGGCGATCCCATCGAGGTGGACGACGGCGAGAGCCCCAAGTACCTGGAGGCGGCGCCGAGCTCCGCCTGCTCGGCCGTCACCGGGGAGTGCCTGGTCACCTGGGGCGAGTGGACGGGGTTCGTGGACGTCCAAGCCCGCCTCGTCGACGCCTCGGCCCGGCCGTTCGGCCCGGAGCTGGACATCGGCTCGGGGCCTACCTTCGACTCCTTCCCCGCCGTCACCTGGAACTCCCTCCAGGACGAGTACTTCGTGGTCTACGTCACCGAGCCCCAGGAGGGCACCCAGGTCGTCGCCGGGAGGCGGGTGTCGGCGGCGACGGGAGAGCCCGTCTCGGATCGCCTGGACCTCTACTCCAACGACGGGCTGAACCACTACCCCGAGGTCGCCTACGATTCCAACTCCAACCAGTACCTCGCGGTCACCTGGTGGGGAGGCGAGGGGGGCGGGGACGTCTACGGCGCCCGGGTCGACGGGGAGGGCCAGCGGATCGGCGACGTGATCCCCGCCGCCGCCACGCCCATCTTCGAGGGGGGCGACGGGATCGGGCTCGGCTTCAGCGCCGTGGCGGACTCCTGGCTCGCGGTGTTCCAGGGGCCCGACGAGTCCGACGGCACCCACGAGGTCTACGGCGTGGAGGTGGGTTCGGACGGCGTCCCCGGCGACGTCTTCATGGTCACCCGCACCCTGGCCCCGCTGGGGGTGTACCAGCCCCGGGCCGTCGCCGATCCGGACTCTCCCCGGTGGCTGGTGGTGACGGTGGTGGACTACGCCCGGGTCGCCGGCCAGTTCGTGCAGTCGGACGCGGCTGGGGACGACGACACGGGGGGTGACGACGACTCCTCCCCCGACGACGACGCGACGGGCGGGGACGACGACGTGACGGACGACGATGCGGCGGACGATGACGACGGACGGCAGGAGGGAGACGAGTGGGCCCCAGGAGGTTGCGCCTGCGCGGCGGGGCCTCCCCCCGGGTCGGCACCTCCGGTCGCCGCAGGGCTCCTGGGGGCGGCATGGGCCCGGCGCCGGATCCGGAGGGAGCTGCACAAATGTAAAAGTGTTGGTGCCTGACACCCGCCGCACCTGACACCCGCCGCACCCGGGTCGAACAAATGTAAAAGTGTTGGTGCCTGACACCCGCCGGGGCGTGATACCATCCGAGGCCGGACGTGGTGCTCGGGGCCTCCTCGGGGGCCGCATGGGGGCAGAGATGGCGCGTGGGACTCTTCGGATCGGGGCGGTCCTCGGGCTGGTGGCGCTGGTCTGGGCCACGGGGTGCGGTACCGCGCCCCAGGAGGAGGCGGACGACGACTCCGGAGTCCTGCCCGAGGGGAACGACGGCGACGGCGACGGGTTCAACGTGGCGACGGACTGCAACGACGCCGACGCCGCGGTGAACCCCAGCGCCCCGGAGGTCTGCAACGGCGCCGACGACAACTGCTCCGGGACCGTCGACGAGGGCTTCGACCGGGACGCGGACGGGCACACCCAGTGCGCCGGGGACTGCGACGACGCCATCGCCACCACCTACTCCGGCGCGCCCGAGCTGTGCAACGCCGAGGACGACGACTGCGACGGAGCCATCGACGAGGACTGGGACGGGGACCTGGACGGGATCTCGCCGTGCGCGGGGGACTGCGACGACGGGGACGCGGGGGCGTACCCGGGGGCCCCGGAGGTGTGCGACTGCCGGGACCAGGACTGCAACGGCGCCACGGACGACGGGCTCTCGTGCCCCGCGGCCGACTGCGTCGGACCCCTGGAGGGCGCGTGGACCGGGTACGTGTGGTGGATCTTCGGGCTCGACGCGGGATCGGTGGCCTACATCGGGCCGGTCTTTGACCTCTCGGTGGACGCCTCGACCTTCTCGGGCACCCTGCAGCTCACCTACTTCGACGCGGGGCAGAACGCGCTGTGCTCCGATCTGTGGGAGATGGACGGGCTGGACATGGGGAGCGACGGGTGTCCCGACTGCCTGGGGGTGCTCGCCAGCGTGTCGTACTCCGGGCCGACGTCCACGGACTGCGGCTTCACGGGCTACCCCATCCTCACGGGCGCCGACCTCGGGAGCTTCTTCACGGACCTGTACTACAGCGACGTCATCGACGAGGGGCACACCATCGGCAGCTACACCGTCGCCGACTTCGTGGACTACCTCGGCTACTACGGCAACGTGCCGGAGTACGAGATGTACATGGACATCGGCGATCCCGCCGTCACCCCGCTCGGACTTCTCTATCGCTGAGGGCCCCGCTCGGCGGTATCATGTGGGCAGGCTGCGGGGACGGGGGCCCGGAGGCTCCCTTGCCGACCGAGCGTGAGGACCGCACCGCGGCCATCCTCTTCCGAGTCCTCCGCGGGCTCGCTGACGACCCCGCGGTCAAGAGGCTGAAGGTCAGGGCCTCGGACCTGGGCGCCAACGTGTCCGACGAGGTCGAGCAGTTCCGCCAGCTCCAGAAGGCTTGCCGCGAGTCGGAGTTCCTGGCCGCCGCGCTGCGGGACGTCGGGCTGGGCGACGTCGGCGCCATGGACGCCCGGAGGGTCGATCCCGACACCGGCCGACTGGTCCAGGCATTCAACCGCATGGTCGAGGAGCGGTGGCGGTAACGGCGGATCCACCGGTCCGCCGCCGGGCGGGGGAGGTCGGCCCGAGGCTCACCGGCCGGCGAGCCGCCGTGGGTCCATCATCCACCCCACCACCCGCGCCGCCCAGCTCCGGGGCACGAGCCGGTTCCCGAAGACGGTGAGGGCGTTGTAGGCGCCGGGCACCACCGACGAGCGCCGCCCCAGACTCCGCAGGGCGGTGTCCACCACCCGCTCCGGCGTCAGGGTGGGGCCCGCGATGGGCGCGCCCGCGACCTGCTGGAACTCGGTGGCCACGAAGCCGGGGCACAGGGCGAGCACGTCGATCCCCGACGGGGCCAGCTCGGCCCCCAGGGCCTCCGCGAAGGCGAGGTCGAACGCCTTGGTGGCGCCGTAGACCGCGAAGTAGGGGGTCGGCTGGAACGCCGCCGTGGAGGCGACCACGATGACGCCCCCCCGCCCGCGCGCCCGCATCCCCGGGACGAACGCGTGGCACTGCTCCACCACCGCCCGGCAGTTCAGGTCCACCATGCGGGACTCGGTGGGGGGATCCTGCTCGGCGAAGGGCCCGTAGGTCCCGAAGCCGGCGTTGGCCACCAGGAGCCCCACGTCCACGCCGGCCTCCCCCACCGCCCGGACCAGCGCCTCGGTGCCTCCGGGGGCGGCGAGGTCCACGGCGACGGGAACGGCCCGGACCCCGAACTCCCGGCTCAGCTCCGCGGCCGACGCCCGCAGACGCTCCTCCCGGCGGGCCACCAGGCAGAGGTCCATGCCCCTCGCCGCCAGCGCCCGGGCGAAGGTCGCCCCCAGGCCCGCCGAGGCCCCGGTGATGAGGGCCGCGCCCCCGAACCGCTCGCCGTAGGACCGCGCCACGCTCGCCTCCCTTGGGGCGCACCCACCCGGGAGGGCGGCGCCGCCCCCGCTGTATACCAGAGCCCGGCCCCTCCCGCCGTTCCCTGGGAGCCCGACGAGGGGCGCGCAGGGCTGATGCCGGGGGGCGCTCGACCAGAAGCGCCCGGGCGATGCCGGGGGCGCCCGAGGGGGCCCGCGCTTGGGACGTGTAATGGCGCGTAATGCTAGGGAGTGGCGCCGCCCCTTGCGCCGGACGAAATTGCGGGCCCCACCCCTCTGTGAGGGGCGGGGGGGTGGAGGAGGGTCATTGAAACGCGCGCGCGTTCCCCAAAGGAGGACTCCTCAGGTCCCCCTCAGCACCAGCAGCACCGCGCGCTCCGTCACCAGCCGCGTACCGTCCGCGTAGACCCGCAGACTGAAGACGAAGACCTGGTCCACCGGGGAGGCGAGGGCGCCCGGCGAGGTGAGGGTCACGTCGAAGTCCACGGTGTCGCCGGGGTCCACCGAAGGCCACAGGCCCGGCGACACGCCCGAGACCAGCCCGCTCGCGGCGCCGTCCACCTCCAGGGTCACGTCGACGGGACCCGCTTCCCCCGCCAGCGCGTCGAGGATGGCGAGGACTCCGGAGATGGTGGTGGAGCCCGTCCCCGTGAACACGTACGGATCGTCGGCCGCGCCGTCCCCGTCCAGGTCGCCGACGGAGCCCGCGCCCTCCGCCACGAGGCGTGCGGTGGGGCTGAAGTCGAGACTGAGGGTGTCGGTCTCGATCCCGATCACCGTCGCCCCCGCGGCGAGGGCGGCGGCGATCACGTCCGAGCTGCCGGCCGCCTCGGAGTCGTCGCAGGGAGGCGGCACGGCGTCCCCGGAGTCGGGGTCCCGCACGCTGCCGTCGCTGGCCCAGATCACCACCGGAGTCGCCCCGTCCCGGAACCCGGCGCCACCCCCCGGGCCGGTGCCCACCACCGTCGAGACGTAGGCGCCCGCCACCGCCCCGCCGAAGGCGTCGCCCCCGTGGGCGACGAAGGGCTTGACGTCGGAGCTGGTGTCCAGCGCATCGTCGCAGTCCTGATCGAAGCCGCGACCCGTCAGGAGCTGGTACATCGCCTCCACCCCGGCGTCATCGGTGTCCCCGCCGCCGACGGACGCCAGGGCCGAGATCTTGGAGGTCACCGCCGAAGCGTCGGTGGTCATCTGCTGCTTGAGGAAGAACGGCAGGTCTCCGCTGTTGCCGAAGCTCCCGTAGTAGTAGTCCGCGTGGGAGGCCACCGCGAAGGCGGCGGCCGGGTACTCCGCCGCCATGGACCCCACGATGGAGCTGAGGGCCGACTTGAGGCCCGAGATGTAGCTGGCTCCGGAGCACGTCGTGTCCACCAGCATGGCCACGTCCAGGAGCCCCCCACCCGGGACCGCGGCCTCCACGTTCACCGTGCTCGAGGCGCCCGGCGCCAGATCGCGGTAAATCACGTCGCTGGGGGGCTTGCTCCCCGACGAGGTCGGGCTCGTCCCCCACGCGACCTCCGCCAGGTCCGTGTACCCGTCTCCGTCGGCGTCCCGGATCCAGGGACCGGGATCCGTGGCGTCGGGGAGGGAGTCGTCGTCGGAGTCCAGGTCGCGGAAGTCCCGCACCCCGTCTCCGTCCACGTCGTCGCTCCCCTCCACCGCGTCCAGATGCCCGTCCGCGTCGCTGTCCAGGTCCAGGAAGTCCGGGTCGCCGTCGCCGTCGGTGTCCACCGGCGCCGTGAGGAGGTCCGAGTCCCCCGCCTCGATGGAGTCCCCGATCCCGTCACCGTCGCTGTCGGTGTCGTGGTCGTTGGGCACGGTGTCGAGATCGGGATCCCCGTCCCCCTCGTCCTCGTCGCTGATCCCGTCTCCGTCGGCGTCGGGGACCGGGGGACCGGTGTCGTCGTCGCCGGTGTCGTCGTCCCCCGTGTCGTCGTCCCCCGTGTCGTCGTCGCCGGTGTCGTCGTCCCCCGTGTCGTCGTCCCCCGTGTCGTCGTCGCCGGTGTCGTCGTCGCCGGTGTCGTCGTCGCCGGTGTCGTCGTCGCCGATCCAGGAGTCATCGTCCGACCCGCCGTCGTCGTCGTCGTCGCGCCCGTTCCCGCGGGGGGAAGGCGTGCAGGCGGCGAGCCCCAAGGCCAGGGCGGCGATCAGGGAGGGCAGGGCGAACTTCATCCCGCGCATGTGCGGCTCTCCTGGGGGTGTGTGCCGGCGAGGCGACACTCTAGCACCGGCCCGACCCTCTCCGCGATCCCGTCCCGCGCCGGCCCTCAAGGCGGGTTCACCGCGTAGATCCTGGCTCCCTCCACCGCGCCCGCGGGCTCCAGCGCGCCGCCCTCGCGCGCCGCCTCGGCCACGATCGTGCGCTGCAGGGGGCGCCAAGGCTCGAAGCCGTCGAAGACCACGACGTGGGCGACCCCCTCGCGCGCCAGCCACGACCGGAGCGACCGGGCGTCCCGGGCAGCGCCCGCGGGCGCCTCGGTATCGCAGACCACGTCCCGGTGGGGGCGCTCGACCGCCACCACCACCGCCTTGCACGCCGGCGGCTCCTCCCCGGGCCACTCCCGGAAGCCCTCGGACACCACCAGGACGCGGCGCGCCCCGTCCACCGCCCCCCGGAGCCGGGCCCCCACCGCCGCGGGGACCCGCGACTCCCGGCCCCGCGCCGCCTCGGCGAGGAACCCCTCGGCGCGCCCCAGCGGCGCCGCCAGGGCCACGAGCAGGACGGCACCCCCGGCCCACCCGAGGAGCGCGGCCGGCCCCCGGAAGGTCGGCGCGGCGAGCCGACGCCACGCCGCCTCGATTCCCCCCAGGGCGAGGGCCAGCACCAGCAGGAGCGGGATGTGGATGACCCGCATCGAGTCCCTGGGCCAGAACGGCTGGGTGGCGACGAGGGAGACGAAGAAGAGGGCGCTCCAGGCCGCGAGGGCCAGGGTCACGCCCCGGTCCCGCAGGGGGCGCCGGAGGAAGCCGGGCAGCCCGAGGGCCGCCAGGACGAGCCACGGCCATCCCCCCCAGTGGGGGGCCAGGCGAGACATGATCCCCGCCTGTTCCAACGTCCGCTCCCAACCGAACCCGGGGCTCAGGGAGGCGCTCCCCATGGGCGTGAGTCCCCGGTGGACCGCGATCCACGCCCCCGGAACCGCCGCCAGGCCGGCGACGGCGGCGACGCGGGCGGCGACGGGCCGGAAGGGGGAGGGCGCCCCCCGGCCCGGCAGGGGTCCTCCGGCGCCGATCCAGGCCGCGGCCAGCAGCGCCAGCAGCCACCCCTCGTAGCGGGTCAGCTCCGCCGCGGCCAGCAGGGCGACTCCCCCCGCCGCCGCCCGCCGCGTCGCACCCGCCAGGAGGGCCAGGGCCCCGAGACACAAGGCCGTGAAGAGGGGCTCGGGGTAGAGACCCACCGACTCGACGACGTAGAGGGGGCACAGGGCCACGAAGGCCCCCGCGAGCGCCCCCGGGATGGGCCCCCGGGACCGCGTCCAGAGCCACGCGGCCGCGGCGGCGCCCAGCGCGCCTTGGAAGGACGTCCAGAGTCGGAAGGCCGTCGGGTCCCGGGTGAAGGGCGCCAGCGCCGCCAGGGTGGCCTGGTACACGGGCAGCCAGGTGACCTGGACGAGGTCCTCGACGTGGGCGAGGCGCTGGTATCCGTCGCTCCAGTACAGCACGGGGTAGCGGACGATGAAGGCGGCCCGGACCCCCATCGCCAGCGCGAACGAAGCCAGCGCCGGCGCCAGGGGGCCGGCCGCCGGCCACCGGGACCCCCGGGCGGAGGGCTCGGAGCCGGGCATCAGGCGCTGCCGATGTTCCCGGCGATGAAGTCCTTGACCACCTGCTCGTGGGAGGCGTGGACGTCCTCCGGCCGGCCCGCCCACACGATCCTCTTGTCGTAGAGCATGGCGAAGCGGTCGGACACGTCGAAGGCCGAGTCCATGTCGTGGGTGACCACGATGGACGTCACCTGGAGCTTCTCCTGCATGTCCCGGATCAGCTTGCCGATGCGCCGGACGTTGGACGGGTCGAGGCCGGTGGTGGGTTCGTCGTAGAGGATCACCTCGGGGTGGACGGCGATGGCCCGGGCGAGTCCCACCCTCTTCTTCATGCCCCCGGAGAGGTCCGCCGGCATCATCCGCTCCGTGCCCGGCATCCCCACAAGCTCCAGCACTTCCGCCACCCGCTCGTCGATGAGCTTGCCGTCCTTCCAACCCTGCTCCACGAGGGGGTACGCGATGTTGCCGTGCACGGTCAGGGAGTCGAAGAGGGCGGCGCCCTGGAACAGCATGCCGATCCGCCGCCGCACCGCCTGGAGCTGGCGCTCGGTCATCCGCGTGACGTCGCTCCCGAAGGCCGAGATGCTGCCCGAGTCGGGTTTCAGCAGACCGATCAAGCACTTGAGCATGACCGACTTCCCCTCGCCCGAGCCCCCGATCACGGTGAGCGTCTCGCCGGCGTAGACGTCGAGGCTCAGCCCGCGGTAGATCACCTTGGGACCGAACGCCTTGCAGACGTCGTTGAAGTCGATGATCCGGTCGCCCGACTGGTATTCGCGCATCACCCACGGACGGGGGCCGCCGCCCCCGGGTTCGCTCAGGTCAGGGGAAGGAGCAGCTTGGTCAGGAAGAAGTCGCCCACCAGGATGGTGACCGAGGTGACGACGACCGTGCGGGTGGTGCCGAGGCCCACGCCGACGGTGCCGCCCCGGATCCCCAGGCCCCCGGCGCACCCGATGATCCCGATGAAGTACCCGAAGAACACGCTCTTGATGATGCCGTGCATCAGCTCGGAGACGTCCACGGTGGTCACCACCTGGTCCCAGAAGAAGCGGGGCGTGATCCCCACCGAGGTGGTGTTGATGACCATCGAGCCGAAGATCCCCACGACGTTGGCGATCATCACCAGCACGGGCAGCGAGATCACCGAGGCCAGCACCCTCGGCACCACCAGCTTCCCCACGGGATCGGCGCCCAGGGCACGGATCGCGTCGATCTGCTCGGTCACCGACATGGAGCCCAGCTCCGCCGTCATGCCCGCGCCCACCCTGCCCCCCACCAGCACCGCCGTCAGGGTCGGCCCCAGCTCCATCACGAAGGACAGCGAGACCAACTTCCCCGCGTACAGGGCGGCGCCGAACCGCTCCAGCCCCCACTGGAACTGGAGGGTCATGATCATCCCGACGAAGGCCGCCGTCAGGAAGGTGATGGAGAGGGACTGGATCCCGATGTAGTAGACCTGGGTGAGGCTGAGGCCCAGCTCGAACTTGTGACGGGCCGAGCTGACGCAGCGCCCGGTGAGCGAGGCGATCATCCCCAGCCAGGCGAGGAAGCGGATGAGCCGCGTGCCGATGACCCGGGAGATCGCCGAGAGGGGACGCTCCGGGTGCTGCCCGTCGGCGGTGCCGAGCGTGGAGGTGGGCATCTCAGCGATCCACCCGGAAGGAGCGCACCACCCGCTCGTACTCCGCCAGACCGCTCTCGAACGCGCCCGGCGCCGCCACGTACACGAAGTCGTACACGCAGTCGTCCTTCTTCATCACCGTCGCCGCCACCCTCACCGGGACGCCGTCCATCCGACCTCGGACGACCCGCCGATAGGCGGCCCGCCCGTCGATCTCCATGTCCTCGGTCGACTCCACCTCGACCTGGGTGAAGCCGAAGAAGAGGTGGTTGGCGAGCACGTGCAGCGGCGCGTCGTCGTACCTCCGGCACGAGTCGTCGACGTAGATCCCGGCCCCGGAGGGGTGCCCGAAGGCGACGTTCACCCCGGTCCTGCGGATCCGGCTCCAGGAGCCCGCCGGCTCGTCGATCGCGTATCGCGTGTATCGGCTCTCGTACACGCCGGAGCGGTAGCGTCCCGAGCATCCGGCGGCGGCGAAAAGCGTCACGGTCGCGGCGAGCACCGCGACGCACCGGACGCACGCGCGTTCATGGGTCCGAAGAGTCATCCGCTCCATGTCCGGTCACCCCCGCAGCACGCGGATGACCTCGCTCCACTCGTCGCCGCCGACGAGTTGCATGAACAGGTCCTCGAGCCGGCCCCGCCCACCGATGGACCGGGACCGGAGCTCCTCCACCGTGCCCAGGGCCGCGATCCGGCCACCGACGACGATGGCCACGCGGTCGCAGACCTCCTCGGCGACCTCCAGGGCGTGGGTGGAGAGGAGCACGGTGTCCCCCTGCTCCGCCTTGTGCCGGAACACCTGCTTGATGAGGCGCACCCCCTTGGGGTCCAACCCCACCATGGGCTCGTCCACGATCAGCAGCCGCGGCCGGTGCAACAGGGCCGCCGCCAGCACCAGCCGCTGCTTCATGCCGTGGCTGAAGCCCTCCACCAGCTCCCCCCGGAACGCGGTGAGCGAGAAGAACTCCAGCAGCTCGTCGGCCCTACGCCTCGCCTCCGCCTCCGGCACCTCGTAGATCCCGGCGATGAACTCCAGGAACTCGTCGGCGGCCAGCTTCTCGTAGAGGTAGGGCCGGTCGGGGACGTAGCCTGTCAGCCGCTTGACCTCCACCGGGTGGGCCACGGCGTCGATCCCGGCGATCCGGATCGAGCCCGAGCTGGGCCGGAGCAGGCCGGCCAGCATCTTCAGCGTCGTGGTCTTGCCCGCGCCGTTGGGGCCGAGGAGGCCGAAGACCTCCCCCTCCCGGACGTGCAGGTCGATGCCCTGCACGGCGTCGAAGCGACCGTAGCGCTTGGCGAGGGCCTCCAGGCGGATCACTCCACCTCCTCCACCCGCAGGGACACCCGGCCGATGGCCGCCACCAGGTCCACCTGCCGGTCCAGGCCCCCCTCGACGAGCTTGACGTGGGTGGCGTCGGCGGGGACCTGCCCGAAGGTGGGGTCCACCGGGAGCCAGCCGTCCCCGAGCCACACCTCGGGCCAGGCGTGGTAGTAGAACGCGCCCCCCACCGCGATCCGGTCGGAGTACACGAAGCCCGCCGCGATCCGCGTGGGGATCCCGCTGGCGCGGGCCAGGGCGGTGAACAGCGCCGTGTGCTCGTTGCAGTCCCCCTCCAGGGTCCTCAGGGTCTCCTTGGCGGAGGGGACGGTGAGGGAGGGCGACTTCGCCACGGCGCTGTATACGTAGCGGTTGATGAGCCGCACCGCCTCCCGAGCGTCCAGCACCTCGCCCAGCACCCGACCCGCCTGGGCGCGGATCGCGGGATCGTCCACCTCGACGCCGGGCTCGGCGGCGAGCCACGGCGCATGGCGGGGGTCCACCAGGGGGATCGGGTAGGTGCCCAGCACCCGGGGCACGGCGACCTCGAGGCGCCCCCCCTTCCACGCCTCGCCGTGGGCGGCCGCCAGGAGATCGCCCACCGCCGCGGGGGCCACCACCGCCAGCACCAGCCGGCGCGCCCGGCGGGCATCGGGGATCTCCCGGTCGATGGGGATCGCCGAGAGGGCGATGAGGTCGGGGGGACGGCCGCTGGCCCACCCCTCCCCGAGGGCGACCTCCCGCTCCTCCCGGCGGATCTCCATCCCCAGGAGGCCGGAGTCCCGGTAGATCTCCCCCTCGGCGTCCACCAGGGCCACCGACTCCGCCCCGGCGATGGAGTAGCGGACCTCGAACAGCCCCTCGGGGGTGGTGGCCACGACCTCGCCCGCGGCGTCGCGCTGGCCGCGGGTGGCGGGATCGAAGAACGGCACCGTGAACCGCTGGCCCACGGCGAGACCGCCCCGGAGCCTTCCCTCCCGGGCCATCGCCCGCAGCACCACCCCCGCGAGGATGGGCGGCGCCTCCAGGCGCAGCTCGGACGGCGCGGCCCCGGCGGAGGCGAAGGCGACCACGAAGCCGTCCCCCTCCCGGCGCCCCTCGGCCCGGAAGGAGGTCTCGCCGCCGTCCATCAGGAAGGCGAAGGTCCGGGCCCGCAGGTCGGGGTCCAGCTCGGCGGAGGCGGTCGTGGAGAGGGAGCGCACCTGCTCGAAGGCCACCAGGCGCAGAGCGGTGTGCTCCCGCAGGGCGAGGCCGCCGTCGGGCAGCTCCCAGGTGGCCGCCACCGACGTGCCGACCTTCGCCCCCTGGGCATAGATCCCCATCCAGCGCTCCTCGGCGCCCACGGGGAGGGAGCCCAGGTCGAACCGGGGGGAGGTGGGGCCGGCCACGGGGCGCCCGTCCAGGAACAGGGCCGCCATGACCGCCGCCCACGCGAAGACGATGACCGCCTCGAGGGCGGGCAGGCGGGGGCGCGACGACATCGGTGGGCCAGTCTATCGCGGGCGGGGCCGGGTGTCAGGCGACCGGCCCCAGGAGGGGTGGCGCCGGGAAGGGAAGACGGGGCGGGAAAGGCGGGGACGGGGAGCGCGGGCTCCGATCAGCAGGGGTCGTTGGCGGAGCCCGGCGTGCCGGCGTCGCCGGCTCCGTAGGGGGAGGTCGCCGCGCACCAGTGGGCGCCGTCGTCGTTGAGCAGGTGGTCCACCGCGTCCGGCGAGAGGCTCAGCGAGGCGCCCACGGGATCGGGGAAGGCGGTGGTGTCGTACCAGACCTGGTCGATCATCACCCCGCCCAGGGTCAAGATGACCTCGTCGTCGCTGTTCCCGAGGGAGGTGACGCCTCCCCAACCGACGTGGCCCGACACCCCCCCGTTGACGCCGGTGTCGGTGTTGCGGACGATGACGGCGTAGCCGCCGGCGGGCACGACCACCGACGTGGAGACGGTGAAGGAGTCGGTGCCGGCGTCCGAGAACACGGCGCCGGCGATGTCGATGGCGGCACCGGTGGTGTTGTACAGCTCGAACCACTCCCCCTCGTTGTCGCCGATGACCGCGGGATCCTTCATGATCTCGGTGATCACCAGGTCACCCTCCCCCGCGGTTCCGCCCCCGCCCAGGTCCACCACCCCGTCGCAGTCGTCGTCGATCCCGTTGCCGTCGACTTCCACCGCGCCGGGGTGGACGGAGGGGTCGGAGTCGTCGCAGTCCTCGCCGTCGAACCAGCCGTCGCCGTCGCCGTCGACGGGCACCGGGCAGAGATCGTTGGGGGCGCCGGGGGTGCCGAGGTCCCCGAGTCCGTAAGCCGACACGGGCTCGCACCAGCTCGAACCGTCGTCGTTGGACAGGGCGTCCAGGAGCCCGGGGTCGAGCTGAAGGGAGGCGCCGGTGGGATCGGGCCAGGGGGAGCCGGCGCCGTAGTCCACCCGGTCGATCTCGGCGCCACCCGCGAGCAGCACCACCGAGTCCCCGTCGTTGTTGAGCGAGTAGGCCCCGCCCCAGCCCCCGTAGGCCCCCGTGAGGCCGCCGTTGACGGCGGAGTCGGTGTCCCGGGCGATGGCCACGTAGCCCATGGGGGCCAGAGGGATCGAGGTGGGGACGGTGTAGGAGGTCGCCGCGTCGGCGATGACCAGCCCCAGCAGGTCCACCGTCGAGGCCGAGGCGTTGTACACCTCGATCCACTCCCCGTAGGTGTCCGACACGGCGTCGGGGTCCTTCATGATCTCCGTGATGACCAGGTCCCCCACGGCCACCGCCGGGCCGTCCCCCTCGTCCACGGCGCCGTCGCAGTCGTCGTCGATCCCGTTGCCGTCCACCTCGGTCGCGCCGGGGAAGACCGCGGGATCGGTGTCGTCGCAGTCCACGTCGCTCAGGAAGCCGTCGCCGTCGCCGTCCACCGGCACCAGGCACGCCTCGTTGTCGCCCCCCGGGGTGCCGAGATCGCCGAGGCCGTAGGGCAGCGTGGCCTCGCACCAGTTCGCCCCGTCGGCGGCCAGGGCGCCGTCGTAGGCGTCCAGCGAGAGCTGCATCGAGGCGCCGTTGGGATCGGGGAAGGCGACGCCGTTGTCCCAGGCCACCCCGGCGACCTCCACGCCGTCGAAGACCGCCACGACCTCGTCCTCGGAGTTGCCCAGGTTGAACCCGCCCATGTCGTAGTCGACCGGCGCACCGCCGTTGAGCCCGGTGTCGACCTCCTTGCCGAACACCACGTAGCCGGCGGCGGGCAGGACCAGGCCGGTCCCGAGGGCGACGTCGAACGAGTCGCCGCCGTCGCCGTTCTGGAAGGTCCAGCCGTCCAGGAGGATGGGGGTGGCGGTGGCGTTCCACACCTCGAACCACTCGCCGTCATCGTCGGAGACGCCGGAGATCCCGCCGGGGTTCTGCATGACCTCGGTGACCAGCAGGTCGCCCGCGGCGATCAGCCCCTCGTCGGCCAGGCCGTCGCAGTCCTGATCGGCGCCGTCCCGGACCTCGGCGGCGCCGGGGTAGACGGTGGCGTCGTCCGGGGCGCAGTCCTCGCCGTCGGGGCTGCCGTCCCCGTCCGAGTCCGTGGGGGTGCTGTCGTCGTCCGCCGTGTCGTCGTCCGCCGTGTCGTCGTCCGCGGTGTCGTCGTCCGCGGTATCGTCGTCGGCGGTGTCGTCGTCCGCCGTGTCGTCGTCCGCCGTGTCGTCGTCCACGGTGTCGTCGTCATCGTCCGTCGGCGCCGGGTTGCAGGCGGCCAGCCCGACGGCGAGGGACAGCAGGAGAGGGAAGGGCAGGTGGCGGTTCACGGGCATTCCTCTTGTGTCCCCCGGAGGGGAATGGGTCGTCTCGGGCCCGGCATCCCGGGCCCGAGAGGGTTCTTCAGCAGCCGTCGTTCAGGGCGCCGGGGGTGCCTTGGTCGCCGGCACCGAAGGGGGTCGTGGCGACGCACCACGCCTCGCCTTCGTCGTTGAGGTCCACGTCGTACAGGCCGGGGTCCAGGCTCATGGACGCTCCGGTGGGATCGGGGAAGACCGGCCCCCCGTCCCAGGCGACCTCGTCCAACACCACCCCGTCCAGGCTGACCTGCAACGAGTCCGAGCCGTTCGAGAGCTGGATCACGCTTCCGTAGGCGTAGTCGGCCACCACACCCCCGTTGGCCGCCTCGTCGCCGTCCCTCGCGAACACCAGGTATCCGCCCGGGGGGACGAGGAGGCTGCCGAGGGTGAAGGACCCGCTCGGGTCCGCGATCTCCACCCCCGCCAGGTCCAGCTCGGCGTCCGAAGCGTTGAAGACCTCGAACCACTCGCCGTAGGAGTCGTCGACGGCGGACGGGTTCTGCATGATCTCGGTGATCACCAGGTCGCCCCGGACCGGCGAGGCGCCCGCGGGGCAGTCCTCGTCCACCTCGTCGTCGCAGTCGTCGTCGACGCCGTTGTCGCAGACCTCGGGCGCGTCCGGGTGGATGGTCGCGTCGGCGTCGTCGCAGTCCACGTCCACGGTGTACCCGTCGCCGTCGGCGTCGAGCGGAGCGGCGGGGCAGTCCTCGTTGCGGCTCCCCGGGGTCCCGTTGACGGAGGCGTTGTACTCGGTGGCCGAAGCGCACCAGTCGGAGGGGACGGCGGCCAGCCCCCCTTCGTAGACGTCGGGATCGAGGGTGAGGGACGCCCCCTCCGGGTCCGGGAAGAGGACGCCGTCGTCGTACTCGACCCGGTCGATCTCCAGCCCTCCCCACACCAGCACCACCTCGTCTTCGTCGTTGCCCAGCGTGAAGGAGTCCCAGGCGTAGTCCACGGGGACGCCGCCGTTCACCCCGGGATCGGCGCTGGCGCCCAGGACCACGTAGTCTCCCGCGAGCACGGTCAGGGGCCCGACCACCACGAACTCGTCGAAGTCGGCGTCCCGCACCACGAGGCCGTCCAGGTCCACGTCCGAGGCGGTAGCGTTCCACACCTCGAACCACTCCTTGCCGGCATCGGCCTCGACCGCGTTCTTGAAGACCTCGGTGATCCGCAGGTCGCCGGCCGCGATCTCCACGGGCAGCACCTCGTCCACCAGCCCGTCGCAGTCGTTGTCGACCCAGTCCACCACCTCGGTGGCGCCGGGGTAGACCGCGGGATCCGTGTCGTCGCAATCGCCGGCATCCTCGCCGAAACCGTCGCCGTCGTCGTCGATGCCGGGGCAGTCCTCGTCCACGGCGCCGTCGCAGTCGGTGTCGACGCCGTCCGCGCAGTCCTCGGCCGCGCCGGGGTTCACGGTGGGATCCCCGTCGTCGCAGTCGGTGTCGGCGGGCCAGCCGTCGCCGTCGGCGTCCGGCGCGGCGCACTCGTCGTTCGGGGCCCCGGGGGTGCCGAGGTTGTCGGCGCTGTATGCGGTGATCGCCTCGCACCACGCGGCGCCGTCGTCGTTCAGGGTGGCGGTGAACGAGGCGGGCGAGAGGCTGGTGGAGGCGCCGGTGGGATCGGGCCAGGGGGAGGCCCCGGTGTAGGCGACGCGGTCGATGAGCTCGAAGCCCAGACCGATGTTGATCTCGTCGTCACCGTTCCCCAGGTTGAAGGCGGTCCCGTAGGCGAAGTCCACGGCGACGCCCCCGTTGACGCCGGGATCCGCGCTCCGGCCCAGGACCAGGAAGCCGCCCGAGGGGACCACGAGGGAGTCGGTGAACACGAACCCCTCGCCGCCGTCGTCGAACACCTGGACCCCCGCGAGGTCGATGTCGTGGTCGCTGGCGTTCCAGACCTCGAACCACTCCCCGTCGGAGTCCGCGACCACCGAGGGGTTCTGCATGAACTCGGTGACCACCAGGTCCCCGGGGGCGATGGGGGAGGGGACCTCGTCCACGAGCCCGTCGCAGTCGTCGTCGATGCCGTTGCCCTCCACCTCGGCCTGGCCGGGGTTCACCGTGGGATCGGCGTCGTCGCAGTCCAGGTCGTCGGTCCAGCCGTCGCCGTCGGCATCGGCGGGCGGCTCGGGGCAGGGGTCGTTCGCCGCCCCCGGGGTCCCGAGGCCCGTGTCGAAGGCCGTGGTCCCGGGGCACCAGTTCGCGCCGTCGTCGTTGGAGCCGGCGTCCAGGGCATCGGGATCGAGGGACATCGAAGCGCCCTCGACGTCCGGGAACGCCACCCCGTCGTCGTAGGCCAACACGTCGATGGCCAGCCCGTCGAGGCTCGCCACCACCTCGTCGTCGGCGTTGCTCAGGACGAAGGCGCCCTCGTAGGCCACGTCGACGGGGACGCCGCCGTTCTCGGCCAGGGAGACGGACTCCCCGAGCACCAGGAACTCCCCGGAGTCGACCCGGGCGGCCGATCCGATGGGCACCTGGAAGTCGTCGCCGTGGAAGTCGCTGAAGATCCAGCCGTCGAGCAGGAGGGGGAGGCCGCTGGCGTTCCAGACCTCGAACCACTCCCGCCCCTCCTCGTCGCCGTCGGGATCGTTGAACACCTCGGTGATCACGAGGTCCCCGGGGAGGATCAGCCCCTCGTCGGCGAGGCCGTCGCAGTCCTGGTCGGCCCCGTCCCGGAGCTCCGGGTTGCCCGGGAAGACGCCGGGGTCGGCGGGGGCGCAGTCCTCGCCGTCGGGGACTCCGTCGCCGTCGGTGTCGGTGGGCGGTGTGGTGTCGTCGTCGCCGGTGGTGTCGTCGTCGCCGGTGGTGTCGTCGTCGCCGGTCGTGTCGTCGTCCCCGGTCGTGTCGTCGTCGCCGGTGGTGTCGTCGTCCCCGGCCGTGTCGTCGTCGCCGGTCGTGTCGTCGTCCCCG
>JAKLKC010000058.1 GCA_023150875.1 Myxococcota bacterium | reverse complement strand
AGGCGAGCGAGGCGGAGGTGGATGCAAGGAGCGGGGCCCCGCTTCTCCGAGGCGTACTGGACAGTACGTCGCAGGAGGTGTGGGGTGCAGCGACGCCGCTGCCGCCCCGCATCGTTCGCCGCAGCAGGTGCGGGGTTGTGAAAGGGGCCCTAAAGCCCAGCCGGGATCGATGCGCGCCACCAGCCGACGATCTGGGGGGAGGCCATGAGGGACTGTCGCGGCCAGCAGCGCTCCGCCCCCGCCAAGGGCGGCTCCCCGCCGGGGGGAGGCGGCTTCGGTACCCCCGGCGACCTGATCGAGGGGTTCAAGCCCAAGGGGTAGCCCCGCTCCCGCGGCGATACCCGGGGCGGCGCGCCCGCCCGCCCGGCCGTCGCCGGCCCGTCCACGACCCGATCGCCCCACCGACGCGAGCAGGTTCCTACGCGGACCCGCCCCGGCGGACTATGCTTGGCCTCACCAGGCTGCCGTGTCTTGCGGGGGCAGCTTGGAGCGTCCATCGGGTCGGGTTCGGAGGGGGGGGACGATGTCGCGGAGGATCTCTGCGTCCACCTGGGTGGCCTTGGGGCTCGTCCTCGGGGCAGCCGGGTGCAAGGTGGTGACGGGCGGAGACGACGGGACCGCGTCCGGGCCCGCGCCCGAGGACTCGGCCACGCCCTCCCCCGTGGACGCGGACGGCGACGGGGCGGCGGCGGACGTGGACGGCGACGACTCCGACCCCGCCCGGAGCCCCTCCCTCCCCGAGGTCTGCTTCGACGGCATCGACAACGACTGCGACGGGGGTCCGGACCCCTCCTGCCTGAGCGGGCTGCACCTGCTGGACGAGGTGGGGATCCACCTCTCCGGCGAGTACGGCGGGGTCGCGGGCGAGGTCCTGTCGGCGGCGGGGGACGTGGACCTGGACGGGTACGGGGACTTCGTCGTCGGGTACCCGGATGCCGACGCCCTGGACGGGACCAGGGATGGGGGCGCAGTCTGGCTGGTGCGGGGGCCGGTTCGGGAGAGCGGAGCGCTGGCTGAGCTGGCCAGCGCCGAGTTGCGGTCCGATGAGCGGGCGGTGCTGGGGACCTCGCTGGCCTACGCGGGGGACATGGACGGCGACGGGCGCGGGGAGGTGGTGGTCGGCGCGCCGGGGTGGGGCGACTACGGGGCCGCCCTGGTGTTGGGCTACACTCCCATCGACACTCGGCGGGGGACCTTCGAGGCGGAGGCGGTGGTGGCGGGGGGGATCGTGTTCACAGAGCAGGGGCAATCGAGGGTTCGGAGTACCGGCAATGCGGTCGCCGGTGACTGCGACATCGACGATGACGGACGGGCGGACTTGGTGATCGGTAGCCACGGGAGCGAGATCCTCAATGGTTACACAGGGGCGGCGCTGGTCGTCTACGCTCCCTTTCAGGGGGAGTCGGACGCGAGCGAGGCGGGAGCGGTGGTGTGGGGCGTGGTGGAGGACCCGTCGGGGTGGTATGCGGGCAGCACCGCCGGTGCGTCCGTGGCCTGTGCAGGGGACGTGAACGGCGACGGGTACGGCGACGTGCTGGTGGGTGCCTCCTCCCACGACAACGACGTGGGGGAGAACGCCGGGGAGGCGTGGCTGTTCCATGGCCCGGTCTCCGGGGACCTGTACATCGAGGACGCCGCTGCACGCCTCGTAGGGGAGGCTCCTCATGACCTCGCTGGCTTCCTGGTGGCCGCGGCAGGTGACGTGGACGCGGATGGGCACGCCGACCTGCTGGTGGGCGCCCTCGGCGACTTCGACGACGGGTTCGACGCCCGGGACGTCTACCTTCTCCTCGGCCCGGTCGAGAGGACGCGCAGCCTGGCGGGTGCCGATGCCGTCATTCGGGCGACGTGGACGGAATCCGGCCGCGCTTGGTGGGTGCTCGCGGGCGGCGGCGACTTCAACGGTGACGGCTTCGATGACGTGGTCGTCGGCGAGCCTGGCCGCGTCGTGAGCGATGGGGATCCCCCAAGGCACGGTGACGCCGCCGTGTTCTACGGCCCGCTTGCCGGCGAGCTTGCATACGAGGATGCAGACGTCGTCCTTGCGGGTGCCGAGTATTCCCGGACCGGCCGCTCGGTCGCCTTCGCTGGGGACGTCAACGCCGACGGCTTCGAAGACCTGCTCGTCGGTGCACCCGGCGAAGGAAGCTATGGAGAGGTCCACCTCCTCCACGGCGGCGGGATCTGACGCAATCCAGGTGGAGATCCTCTCTCTCGACCAGGCCAACCGGCGGATCCGCTCGGCCCTCGCCACCGGTGACAAGGCCGGGGAGCGGGAGGCAATGAAGGACCATCGCAGCGGCGTACCCCGCGATCCCCAGGCGGGGGACGGGGTAGAGGTCGGAGAGGTTGAGCTGGAGGTGCCGGCACGGGGCCATGGTCATCAGCACCCGCACGGCCAGGAGGATAGGGGGGATGGGCGGCCGTCGAGGAGGGAGGGGCGGGGGCACGGGCACGGGGGCGGGGCACGAGGTGCCGGGGACGTGAACGTGCCCTCGTGATCGTGTTCGTGCCCTCGTGATCGTGTTCGTGCCGCCGTGATCGTGTCCGTGCCCTCGTGATCGTGTTCGTGCCGTCGTGATCGTGTTCGTGCCGTCGTGATCGTGTTCGTGCCGCCGTGATCGTGTTCGTGCCTCCGATCCACCTCTCCGTCCCCCCGCCAACCCGCCAGCTCCGGGGCAACCGCTATACTCCCCCCATGCCGGACCCGCGCTCGTCGGGGCGCCGCCGCGGCGGCCTCTGGGTCGAGATCGCCCTAAACCTCGCCTTCCTGACGGGCATCGCCATCGCCCTCTCGGCGGTGGTGGTGTGGCTCGCCCTGGACCCCGTCCGGGAGGGCCGCCGGGAGGAGGCCGCCGCCTCGGTGGCGCGCCTGGTCGCCGCCCGGATCCTCGCCAACCCCGGCGTGGGCACCATCACCCAGGCCGAGGCGGAGGGCGGCCTCGCGGACATCCGGCCCGCCGACCTGGGCGTGCTGGAGGTCCTGGTGGTCGATCCCGGCCTCCGCTTCCTCGCCGGCTCCGGGGACGGGGTGCCCCGGGACCCCGCGAGCCGCACCGGGTGGCTCCTGGCGATGGAGGACGCGCGGGAGGCCCTGATCTCGCGGAAGGCGGCCATCGCCCTCGTCCGGGAGGGGACCTTTCCCTTGGAGCGGCGCTCCCTGGCCCTCTCCCTCCCCCTGCTCCGCCAGGGACGCCCCGCCGGCGTGGTGAGGGTGAGGGTGGCGGCCGGGGGGCTCGGCGCGGCCCCGGCCCGCTCCCTGCTGGTGCTCGCCGCCTACAGCGCCCTCGCCGTGGCGGTGATCGCGGGCTTCGGCTTCCACCAGTTCCGGGGGCTGATCCTCAGGCCCCTCGCCCTCCTGCGGGACGGTACCGCGAGGATCGCCCGGGGCGGCTTCGACGCCCGGATCCCCGAGACCCGGGACGACGAGCTCGGGGACGTCTCCCGGGCCTTCAACCGGATGGCCGAAGCCCTGTCCGCCTACCGGGCCCGGGTCGAGGACCAGGTGCGGGACTTGAGGGAGGTCAACGCCGCCCTCGTGCGGACGCAGCAGGAGCTGGTCCACAGCGAGAAGATGGCGTCGGTGGGGCGCCTGGCCGCCGGCGTGGCCCACGAGGTCGGGAACCCGCTGGCGGCCCTCCTGGGCTTCGCCGAGCTGCTCCCCCAGGTCGAGGACGATCCCGAGATGCGGCGGGACCTGGTGTCCCGGATCCACCAGGAGCTGCAGCGGATCCACGGCATCGTCGGGCAGCTCCTGGACCACGCCCGTGCCGAGCCGGTCCCCATGCGCCCGGTGGACGTCGCCGCCGCGGTGGCCTCGGCCCGGGACCTGGTGCTCGCCCAGCCCCGGGGGGAGTCCCTGGCCTTCGACGTCCGGCTCGCCCCGGACCTCCCCCCCGCCTTCGCCGACGAGGCGCGCCTGCGCCAGGTGCTCCTCAACCTCTTCCTGAACGCCGCCGACGCCGCGGGGCCCGGGGGACGCGTCGAGGTCACGGGGGAGAGCCAGGACGGCAACGTCCGGGTCCAGGTGGCCGACGACGGACCGGGGATCCCCGCCGAAGTGGGGGACCGGGTCTTCGAGCCCTTCTTCACCACCAAGGAGCCCGGGGCCGGCACGGGCCTGGGGCTGTCGGTGTCCGCGGGCATCGTCGAGGGGTTCGGTGGCCGGCTGCGCCTCCTCCCGGTGGAGGGGGGTGGCGCCCGCTTCGAGCTGCTCCTGCCCGCCGTGCGGGATCCCGGGCCCGGGAAGGCCACCCCGGAAGGGGCGGCGGATCTCTCCGCCGTGGCGACCGTCGCGGGGGTCCGAGGGTAGGTGCATCCCATGGGGATCATGGAGGCGATCTCCCTTCACCCCTACGCGGCCGCCGGAGGCCAGGCGGCCCTCGCCGTGCTGCTGGCGTGGGCCGCCCGGCGGGACCTCGCCTCTTCCCTCGCCGGGATGGGGCGGGGTGGGGCGGCGGGGCTCGCGCTGGCGGGGGTGGCGGCGGTGGTGGCGGCGGCGGGGTGGGTCCCGGCCTTCCAGCGGCACGGCTTCGAGGGGCACGAGGCGGACTACCTGGATGCCTTCACCGGTCGCCGCGCCCTGGACGCGGCCTGGGACCCCATGATCACCTACCCCGCGATGCGGGGCCTCTACCGCGCCCTGGGCTCCCTGCCCGCCGCGTCCCCCGAGTGGATGGTGGGCGTGTCGCTCCTGTGCGCCGCCGCCTCGGCGGTCTCGGTGGGTCTGGTGGCGTGGCTGCTGCTCCGGGACCGGATCGCCGCCGTCGCCGCCGCCGCCGTCGCCGCCCTCTCCATGCACCACGTCTTCTGGGCGAGCTCCGCCTACAACGTGATCCTCCCCCTGGCGCTCTACCGTGGCGCCCTCGTCTTCGCCCTGGCCGGGGCGCGCCGCGCTCCCGCGGGCGGGGGTTGGGCCCTGGCGGCGGGGGCGGCGCTGGCGGGCATGGCGGCGGCGTGCCGGATCGAGTCCGCCGTCGTCCTCCCCGCCGGGGCGTGGGCCCTCGCCTGGTCCGAGGGCTCCTCCCGCACGCTGCGTAGCCCACGGTCCTGGGTGCCCGCCGCGGCCCTGGCCGTCGCCTCGCTGGCGGTGCAGGTCGGGGCCCTCGTGGGCCCGGTGGCGGACCGGCAGGGGGAGGCCGAGGCCGCCTACTTCCTGGGGCTCGTCGCCGGCAACCTGCGCCTCGTCTCGTTCCTCGCGCCCTTCCACCACCCCGCGGCGGCGGGGGTCCTCCTGGCGGGGGCCGTCGCCCTCGCGGCCTCGGGGACCCCGGGGCGCCGCGCCCTGGTGGGGGCGCTGGGGCTGTGGGCCATCCCGCACCTCGCCCTGTCCACGTTCAACGACTTCGCCCCCCGCCACGCCCTCGCCGGGGCGACGGGGCTTTGCGTGATCGCCGGAGCCGCGGTGGGGGCCGCCGCCCGGACCCTGGCGGGGGCGCGGGGCGGGAGGGCGCGCGTCGTGGCGACGGCCCTGGCCGGGGGGGCGGTGCTCGGGCTGGGGATCCCCCTGGCCCGGGACCTGGAGCGGGTAGCCCACCGCTACTACGCCGACGACGCCGTCTTCCTGGCGGAGATCCCCCCCGAAGCGCTGGAGACCCCCCTGACCCTGGAGGACGTCGCGGCCGGAGGGTGCTACGTCCTGAGCGAGCAGGAGTCGATCTCGGCGCGCCTCCCCGCGGCGGGCTCCCACTTCAACCTCGACCCGCTGAACGGGCCGCGGACCTGGGCGGAGCACGGCGGCTGCGTGCGGTGGCTGTACGACCGCGAGAACTACCGCTGGTCCTCCCGGGACGTGCACAGCCGAGCCACCCGCCTCTTCGCCCAGATGGAGTGGCGGGTGGAGGGAATGCTGGTGTCCCCCAAGGAGTTCCCGGCGGTCGTGTACCGGCTCTCGGCCCCGCCACCGGGGCTCCCCGGCCGGGCCGAGGCGGGGGCGCGTTGAGCCGGGCCCGGCGGCGGCGGGTCGGGTCGGGCGCTTCCCGGGGCGTCGGTACCGGCCTTATCTTCATGGACGACCGCGCGGGCGGAGCCGGCGGGCCTGGGCTGCATCGATGAACCACCCCCGAGGGACCCTGCACCGGCTCTTGCGGCGGGTCCGCGCCCGCCGCCGGCTGCTGGCGTGGGTGGCGACCGCCGCGGCGACGTGCGCCGTGGCGTCGGCGGCGGTTCTGGCGGCCAGCGCCGCCCGGGCGGCGGGGATCCCGGCGGCGGCGGTCCCGTGGCTGCTGGGACCCCCGGCCCTCGCAGGGGCCGTCGCGCTGGTGGCGCGGCTGCTCATCGCGCCCTACGTCCGCACCGGGGACGACCTGCGGGTCGCGCGGGCGGTGGACGCCCTCGTCCCCGAGGCCGGAGACGCCCTGGGGACCGCGGTGGCCCTCGACCGGGGCCAGGCCGGGCCGGCGGGGGACGCCGACGGGGCGGAGCTGGCGCGCCTGGCGAGGGAGCAGGCGGCCCGGGCCGCGTCGGTGGTGGACGCGGGCCGACTGCTCCCCTGGCGGGGGATCCGGCGCCCGGCCTGGGCGGGGCTCGCGGGGGGCGTGGGTCTCGGGATCGTCGCCCTGATCTGGCCCGAGTCCCTCGCGGAGGGGGCCCGCGCGCTGCTCGGGGGCGGCGAGGGCCCCTCCGGCGGGGACGCCGCCGCCGCGCCGGAACAGGCGGGCGACGAGGGAGACCTTTCCATCTCCGACGTCACCGTGGACCTCGTCCCCCCGGCCTACACCGGCCTGCCCGCCACCCGTCTCGAGGGCTCCACCGGGGACCTGGAGGCCCTCCCGGGGACCCAGGTGCGGGTGGGGGCGAGGCTCCCCCCGGGCGCGGCCGATCCCCAGTGGATCCTCGGTGAGGCCGGCCCCTTCGCGGCCGAGGCAGGAGGGAACGGCGCGGTGTCGGTGGCCCTGACGGTGCCACAGGCCTCGACCACGTGGAGGGTCCTCGCCCGCCTCGGCCCGCGACGGGCGGAGCGCCGGACTCGGGCGATGCGGGTGGAGGTGGTGGCGGACTCCCCGCCGACCCTCCAGGTCTCGGGCCCCGCCGGCCCACTGGAGATGAGGCCCGAGGAGGGGGTGAGGGCGGGGATCCGGTCCGAGGACGACTACGGCCTCTCCCGGGTGGACCGCGTCGTCCTGCGGGGTGGCGCCGAGGTCTCGCGCCGCACCCTGGGGCGATGGGACGACGGCACCCGGCGCGCCGAGATCGAAGACGAGTTCACGCCTGGGGCCGATCCCGCCCTGGCGGAGGGGGGGGAGTTCGACGTCGTCGTGGAGTCCTGGGACAACGACACCGTCTCCGGGCCGAAGGTGACCCGGAGCGCCCCGCTCCGGGTCCACGTCCTGACCCCCGCGGACCACCACCGCCAGGTCCTCGCGCTGAAGGAGAAGCTCAAGGAGACCCTCATCGGCCTCCTGGGGGACCACCTGGAGCAGCACGACGACGGCTGGCGGGGCCTCGACTTCGAGGGGGCCGCGCAGCGGCACGCCCGCAACCGGGAGCAGGCGACGGCGGCGTTCCGTACGGGGGCGACGCTGATCGGGGCCGTGCGGGAGGACTCCATGGAGCGGGACCTGTCGGTGGCCGAGATCGGCGCCACCCTCGACGCCCTGGCCCGGACCTGGGACTCCCTGGACGGGTACTTCGAGCAGGAGATCCGCCCTGGAGGAGCGCTCCGGCGCCCCGGTGCGCCGACGGGGCTCCTGGCGAAGCAGTCCGACCTGATCGCCGAGCTGGAGCGGGCGGTGCTGGCCCTGGACCGCCTCATGGGCGAGCAGGTGATGGACGAGCTGCTCACCCGCACCCGGCAGGCCAGGGAGTCCATGGACGACCTGATGAAGGCCCTGGACGCCGCGAAGGGGGGCAAGGGGGACAAGGCGGCACTGGAGAAGGCCCTGAAGGAGCTCCAGCGCCAGCTCGCCGAGATGGCCCGCCTCCAAACCCAGGCCCGGGAGGGCCCCGGGGACGAATACGTCAACCCGGAGCTGGAGGAGGCCCGGAGGCTGGACCTGGACGGGATCCGCGCGCTGATCGAGCAGGGGCGCTTCGCCGAGGCCGCGGAGCGCATGAAGGCCATGTCGGAGCTGCTGGCCAAGGCCGAGGGGAACCTCGAGGAGATGGGGGCGGGCACGGGGGGACGGGACGGCAGGGAGCAGGTCGAGCGCCTGGACCGCCTCGCCGCGAGGGCGCGGGAACTTGAGAGGGGCCAGGAGGAGGTCATGCGCCGCACCGACGAGGTGCGGCGCCGCTTTGGCGAGGCCGCCCCCGAGGCCGCCCTCCAACAAGCGGAGCGCCGCCTGGCCGAGCTGGGGGAGAAGCTCTCGGAGCTGTCCGAGGGGGCCGGCGGGATCGAGGAGTCCCTCCGCCGGGCGGTCACGGCCCGGGTGCGCCGAGCCCGGGACTCGGTGCGGCGGGCGAGGGAGGCGGCGGCGCAGGGGGACGGGGCCGGGGCGCGGGGGGAGGCCCGGGCCAGCCTGGACGAGCTCGCCGACGCCGATTCCCTGCTGGACTCCTTCGGGCAGGACGGGCGCATGGGAGCGGCCAGTCCCTCGGGCAGGAAGGCCGCATCCCAACTGGATCAAGCGGTAGCCGACAACCGGGAGGTCCTGGAGATGCTGGAGGGGGAGGGGAGCCGCGAGAGGGAGCGGCGCGCCCAGGCGGCGGAGGCCGGGGCCGGCGCCGCCTCGGGGCAGAGGGGCCTGAAGGACCGGGTCGCGGGCCTGCGCCAGGAGATGGAGGGCGCCTCCCGGGCGCCCCTGATGGACGGAGCCCGGGGGCGCCAGCGCCTGGACGACGCCGGCCGGCTGATGGAGTCCGCGGCCGAGGACCTGGAGGAGGGAAGCCCCCGCCGGTCGGGGCGTTCCCAGGAGCAGGCGCTGGAGCAGATCCGGGAGTTCCGCCGGGACGTGGAGACCGCCCGGGACGAGGTGGCCCGGGCGATGCGGAGGGGAGGGGGCTCCCGAGGGGGAGGCGCGCCGCGGTATGGCTCCTACTTCGACGGCCAGTGGGGGAGGACCGACGGCGACGACGTCGAGCTCCCCCGGCCCGAGGAGTTCCTGGGCCCCGAGGAGTTCCGGCGGGCGGTGATGGAGGGCGCCACCGAAGACGCCCCCGACGCGTACCGCCGCCTCAACGGCGAGTACTACGAGGAGCTGGTCCGATGACGGCGCGACGGCCCGGAAGCGCCCTGGCCGCGGCCCTGGCCCTGGCCGCCACCCTCGCCCTCGGTCCGGATCCCGGAGCCCGGGAGGCGGCCGCCCCCACCGTCGAGGCCGCCATGGACGCCCTGGAGGCGTCCCGGGTCGCCGACGCCCGGGCCGCCCTGGCGCGCCTGGAGGCGGAGGGCCCCGCGGACCCTTCCCTGGCCCTGCTCCGGAGCCGGCTGGCGTTCTTCGAGGGCCGCTACGCGGACGCCGTCGCCGCCCTGGAGCCAGTCCCCGAGGGCTCCCTCGGGCCGGGATGGGAGGGCTACCGGCGACTGGCGCGGGCCACCCGGGACACCACGGCGGACTTCGTCGAGGCCAGGAGCGAGCACTTCCGCCTCCGGCACGCGCCAGGCCCCGACGAGGCGCTGGTGCCCCTCGCCCTGGAGGCGCTGGAGCGCATCCACGACCGGGTGGGGGACGCCCTGGGCTACCGGCCCGAGGGGCCGGTGATCGTCGAGGTCCTGCCCACCGGCAGCGCCTTCATCGCCTGCTCGGGGATCGACCGCGAGGCGGTGGAGACCACCGGGACCATCGCCCTGAGCAAGTGGGACCGGATCCTCCTCACCTCCCCCCGGGCGGTGGCCCGGGGCTACCCGTGGGTGGACACCCTGAACCACGAGTACGTGCACTTCGTGGTCTCCCGCCTGTCGGGCAACCAGGTGCCGGTCTGGCTCCAGGAGGGGCTGGCCCACTTCCTGGAGAACCGCTGGCGCGGAGGCGAGCCCGGCGAGCTGAGCCCCTACGAGGAGACCCTGCTGGCCCGCGCCTCCCGCACCGGGGAGTTCATCACCTTCGAGCAGATGCACCCTTCCATGGCCTACCTGCCCTCCGCCGAGGCGTCGACCCAGGCCTTCGCCCAGGTGGCGACGGTGGTGCAGCACCTCGCCCGGGTGGCGGGGATGGACGGGATCCGGCGGGCCATCGACGAGGTCGCCCGGGGGACCGATCCCCGGGAAGCCATCTCCCGGGTGGCGGCGATGCCCTTCCCCGCGTTCGAGGAGGGCTGGAGGCGCCTGCTGAAGGACCGCGGCCTCCGGGAGATCGCCGAGGTGGGCCTCTTGAAGGCCGAGGTGGTGGACGCCCCTGCGGACGTGGATCCCAAGGACCCCGCGGGGGGCGAGGAGGACGAGATCCTGAAGGCGGACCGGGGCCGGGCGGAGTTCAGCCGGCTCGGGGACCTGCTGCGGGTGCGGGGCCGTTTCCGGGCCTCGCTGCTGGAGTACCGCAAGGCGGAGGGGGCGTCCCCCTTGCACTCTCCGGCCCTCGCCAACAAGATCGCCCGGGCGCAGCTCGGCGCGGGCCAGTACGACGCGGCCCGGGACACCCTCCGGCGCTCGCTGGACCTCTACCCCCAGTTCACCGCGACCCGGGTTGCCCTCGGCGAGGCGTTCCGGGGCATGAAGGACTGGGAGGGGGCCCGTCGCGAGCTGGAGGCCAGCCTCTACCTCAACCCCTTCGACCCCCGCGTGCGGAGCTGGCTGGCGCAGATCTACGAGCAGGCCGGCGAGGCGCGGCTGGCCGCCCGCGAGGCGGCCGCCCTGGAAGCCATCCGGGGCGGACGCTGATCCACGACCCCGCCGGGGCGCCCCAGCCGCCCGATCCCCGAGGAGCCCATGGAGACGAGAGAGGCCGGATGGATGCCGGACGCCGCCGACCCGCCCCGGGAGGACGGCCTGCCCGACGAGGCGGCGGAGGCGGACCTCCCCCCCGACCGGGTGGCCGAGACCTGCGCCCGGATCCGCGACGAGCTGTCCCGGGCCATCGTCGGCCAGGAGCGGGTGAAGGAGCTGCTGCTGGTCGCCCTGCTCTCCCGGGGGCACGGGCTGTTCCAGGGGGTGCCGGGCCTCGCCAAGACGCTGCTGGTCTCCTCGCTGGCGCGGGTGACGGACTGCTCGTTCAGCCGGATCCAGTTCACCCCCGACCTGATGCCCGGGGACATCACCGGCACCGACGTGCTGGAGGAGGACCGCACCACGGGCAAGCGGGTCTTCCGGTTCGTCCGGGGGCCGATCTTCGCCCACCTGGTGCTGGCGGACGAGGTGAACCGGACCCCTCCCCGCACCCAGGCGGCGCTGCTCCAGGCGATGCAGGAGGGGCAGGTCTCCGCGGCGGGGCAGACCTTCCCGCTGCCCCGGCCGTTCCTGGTGTTCGCCACCAGCAACCCCCTGGAGCAGGAGGGGACCTACCCCCTGCCGGAGGCCCAGCTCGACCGCTTCATGTTCCTGATCCCCGTGGACTACCCCAGCGAGGAGGAGGAGCTCCGGATCGTGAGGGACACCACGGGGGACGCCGAGGTCCCCCTGCGCCCGGTGGTGACCCCGGCGGAGCTGCTCCGCATGCAGCGCCTCGCCCGGAAGGTCCCCATCGCCGACGACGTGGCGGCCTACGCCGTCCGGCTGGCCCGGGCCTCCCGCCCCGGTCCCGACGCTCCGGCCTTCGTCCGGGAGCAGGTGGCTTGGGGGGCCGGTCCCCGGGCCAGCCAGTACCTGGCCATCGGGGGGAAGGCCCGGGCGTTGCTCCACGGGCGGTTCGCGGTGTCCCGGGAGGACATCCGCGCCGTCGCCGAGCCGGTGCTGGCCCACCGCCTCATCGTGGGCTTCCGGGCCGAGGCGGAGGGGGTGACGGCGCGGCAGGTGGTGGCCCGCTTGGTGGAGAACGCGGATGCGACCGGGACCGCCAGGCTCTGATCCCGCGCCGGGGCAGTCCTCGCCGCTGCACCCGGACCTGAAGGAGCGGGTGGACCGGCTGCTGCTGCTGGCCCGCGGGGCCGTGCCCGGGGCCGGTCACGGGGTGCACCGCAGCGCGCGCCTCGGGCGCGGCGCGGAGTTCGCCGAGCACAAGGCATACTCCCCCGGCGACGAGGCGCGGCACCTGGACTGGCGGATCGCCGCCCGCAGCGACCGCTACGTCGTCAAGCGTTTCCAGGCCGACCGCTCCATGGTCGGCCACCTGCTGGTGGATGCCAGCCCCAGCATGGATTTCGGGCACCCCGTGGAGGAGCCCGCCTCTCCCCTCCGGCCCCGCTCCAAGTGGGAAGCCGCCGCCGGCGCCGCCGCCGCCCTGGCCTGGGTGCTGCTGCGCCAGGGGGACTCGGTGAGCGCGGCCCGGGCGGGGGAGGGGGCCGGCGCCGTCCTGCCGCCCCGGCGAGGGGTGGCCCAGCTCCCCGCGGTCTGCCACGACATCGCCCGGGGCCTCCTCCCGGGGGCGGCGGGACTTGGAGACGCCGTGGGGGAGCTGGCCTCCCGGGTGCGGGGGCGGGCGCTGGTCCTGGTGGCCACCGACGCCCTGGACGAGGACCTCTCGTGGATCGACGCCCTGGCCGCCCTGCGGGTGAGGGGCGCCGACGTCGCCCTCCTCCAGGTCGTCGATCCCCACGAGCGGGACTTCCCCTATCGCGATCCGTCCCGCTTCGAGGACCTGGAGACGGGCGAGGTGCTGAGGGTCAACCCCCGGGAGCTGGCGCGGGCGTACCGGGAGGAGTTCCGGGCCTTCCTGGACGATGTGCGCGCCCGGTCCCTCGCCGCGGGCCTGTCCCACGTCGTGCTGGACACCGGCGTCCCCCTCGACGCCTCCATCCGGGACTTCCTGGCGCTGCGGCAGCGGACGCGCGCCCCCCGGAACGACCGTTGAGCTTCTCGGTCCTCAGCCCGTGGATGCTGCTGGGCCTGGCGCTGGTCGCGGGGCCGCTGATCGCACACCTGACCGGCCAGCGGGAGGGACCGCGGGTCCGCTACCCCTCCCTGCGCTTCCTGCGGGCCGCGGCCCACCGGGTCCGGCGGCGCACCCGGGTCGAGAACCTGCTCCTGCTGCTGCTCCGCTCCCTGGCCATCGCGGCTCTGGCCCTCCTCTTCGCCCGCCCGTGGATCTCGTGGCGGGGGTATACCGCCGCGGGGATCGACCCCGACGCGGACACCGTCGTGCTGCTGGACCGCTCCATGAGCATGGGCCGGCGTGCGGGGGAAGGGACCGCCTTCGACGCCGCGCGGCGGAAGGCGCGGGAGGCCCTGGGGGACCTCGGCGGCGGCCGCGCGGCCCTGGTGTTCTTCGATGGCGCCGCCCAACTCGTTCCCCCCGGGCTCACCCACGACCGGAACCCCCTCCTCCGCGCCCTGGAGCGGGCCGAGCCCGGCCATGGCACCACCGACCTGGGGACGGCCCTGCTGCGGGCCAGGGACCTGCTCTCGGAGGCCGGCGCCACCCGCGCCACGCTCCTGGTGCTGGGGGACGGGACCGCCACCGAGCCCCTCCCGGACCTGCGGGAGGGCTGGCCCACGGGCTACGCCGTGCGCTACGTGGACCTCTCCCAGGGGCCCGCCGCCAACCGCTGGTTCGACGGCGTGGAGGTCACGCCCGGGGAGAGGCGGGGCGAGGCGGCGAGGGTGGACGCGCGGATCTCGTGGACGGGCGAGGCGATGGCGGGGGAGGCGCCCATCTCGCTGCGGGTCGACGGCCTCGATCCCCTCCGGGCCACCGCCTCCCTGAGCCCCCCCGGCCCCGCGGCGCGCCGGTTCACGCTGGTGGAGGTCCCCGAGGGCCAGCGCTCCGCCCGCCTCGCCCTGGAACCTCCCGATGGCGTGCTCGCCGCCGACGACGAGCGGTGTTTCTTCCTGGACGGGCAGGCGTCCCTGAAGGTCCGGATGGTGTCGGGCGACCCGGCGCCCTCGCCCCGGGACGACGAGCTGTACTACGTCGAGAACGCCTTCCTGCCCCGCTCCGGCTCCGCCTCCCGGGTCACGCCGGAGCCCATCCCCCCCGCCGACCTCGCCACCCTGAAGGGGGGCCGGGGGAGGGTGCTGGTGCTGGCGGACCTCGCCGATCCCACGCCCTACGCCGCGGCGATCCGCGCCTTCGTGAGGGATGGGGGGGGCCTGCTGGTGTCGGTGGGCGACCAGGTCCGGCCCGAAGCGTGGAACGAGGCCCTAGGAGACGTCCTGCCCGCGCGCCTGGCGGGGGTCAAGGAGCTGGGGGAGCGGACCTTCGAGCAGTCCCCCCTGTCCTTCGCCACCCCCGACCTCGACTCCCCCGTCTTCGAGGTCTTCAGGGACGGGGGCGCGGGGGTCTTCGGGAAGGTGCGGTTCGGGCGGGTGATGGGGATCGAGCCCGAGCTGCCCGAAGGCGCCCGGGTGGGCCTGCGCTACTCGGACGGGAGGCCGGCGCTGGTGGAGCGGGCGGTGGGGGAGGGGGTGGTCATCCTCTTCACCGCCACCCTGGACGACGACTGGACCGACTTCCCGCTGCGCTCGGTCTTCGTGCCCACCCTCCACCAGCTCGCCCGTCACCTGTCGGGGGACCTGCCGAGGGGAGAGGGCGCCTCGGTGGAGGTGGGCCAGGCCGCGCCGGTGTCCGTCCCCCCGGGGCCCGGCCGCCTCGCCGTGGTCCGACCCGACGGCCGCGAGGACCCCCTGGACGCCGAGGCCGCCGATGCCCGCGGAGTAGTGGCCTACCGGGACACGGACCGCCCCGGACTGTATCGCGCGACCTGGCGCCCCGAGGGCGGCTCGGAGGAGCCCCGGGAGATCTCGGCCTTCTGCGTGGACCCGCCCGTCGCGGAGTCTGCCCTCCGGCCCCTCTCGAGGGAGGAGGCGATGGCGCGGGTCCCGGGGCTGGAGTGGTCCGGGCAGGGGGAGGCGCGGAGGAAGGCCGAGGCGGGAGCCCAGGTGGTGAAGCGGGCGAGTCTCGCCCCCTGGCTGGCGAGCCTGCTGCTGATCGCACTGCTCGCCGAGGCGGCGCTGGTGGCGAGGAGGGCGCGGTGAGCGCCGGGACCCGGGGCCGCCGGACCTCCCGCCGCCACTTCCTGGCCGCGGCGGGGACGGCGCTGGCGGCGGCGCTGCTGCCCCGGCGGGGGGAGGGCCTGTCCGCGGACACCGACGTGGGCGCCGCCTGGCTCTCCCTGCCGGGACTGCCCAACCCCCGCCCCCGCGCCCTGGGGGCCCTCCTGGCGGAGGTGGGGGAGGTGACCAGCGTGCCGACCCGCACCGCGGTGCCCAGCCTCTCCCCCGAGGACGACGCCCTGTTCGAGCAGCCGTTGGTCGCCCTGGTGGGGGACCGGGGCTTCGGCCCCCTGTCGGCCCGGGGCGTGGAGAGGCTGGGGCGCTACCTGCGGGAGGGGGGCTTCCTGTTCGCCGAGGACGTGTCGGGCCTGGAGGACAGCCCCTTCGACGCCTCGTTCCGGCGGGAGATCGCGCGGGTCCTGCCAGGGAGGGCGCTGGCGCCCATCCCCCGGGAGCACGCCCTGTACCGCTCGTTCTTCCTGCTCCGGGGCGTCCCCGGGAGGATCGTCCTCCGCCCCTATCTGGAGGGGGTGGACCACGGGGACCTGACCCCCGTGGTCTACTCCCGCAACGACCTCACCGGGGCGTGGAGCGGGAGCCTCGGCGGATCCTGGGACTTCGAGGTCGTCCCCGGCGGCAGGGGCCAGCGGGTGGACGCCCGGAAGGTGGGCATCAACCTCGTCGCGTACGCCCTCACCGGGAACTACAAGCTCGACGCGGTCCACGTCCGCACGCTGCTCAAGCGCATGCGCCAGGAGGGCCGGATCCCGTGAGCCCGCCCCGCCCCGCGCCGGGACCTCGCCCGTGAGCCCCGAGCTGGCCAGCCGGGTCGACTTCCTGTGGGAGCCCCTCCTCCCCGCGGGGGGCCTGACCGCCGCCGCGGTGGCCCTGGCGCTGTTCCTGGTCCTCAGCGCGTGGTCCACCGCCGGTCAGCCTCCGGGACGCCGGGTGGGCTCCCTGGCCCTGCGCTTCCTCGCGGCGGGGGTGCTGCTCGTGGTCCTGGCGGGCCCCACCCGGGTGACCACCCGGGGGACCGCCATCCGGGACCCGCTGGTCCTGCTCCTGGACGCCTCCGCGTCCATGGGGGTGCGGGACGGCGAGTCCACCCGGGCCGAGGCCGTCGCCGCGTGGATCGGGAGGAACGCCGCCACCCTCGCCGAGTGGGGGACCCGCTACGACCTCCGCGTCCTGGCCTTCGACGGCGGGACCCGGCCCACCGACGCGGCCGCCTACTCCGCAGCCCCCCTCGCCCAGGGGCCGGACACCGACATCCTGTCCGCCCTGGAGGCGGTGAGGCCCCGCCCCGGGGAGCCCCGCCCCGCGGCGGCGGTCCTGGTCACGGACGGCGCCGACCGCGCCTCCATCGGGCGCGCCTTCGACCGGGGCGGCGAGGGGGCGGTGGCTCCCCTGGTCTCGGGCCTGCCCTTCCCCGTCCACACCTTCGCCGCCGGGAGCGGGGGCGCGGTGGTCGACCTGCGCCTCCAGCCCGGCTCCGTCGCCCCCTTCGCCTTCGTCCGCCGCCCCCTGGAGGTCTCGGTCACGCTGGTGGACCGGGGGACGGGGGTGGGTTCGGTGCCGGTGACCCTCACCCGGGACGGGAGGGCGATCGGCACCCAGCGGGTCGCCATCGATCCCAAGACCGGGACCGGGGCGACCCGCTTCTCGTTCACTCCGGAGCGGGTCGGATGGGACACCCTCCGGGTCTCCGCCCCGGTCCCGGACGGCGACCAGATCCCTTCGAACAACGCCGCCGAGTTCACCGTGAAGGTGATCCGGGACCGCACCCGGATCCTCCAGGTGTCGAGCCACCCCTCGTGGGACGTGAAGTTCCTACGCAACCTGCTGAAGACCGACCCCAACGTGGACCTGGTCTCCTTCTTCATCATGCGCCGCGGCGACCGGGGCGGGCTGGACTTCGACTCCGCCGAGCTCTCGCTCATCGAGTTCCCCCACGACGACCTCTTCGGGCCCGACCTGCCCGGCTTCGACCTGGTGGTGTTCCAGAACTTCGCTTTCGAGGCGTTCCTGGGTACGGGGGCCGGCTACTACGGGAACCTGGCGAAGTACGTCCAGGACGGCGGTTCCCTGCTCATGCTCGGGGGCGACCGGAGCTTCGTCGAGGGCGGTTACGCCGGCACGGCGCTGGAGGAGGTCCTGCCCACGTCCCTGCCCTCCGCCGGTCCCCCGGGCACGACCCGCTTCGCGGCCTGGCCCACCGCCGATGGGCTCCGGCACCCGGTCACCCGCCTGGGACGGGACGAGGCGGACACCTGGGCGGCGTGGGGACGGCTCCCCCGGCTCCAGGGGTGGAACGCCCTCGGCGATCCCCGCCCAGGGGGGGTGGTGCTGGCCCGGGTCGGCGGCCCCGATGGGCCTCCCCTGATGGCGGTGCGGCAGGCGGGGAAGGGTCGCGCCCTGGCCCTGGCCACGGACACGTCCTGGCGTTGGGCCCTGGCCGACGGGGCGGTGGGCTCCCGCTCCTACGCGCGCCTGTTCCAGAACGCGGTGCGCTGGCTGGTGCGGGACGTGGAGCAGAAGCAGGTGGAGGTCCTGCCGGACCAGGAGAACTACGACGTGGGGGCGAGGGTCCGCATCGAGGTCCGGGTGGTGGGGGCGGACTACGCCCCCCTGCCCGACGTGGAGGTCCAGGGGCGGGTGGCCGCCCTCGGCGCCCCCGACGGAGAGCCCTTCGCCGGGCGCACCGACGCCACCGGCGTGCTCGTGCACGAGACGTCCGCGGGCGCCGCCGGGACCCGCAGCGTGACCGTGACCGTCCCCCGCCTGGGGCGGGAGGCCGGGAAGGGGGAGGCCCGCTTCTCGGTGCGGGAGAGGGCGGGCGAGCTCCGGGACCCCGAGGCCCGCCCGGCGCTCCTCGCCGCCCTCGCCGCGGCCACCTCGGGGAGGGCCTTCGACCTGGGGGACTCGCTGGACGAGGTGCCCCTGTCCGGTCCCGCCAACCTGACCGCCACGGAGCGGGTGGCCGAGCCCCTGTGGAACCGCTGGCCCCTGATGGTCGTGGCGGCGGCGAGCCTCGCCTTCGACTGGATCCTGAGGCGCAGGAGGGGGATGCTGTGACGCGGCCGCTGGAGCTCGATCCCGGGGCCCCCGGGATCAGTCCTCGACCACCCCCACCGCCACCCCGGTGCCGGCGGAGATCTTCTCCGAGATGTGGCCGTGGAAGCGGGTGAGGTAGGCCTGGAGTTCCCGCAGGCTCTCGGCCTTCGCCTTCTTCACCAGGGCCATGCGCCCCCGCTTGAGGGCCTGCTCGCCGTCGAAGATGTCCTTCTTCTTCAGGCGCAGCTTGTGGGCCCTGAGGAAGGACTCCAGCCCGTAGAGCTGCTGCTCCACCTCTTCCCGGAGGCGGCGTCCCTCGGCGTCTTCGTCGGAGCCGGCGTCCATGGCGGCGATCTGCCGCCGGGACTCGTCCACCTGGTCCTGGGTCATGGACGTCGGGGAGTGGATGACGATGCTGTTCTGGGCGCCGGTGCGGATGTCCTGGGCGTTCACGTTGACGATGCCGTCGGTGTCGATGGTGAAGGTCACCTCGATCCGGGGCACCCCCCGGGGCGCGGGCTCGACGTTGGTCAGCTCGAACTCGCCGAGGCTGACGTTGTCCTTGACCCACTTTCCCTCCCCCTGGAGGACGTGGATCTTCACCACCCGCTGGCTGTCCACCACCGTGGACACGAGCTGGCTGCGGACGACGGGGACCGTGGAGTTCTTGGGGATCAGCGGGGCGAAGCGGCGGCCCTCGACCTCGATCCCGAGGGTGAAGTTCGTCACGTCCAGCAGCGTGACGCTGCTGACCTCGCCCCCCAGGACCCCCGCCTGGATCGCCGCGCCGATGGCGACGACCTCGTCGGGGTTGAACTGCTTGTTGAGGGGGCGCTGGAAGAGGGCCTTGACCATCGCCTGGATCTTCGGGATCCGGGAGGATCCCCCCACCAGGATGACCTCGTCCACGTCCTCGGGCGCGCACTTCGCCTGGTTCAGGGCCTTCTCGCACTCGTCGATGGTCGCCGTCAGCAGGTCGTCCACGAGGTACTCGAAGGTGGAGCGGGTCAGCACGGTCTGGAGGTGGCGGGGGCCAGCCTCGTCGGCGGTGAGGAAGGGGAGGTGGATCTCGGTCTCCAGGGCGGTGGAGAGCTCCATCTTGGCGCGCTCGGCGGCGTCGAGGAGGCGCTGGCGCACCATCTTGTCCCCGCTGACGTCCACTCCGTTGGCCTTCTTGAACTCCCCGAGGAGCCAGTCCACGACGCGGTTGTCGATGTCGCTGCCCCCGAGGTGGGTGTTGCCGCAGGTCGCCCGCACCTCCGCCACGTCCTCGTCCACGTCGAGGATCGAGATGTCGAAGGTGCCCCCACCGAAGTCGTAGACCGCGATGGTCGCGCTCTTCTTCCGCTGGGTCAGGTACGCCAGCGCCGCGGCGGTGGGCTCGTTGATGATCCGCAGCACGTCCAGGCCGGCGATCCGCCCCGCGTCCTTGGTGGCCTGCCGCTGGCGGTCGTTGAAGTACGCGGGGACGGTGACGATGGCCTCGGTGACCGGCTCCCCCAGGAAGTCCTCCGCGCTCTTGCGGATCTTCGAGAGGATGAAGGACGCGATCTGCTGCGGGCTGTAGACGTGGCCGTCCACCTCGATGCCGATCTCGTCCCCCCCGGTGGGGGCGACCCGGAAGGCCAGGCGCGAGAGCTCGGCCTGGGCCTCGCCGTACCGGCGGCCGATCAGGCGCTTGACCCCGTAGATCGTGCTCTCCGGGTAGATCAGCATCTGCCGCTTGGCGACGTCGCCGACGAAGCGCTCCCGCTTGCGCGAGAAGCCGACCACGGAGGGCGTCAGCCGGCCCCCCTCCTCGTTGATGATGATGCGGGGCTCCCGACCCTCCATGCAGGCCGCGACCGAGTTCGTCGTCCCGAGATCGATGCCGATGATGCGACCCATGATGTCCCAGCGCGGCCCGGGCCCGCGTGTCGCGGCACCCGACCCGGCGATCTCCGGACCCCAACCCGCCGGAATACTGCCGGATACCCCGCCCTTCGCCCGCGGATGATATGGGCGGCCCCCGGGACGTGTCAACGCGTTCCGAGGCGCTCCTCCCCGCGGCGAACGAGGTTGCCCGGGAGCCGGGCCAGCACTATCCTGGGGCCTGAATGAACAGCCATTCACCCGCCGTCTCCGGGGGTCCCTCCCCGGCGGCCCTCCCTCCGGTGCACCCCATGAACGAGGCGAACCCGAGCTTCGAGCGGTTCCGCGGGACCGCTCGGTACATCACCAGTCCCGCGCTGCGCCAGGACGTGAACGCCGCCATCGCCCTGCGCCGGCCGCTGCTGGTGAAGGGCGAGCCCGGCACCGGGAAGACGCTGCTGGCCCGGGCCGTCGCCGAGGACCTGGGCCTGCCGCTGCTGACCTGGCACGTGAAGTCCACGACCAAGGCGGTGGACGGCATGTACCACTACGACGTGGTGCAGCGCCTGAACGACAGCCGCTTCGGGGACCGGGACGTCTCGGACATCCGCGCCTACATCCGCCTCGGGGTGATGGGCCGGGCCTTCGCCTCCGAGGAGCCGGTGGTGCTCCTCATCGACGAGATCGACAAGGCGGACCTGGAGTTCCCCAACGACCTGCTGCGGGAGCTCGACGAGATGTCCTTCCACGTCCACGAGCTGGACGAGACGGTTACGGCGAAGCACCGGCCGGTGGTGATCATCACCTCGAACGCCGAGAAGGAGCTCCCGGACGCCTTCCTGCGGCGTTGCGTCTTCCACTACATCTCCTTCCCCGACCGCGCCCTGATGGAGGAGATCGTGAAGGTGCACTTCCCCGATCTCCCCCAGGCCCTCCTGGAGTCGGCGATCACGCGGTTCTACGAGGTCCGGGGGGTCGACGGCCTGCGGAAGAAGCCCTCCACCTCCGAGCTGGTGGACTGGCTCTTCGTGCTGGTCCGGGGCGGCGTCCCCGCCCAGGAGCTGGCCCGCAACCTCCCCTTCCTGGGGGCGCTGCTCAAGCAGGAGCAGGACGTCGCCACGGTCCAGCGCCGTCGGGCGCGGGGCCTCTGACAGACCGGGGAGGGCGGCGTGTTCCTCGACCTGCTCTACGCCCTGAGGAGGCAGCGCGTCCCGGTGGGACCCATCGAGTGGGACGCCCTCTGCGAGGCGCTCCGCCAGGGCGTCATCCAGGACCTCGACTCCCTCTACACCGTCGGCAGGGCCGTCCTGGTGAAGACCGAGGGGCACTACGACGCCTGGGACCTGGCCTTCGCCGAGGTCTTCCACGACGCCGCGCCGCCCCCGGAGATCAAGGAGGCGATCCGGAAGTGGCTCGAGGAGCCGGTGCCGGGGGGGATCTCCGAGGACCAGGTGGCCCAGATGACCGGGATGAGCCTGGAGGAGGTCAAGAAGCGTTTCCAGGAGATGCTGGAGCGCCAGACCGAGAGGCACGATGGGGGCAGCCGGTTCATCGGCACCGGGGGCACCAGCCCCTTCGGCACCGGGGGGCGGAACCCCATGGGGATCCAGGTCGCGGGCGGGGGAGGCCGCACCGCCATGGCGCTGGCGGAGGGCCGGCAGTTCCGCAACTACCGCACCGACGTCGCCATCGACGTTCGCCAGTTCCGCGTCGCCCTCCGCCGCCTGCGGCGCCTGGCCCGGGAGGGGGACCTGGAGCTGGACCTGGACGGTACCGTGCGGCGCACCGCCGACAACGCCGGGGACATCGACCTCGACTTCCGTCCCTCCCGGCGCAACCGGGTGCGGCTGCTCCTGCTGATGGACGCCGGGGGCTCCATGGCGCCCCACGCCGAGCTGGTCAGCCGCCTGTTCACCGCCGCCCACCAGTCCGACCACTGGAAGGAGTTCCGGTACTACTTCTTCCACAACTGCGTGTACCGCAAGGTCTACACCGATATCGAGACGTACCGGGGCGTGCCCACCGAGGACGTCCTGCGGGAGCTGTCCCCGGAGTGGAAGGTGGTGTTCGTGGGCGACGCCTGCATGGCCCCTTGGGAGCTGGCGGCGGGAGGCGGCTACGAGGGTGACGGTCGCGTCCACGTCACGGGGATCGACTGGCTCCGCCGCTTCCGCACCCACTTCCGCCGCACCGTCTGGCTGAACCCCGACGACCCCCGCTTCTGGAACCACACCACGGTGGCGGCGATCCGCGCCGTCCACCCCATGTTCCCCCTGACCCTCGACGGCCTGACCCAGGCGCTCCGGCACCTCGTCCGGCCAGTCTAACAAGAAGCTCGGCCGAAGGCGCCCGGATCTTGCCCGAATTCGGGCACGTTTCATCCGTCGCGGGTCGGCCGAAGGACGGTGGGGACCCGACTCGGGCATCGCCGGAGTACCGCTCCGCGGGAGGCGCCGGGGCGACTTCGCTTCCCCCCCGCGGCCCGGCCGGGTTCAATGATCCCTGACGCACGTCCCCGGGAGCGAGCCCGATGCATCCAGCCTTCCCCACACGAGCGACCCCGCTCGGGGCCCTCGCCGCGATCCTGCTCGGGGGCTGCCAGGCCACCCCGGGTGCTCCCGGCGCCGCCGGGCCTCCCTCGGCCTCTCCGCGGTCCGCCGCCCTCGGCGGCGAGGCGCCCGACTGGCGCTACCCCCGGGGCCCCCGGGAGGGCACCCTGCGGGTGGGGGGCGCGGGGGAGATCGCCGGCGACTCCTTCCACCAACCGTCCCTGCTGTGGGAGGTCCCCGGCGCCACGACTTCGGTGCTCCCCCGGGGCACCCTCCTCTTCGACGTCGACCCCTCGGATCCCGCGCCGGAGCTGGTGGTGGTCCATCGGGGCGCCCTCATGGCGGTGGACCCCGAGACGGACACCACGATCTGGCAGACGCCGGGCCGCCTGCTGGGGGCCGTGCTCGGCCCCTACGACGTGGACGGGGACGGCGTCGCCGCCGAGGCCATCGCCACGTCCAGCGACCCCGGAGGAGGGATCTGGGCCGTCTCCCTGACCACCGGGGGCCTGTTCACCCTGGGCGCCGACTTCCCCCAGGCCGCGGGCGTGTATGCCTACGAGACCGTGGTGGGCGACTTCGACGGCGTGCCGGGGGACGAGGCGTTCTTCGACCTCGCCTTCACCGGGAACCTCGACCTGTACCTCGTGGACGCAGGCACCGGCCTGGCCTCCCCCTCCCGCCTCTCCCAGTCCTTCACGGGCTACGACACCCTGCACGAGGTCATCGCCGGCCGGATGCGACCCGGCGAGGGGATCGGGTTCGCCTTCATGCTGAGGGAGTCCCTCGGCTACATGTGGACCTGCGGCGCCACGGACCCCGGCGCCTCCTGCACGGGGTACAGCGACCTCTGCCTTTGCGGCCCCGTGTACTACGGCGCCTCCGTCACCGGCTCCTTCGATCCCTCCCGGGAGATCTGGGACGACTACTCCTTCGGCTACCAGGAGGTCCGGGACGTCGACGGGGACGGGGACGAGGAGCACTACGTCGTCGCCGCCAACACGGTCTACGAGACCTCCGTGAGCCTCCTGCACATCGGGGGGGCGGACCCCGAGGGGACCACCGACGCCTCCCAGGTGGTGCGCTGGCAGATCCGCTACTCCTCGTGCGCGACGAGGCCGAAGGTCTACGCCCCCGCCCAGGGGCTCGTGGACCTGGACGGCGACGGCGCCCTGGAGGCGGTGCTGTCGATGTACGACGATCCGGGGTGCTCCACGGACCGGGAGGGCCACGTGGGCGTGGACGGCATCGACGCCGACGACGCCTGGTCGATCCTCGTCCTGGACGCCGCCAGCGGCGCCGTCGTCGCCACGCTCCCGGCCTCGGGCGCCTCCGGCCACTACGCCGTGGGCACCCACGACTTCGACGGGGACGGCCTGCCCGAGGTCCTCGCCCGCCCCTACGACGGCGAGTCGGGCCTCGACGAGACCCGGGCCTTCCGGCTGGACTGCGGGGGCGGCGGTTGTGCCCTGGTCGAGGCGTGGAGCTTCGCCTCCGCCTATCCCCTGAGCTACCTGACCCCCCGCAAGGCCCCCTCCCGCCTGGACCGCGGCTACACCCGCGCCCTGGCCGCCGGGGACCTCAGCGGGGACGGCTCGGACGACCTGCTGGTGGCGGACGCGGACCGCCTCGGCGTCCTGGACCCCGCCACCGGCGCGGTCTCGGCCTGGTGGGACCGGGAGGCCTGCCCGGACCTCGCCGACGTCCACTTCGCCGGGGGCGCGAGCCGCGTGGTGATGACGGCCGCGGACTGCATCGCGGTGCTGGACGGCGCCCTGGCGGAGGTCGCCCCCGGGTTCGACCTGCCCCCCCAGACCACCCCCGCCGTGCTGCTGGCCAGCCCCGCCCCGGGCCAGCCCGCCGCACTGCTGTCGGGCAAGGGATTCTACACGCACCCCGAGAACGGCATCCCCGACCACGTCTTCGACGACGGCTCCCCGGCCCTCCTGACCGACCTGGACGCCGACGGCGCCATCGAGGTGGTGTGGGTCGAGACGGACCGGGACGGGCAGTGGTTCCGGGTGCACGTCGACGAGCACGACCCCGGCGACGCCGACGGAGACGGCACCCCCTTCGCCCGGGCGTGGACCTTCGACAGCGCCCTGGACCCCACCTTGGACTCCTACACCCAGTTGCTGGTCAACCTGGTGATCGACGGCGAGCTGGACGAGGCCCCGGGGCGGGACCTGGCCTTCGTCGCCATCAAGGGCGCGTCGACGGGAGACGTGGCCCTCCTGGTGCTCGATGGCGCCTCCGGCGCCGAGTCCTGGCGCGCCTGGGGCTCCTCGGGCAGCTCGATCAACGCCGGGCTGACCCTGGGGGCGGTGGACGTGGGCAGCGCGGCGGGCTACGGCGTGCTCGACGGCGTCGAGGACGTGGTCTACACCACCAACTACTTCGTGAACGTCTACACCGCCGGGGTGGAGGCCCCCCTTCTGGTCTACCAGCCCACCGGCACCGTGTGGGGCACGGAGGTGCTGTTCTCGGACCTGGAGGGGGACGGCGACGTGGACCAGCTCATGGTCCGGAACATCGACTCCGCCCTCAACGCCCTGCGCGCCCACGACCTGGCGGGGCCCGGCATCGACGACCTGTGGGAGGACGTGGACCCCGGGCCGCGGAGCTCCTCGTTCCTGTCGACCGCGCTCGCGGCCATCGACGGCAGCCCGGGCGCGGACGTGCTCTTCGCGGGGGGCTACGGCGGGCTCGGGGCCTGGAACGGCGCCGACGGCGTCCCCCTGCCCGGGTTCCCCGTGTACCTCCAGGACGGCGGCCTCCTCGCCGAGGCGTCCCCCGGGGCCCGGGCGGTACGGGCGCTGGCCGTGGCCGACGTCGACGGGGACGGCTTAGACGAGGCGCTGGTGGGCGGCGAGGACGGGTGGGTCTACGCCGTGGACGTCGCCCAGGCCGAGGTGGGCGTCGCCCCGGCCCTGGTGTGGTCGTATTACGTCGGCTCGGCCGTCCGGTCCGTGCGGGGCGGGGACGTCGACGGAGACGGGTCCCTGGAGGTGGTGGTGGGCAGCGAGGACGGCTCGGCCCGGGCCATCGACGCCTCGCCGGCCTCCCTGGAGATCGAGTGGCCCACCCCCGGCCTCTGCGTCGGCGAGCCCGACCTGGAGGTCCGTGGTGTCGCCAGCGCCATCCAGGAGGTGTGCGTGTCGGTGGGGGGGGCGGTCGCCGGCTGCGGGGACGCCGCGTCGGGAGCGTGGTCGGTGGCGGTGACGCTCCCGGGGCCGGGCACCTACGACGTCGTCGCCACGGGGCTCGTGGCCGGCGACGAGGTCGCCTACGACGTGGTCACCGTCCACTACGCGCCCGACGGCGACGCGGACGGCTGGCTGGCGTGCGACGGGGACTGCAACGACGCGGACCCCACCGTCCACCCCGGGGCCCCGGAGCTGTGCGACGGCCTGGACAACGACTGCGACGGGAGCGTCCTGGACGAGGACCCCACCGACGCCGACGGCGACGGCTGGAGGGTGTGCGACGGCGACTGCGACGACGCGGATCCCGCGGTCCACCCGGGCGCCCCCGAGGTGTGCAATGGCGTCGACGACGACTGCGACGGCGCGGTGGACGACGACCTCGACGCCGACGGGGACGGCTTCTCGCCCTGTGCCGGGGACTGCGACGACGCCGACGCCTCGGTGCATCCCGGCGCCCCCGAGGTCTGCGACGGCATCGCGGACAACGACTGCGACGGGGTCGCCGATCCCGACGAGCTGGACGGGGACGGCGACGGGATCGCCGCCTGCGATGGGGACTGCCGGCCGGAAGACGGCGCCGTCCACCCCGGAGCGCCGGAGACCTGCGACGGCCGCGACAACGACTGCGACGGGACGGTGGACGAGGGGACGGAGTGCTACGACGACGACGGCGACGGGCTGACCGAGGTCGGTGGCGACTGCGACGACGCCGATCCCGCGGTGCACCCCGGCGGGGTCGAGGTGTGCGACGGGGTCGACCAGGACTGCGACGGCGTCGCCGACGAGGGGACGGAGTGCCACGACGACGACGGGGACGGCCACGACGAGCTGGGCGGCGACTGCAACGACGGCGATCCCGCCGTGCACCCCGGTGCCGAGGAGGTGCTGGACGGGGTGGACGGCGACTGCGACGGCGTGGTGGACGGGGGCCTCGTCGACGTGGACGGGGACGGCACCACCGCCCAGGCCGGCGACTGCGACGACCAGGACCCCACCGCCTGGCCCGGGGCGCCCGAGCAGCCCGACGGCGTGGACGACGACTGCGACGGCGTCGTCGACGAGGGGACGGAGCTCTACGACGACGACGGGGACGGCTCCGCCGAGGTGGACGGCGACTGCGACGACGCCGATCCCGGGGTCCACCCGGGGGGGGCCGAGGAGCCCAACGGCCGGGACGACGACTGCGACGGCGGCGTGGACGAGGACACCGACCGCTCCGACGACGATGGCGATGGGTACACCGAGCTGGGGGGCGACTGTGACGACGCCGATCCCGGCGTCCACCCCGGGGCGACCGAGGAGCCGAACGGCAGGGACGACGACTGCGACGGCAAGGCCGACGAGGGCACCACCCTGTGGGACGACGACGAGGACGGGTCGACCGAGGCGGACGGCGACTGCGACGACGCCGATCCCGCGGCGCACCCGGGGGGCGAGGAGGTGGCGGACGGGGTGGACAACGACTGCGACGGGGAGATCGACGAGGGGCTCGTCCCCCGGGGGCAGGGCGGGACGGGCTGCGCCTGCGAGGGGGGTGGAGGCTCCGCTCCCTCCACTGGGGCGGGGTTCGCCGCCGCGGCCCTGGTCGGCATCGCCCTGGGGCGCCGTACCCGGCGCCCGGGGAGGGGAGGGAGGATGGGGCTCGAGCCGGCGCTGGCCGCCGCGGTCGCCGCGTCCTTCCTTCAGGGCTGCACCGACACCGCCCTCGGGAGCGCCCGGGGGGACCTCAACGGGTCCCAGGACCGCCTGGACTTCGGTCTCCTGGCCACCGGGTCTTACGCGGAGCTGGAGATCTGGGTCCACAACGCCGGCAGCGGTACGCTGGTGCTGGAGGACGTGGAGGTGGAGGCCGAGGCGGGGACCTACACGGTGGAGTGGACGGACGGGGCGGTCCTCTACGCCCTGGGGGAGGCGACGCCGGTGCGGGTGACCTACCATCCCGACGCCGCGGGGGACCACTCGGGATCCCTCAAGGTCCTGGCCGCCGAGGGGAGGGGGGAGTTCCTGGTGTCGCTCCAAGGCTACGCCCGGGACGCCCGGGTGTCGGGATGGCCCGGGGTGGTGGACCTGGGGGCGGTGAGCCCCGGCGCCACCGCCCAGGGGAGGATCGGCCTGGTCAACGAGGGGGTGGTCGCGGTGTCCCTGTCGCCGGGCGAGGTGCCGGAGACGACCTCGGGGGTCCTGGGGCTGGGGGTTCCCCCCGGGGGGTGGCCCCTCTCCCTGGCCCCCGGCGGGGTCGCGGAGTTGGGGGTCACGTACGCCGCCGTGGACGCCGGGGCGGTGGACCTGCCCCTGACCTTCGTGGCCGCGGGCGCGTCCCTCGTGCCCGTGGAGGTGCGGGTCCGGGCCAACGACTGCGACGGCACCGCGGCCGCCGTGGACCTGGACGGGGACGGGATCTCCGCCTGCGCCGGGGACTGCGACGACACCGACGCCGGGGTCCGCCCCGGTGCCGCGGAGGCGTGTGACGGCGTGGACGGCGACTGCGACGGCACCGTCGACGAGGGGACGGAGTGCAGCGACGACGACTGGGACGGGTACGACGAGGGAGACGGCGATTGCCGGGACGGGGATCCCGCCGTGAACCCCGGCGCCGAGGAAGTGGAGAACGGCCTGGACGACGACTGCGACGGCGTGGTCGACGACGGCACCGGGGCCACCGACGACGACGGCGACGGCTACTCCGAGGCGGGGGGGGACTGCGACGACGCCGATCCGTCCGCCTACCCCCACGCCCCCGAGGAGGCCGATGGGGTGGACGACGATTGCGACGGCCTCGTGGACGAGGGCACGGCAGCCTCCGACGACGACGGCGACGGCTACTGCGAGGGGCCCGCCTGCTCCGATGGCTCCACCCCCGGGGACTGCAACGACGCGCTGTCCGACATGAGCCCCGGCGTCGTCGAGGCGGCGGACGGCAGGGACAACGACTGCGACGGCACCGTGGACGACGGCACCGACTGGTACGACGACGACGGTGACGGGTACACCGAGGCGGGGGGAGATCCGGACGACGGGGATGCGTCGGTGCCGTGAGGGGGGCGGGGGGGGTGGTGGTCTTGAGGTATCGGCGCGGGCGCGGGCACGGGCGCGGGCGCGAAGACGTGATTCTGCCCTCGTGATCGTGCCCTCGTGATCGTGCCCTCCTGATCGCGCCCCCTGATCGTGCCCTCGTGATCGTGCCCCGTGAGCGTGCCCCCGTGATCGCGCTCCCGTGATCGCGCCCCCGCCCCCTCCGACCCGCACCCCGCCCCCGCGACGTCAGGACTGCCGCTTGCCCGCGTGCGCTCGCGTCGCTATCCTCCCCGGGAGCCCGGGACGTCGCGCCGCTGGGGGGCCAGGGCGATCCCCCGGGGGAGGGCCAGGACGGACTTGCCGGAAACCACGCCCGCTTCCCTTCGCGTCGAGTTCGAAGACCACGACGCCTTCCAGCACGTCGCCGGCCAGCACCAGCAGCACCTCCGGATCCTGGAGCGCAGCTTGGGGGTGCGCGTCGGCGCTCGGGGGACCGTGGTCACCATCCAGGGGGAGCCCGAGGCCGCCGCCGTCGCCGAGAGGGCGTTGCGCGAGCTGGAGGGGCTCGCCCGCAAGGGGTTCCCCCTGGGCCCCGTCGAGGTCTCCCAGGCCGTGCGGCTCTGCGCCGGCGACCCGGCGACCCACCTCGACGACTACTTCGGGGACACCCTGGTCACCTCCGCCCGGGGCCGCCCGGTCACCCCCCGCTCCCCGGCCCAGAAGCGGTACGTGCAGGCCATCCGCGAGAAGGGGATCGTCTTCGGCATCGGCCCCGCGGGGACGGGCAAGACGTACCTGGCGATGGCCATGGCCGTGGGCGCCCTGAACCAGCGGGAGGTGGCGCGCATCGTCCTCGCCCGCCCGGCGGTGGAGGCCGGCGAGCGCCTGGGCTTCCTGCCCGGCGACCTCCAGGAGAAGGTCAACCCCTACCTCCGTCCGCTCTACGACGCCCTCCACGACATGATGGACGTCGAGAGGGCCCAGCGGCACCTGGAGAGGGGCATCATCGAGGTCGCGCCCCTGGCCTTCATGCGGGGGCGCACCCTCAACGACGCCTTCGTGATCCTCGACGAGGCCCAGAACACCACCCCGGAACAGATGAAGATGTTCCTGACCCGCCTCGGCGTGAACTCCAAGGCCGTGGTCACCGGGGACGTGACCCAGATCGACCTCCCCATCGAGAAGAGGAGCGGCCTGGTGGAGGCGACCCAGATCCTCAAGGACATCGAGGACATCGGCTTCGTCACCTTCAGCGACGCCGACGTGGTGCGCCACCCCCTGGTCCAGGCCATCATCAAGGCGTACGAGCGCGCCGAGGAGCGCGCCCGCGGCCCGGCCCGCTCGGGTGGGGGGAGGGACGGTGGCGTCCGCGCCCAGTAAACGCGGCATCGCCGAGATCGGCGCCCGGCCGCCCCGGCGTTCCCTCCGGGCGTGGGTGCGGGAGACCGGGGGCGTGGCTCGGCCCCTCGTCGCTGCCGCCCTGGCCCTCGGCCTCGCGCTGATCCTGACGGACTTCGCCCCAACGCCCGACGTCGAGATCTCGGCGGGGGAGATCGCCGACCGGGACGTGCGTGCCAGCCGGGAGTTCCAGGTGGAGGACCGGGACCTGACCGCGGACGCCCGCCGGCGCGCCGAGGAGCAGGTCCTCTCCGTCTTCGGCCACGACGTCCTGCTGGCCCAGGAGACCGAGCAGCGCCTCCGGTCCGCCATGACCAACGCACGGGATGGGTTGCCCGAACCCTCCGTGACTCCGGCCGCGCACGGCGCGAAGGGGGCGAAGAGGCCGGCGGGGCAGGCGATGTCCCAGGAGGACCGAGCGGTCCTGGACGCCTTCGCCGCCGTCCTCGGGGTCCAGCTCCCCGAGGAGGCGCAGCGCGCCCTCCTGGCGGAGCGCTTCTCCCCCCAGGTGGAGGAGGTCGCCGCCTCCCTGCTCCAGACCGCCATGCGGGGCTACGTGATCCTGTCCAAGGACGTGCTCCCCGGCGAGGGGAGGATCACCGTGCGCCGCGTCGAGGGCGGCGAGGAGACCGAGGTCGTCCTGAAGGACCTGGCGAAGATCAGGGATCGGGAGGAGGCCCGGGAGGCCCTGGCACTGGCCCACCTGGATCGCCTCGGCGATCGGGCCGCCGCCCCCGGGGAGCAGGCGGCGCGGGTCCTCGCCCAGGCCCTCGTCGTCCCGAACCTGAGCTACGACGCCTCGGCCACCGTCGCCCGCCGGGAGGAGGCGCGGCTCCGGGTCCAGCCGATCTTCAAGGAGTACCAGCGGGGTGAGGTGATCGTGCGGGTCGGCGAGGTGGTGAAGCCGTGGCAGATGGACGCCATCGCCACCATGCTCGCCGGCCGGAGCAGCTACCGACCGGGGCTGCACCTGCTCTCGTTGACCTGTCTCCTGGGGCTGGTGGTCGCCGTCCTCTACACGTTCTCGACCCGCTTCATCCGCAAGTTCTCCCGTACCACCCGCGACATCGCCGCGCTGTCGATCCTCATGCTGATGGCCGCGGGAATGACGCGCCTGGCCGTGGCGGTCGCCGAGGCGCTGGCGGATCGGTTCCCGGGGATCCCGGAGACCGCCTACTGGTATGCCGTCCCGGTGGCGGCCACGGCGATGCTGGTGCGGATCCTGATGAACTCCGAGACCGCCATCGTGTTCACCGCCTTCGCCTGCCTCGTGTGCGGCTACCTGATGGGTCACGACCTGCTGATGACCATCTACCTGCTGGTGGGCTCCCTCGCCGCCGCGGGCGGACTGGCCCATGCCAACGAGAGGGGGAAGCTCTTCCGGGCGGGGATCCTGACCGCCCTCGTCAACGCGGCCACCGCCATCGCCATCGCCATGGTGGAGTTCAGCGGGATCGGCTTCAACCCCGGCCAGGTCTCCGCGGTGGAGCCGCTGCTGAACGTCGCCTTCGGCGTCGCGGGGGGCCTCTTCAGCGGCGTGATCGTCCTCGGGCTGGTCCCGGTCTTCGAGGGGATGGGCTACCTCACCGACATCAAGCTCCTGGAGCTCTCCAGCCTCAACCACCCCCTGCTGCGGGAGATGATCGTGCGGGCCCCGGGCACCTATCACCACTCGATGGTGGTGGGCCAGCTCAGCGAGGCTGCGGCGGAGACCGTGGGCGCCCGGGCCCTGCTCGCCCGGGTGGGGTGCTACTTCCACGACATCGGCAAGATGGTCAAGCCCCAATACTTCGTGGAGAACCAGCACGACTGCGAGAACCTCCACGACCGCCTCAGCCCGTCCATGAGCGCCCTGATCATCACGAACCACGTGAAGGACGGCATCGAGCTCGGTCGTCGCCACGGCCTGCCCCAGGCCCTCATCGACCTTATCCCCCAGCACCACGGCACCGCCGTCGTGAGCTTCTTCTACAACAAGGCCAAGCAGATGGAGGACCCGGCCATCGCCCGGGTCGACGACGCCGACTTCCGCTACCCCGGGCCGAAGCCCCAGACCCGGGAGGCCGGGATCATCATGCTCGCCGACGGGGTCGAGGCGGCCACCCGCTCCCTCCGCCAGCCCACCCCCGGGGCGATCAAGGCCCGGGTGGCCCGGATCATCGAGAAGGTGATCGCCGACGGGCAGCTCGACGAGTGCCCCCTCACCATGCGGGAACTGAAGGTGATCAGCGACACCTTCAACTCGGTGCTCATCGGGATCCACCACCACCGCATCGAGTACCCCGAGTTCCAGGCCCCGGAGAAGAAGAAGGGCCTCCCCCTCTCCGCGGTCGCCCTGGAGGGGGATCCCGCGGGCCTCGCCCCCGCGGCGGCGTTCCGTCCGCCTCCCCGGCGCCCCCCGCCCCCCGTCACGGTCGTCACCACCACCGGGGGCGGGGGCGACCCCGATGGGGGCAGGGACACCCGGACCGACGGGGAGTCCCCGCTGTCGGCGGACTTCCCCGCGATCTCCGGCGGGGAGATCGCCGCCGGGGACCCGAACCTCGTGGTGCTCCGGACCACCGCGGGGATCGCTTCGGGGCGCAAGAAGGTCTGACCTTGGGCCGGAGCCCCGATCCCCACCGCCACGAGGTCGGCGTCGACGTGGACGAGGCGCTGGCCCGGCGGGACGAGCCCTGGGCCGCGTGGGCGTCGAAGGAGGCCGGCGCCTTCATCCGCGAGCGCCTCGCCCGCGTGCTGCACGCGTTGTCGGACCTGCCCCAGGCGGCGGGTCGCCTGCCGGACGGTGGGTGCGGCTTCGAGGTCTCGGTGCGGCTGACCGACGACGCGGGGATCCGCCCCCTCAACGCCCGCTGGCGTGGCCGGGACCGCCCCACCGACGTGCTCTCGTTCCCCCTGGGCGAGGGTGCCTTCCCGGGCCTGCACCCCGAGGTGCTGGGCGACGCGGTGGTCTCGGTGGAGACCGCCGCCGCCCAGGCTCCACTCCATGGCCTCGACCTCGGCGAGGAGGTGCACTTCCTGCTGGTGCACGCCGCCCTTCACCTCTTGGGTTTCGACCACCAGCGGGACGACGAGCGCGCCGTCATGGAGGCTCTGGAGCAGCGGATCTGGGAAGCGTCGGGAGGGGAGGGGCGGATCCGCTGAAGGCTTGCCTTGGGGCGCCTTGCGCGACCCGTCCCCAGCCGTTACCTTGCCCCGTCCGGCGGCGCGGCGTTCGAGACGCGCCCCGCCCCGGGGAGGCAGGGCCCATGACCATCGACGAACTTCGCGAGGAGCTGAACCAGCTTCAGGAGCGGGTGACGAAGCTCCGGAGGCATCTTTGACGTCGAGGGGAAGCGCGCCCGCGTCGAGTCCCTCGGCAGGGACATCGAGGACCCCAGCCTCTGGAGCGATCCGAAGCGTGCCCAGGGGATCCTGAAGCAGCGCACCGAGCTGGAGCGCCAGGTGCAGGGGTGGGAGTCGGCCCGGAGCCAGGTGGAGGAGGCGCTGGTCCTGCTCGACCTCGCCGAAGAGGCCGGCGGCGACCCCGACTCCGTCTCCGAGGCCGGCGGTATCGCCGCGGCGATGGAGAAGCGCCTGGCCGAGATGGAGATCCAGCGCCTCCTGGGCGAGGAAGGGGACGAGGCCGCGGCGATCCTCGAGATCAACGCCGGGGCCGGCGGCGTGGACGCCCAGGACTGGGCGGCGATGCTGCTGCGGATGTACGAGCGATGGGCCCAGCGACGCGGGTTCCGGATCCAGACCCTGGACTTCCTCGCCGCCGAGGACGCCGGCATCAAGAGCGCCACCCTCTCCATCACGGGCCCCTACGCCTACGGATACCTCAAGGCCGAAGTCGGCGTGCACCGCCTGGTGCGGATCTCCCCCTTCGACGCCGCGGCCCGGCGCCAGACCTCTTTCGCCGCCGTCCACGCCTACCCCGACATCGAGGACGACATCGAGATCGAGGTCCTGGACAAGGACTTGCGCATCGATGTCTTCCGCTCCGGCGGCCCCGGGGGCCAGAGCGTGAACACCACCGACTCCGCGGTCCGGATCACCCACATCCCCAGCGGCCTCGTGGTGGTCTGCCAGAACGAGAAGAGCCAGCACAAGAACAAGTCCACGGCCATGAAGGTCCTGAAGGCCCGCCTCTACGACCTGGAACTCCGCAAGCGCGAGGAGGCCCTGGCGGAGAAGCAGGCGACCAAGAAGAAGATCGAGTGGGGCTCCCAGATCCGCTCCTACGTGCTCCAGCCCTACCGGCTGGTGAAGGACCACCGCACCCGCCACGAGGACGGCAACGTCGACGCCGTGCTGGACGGGGACCTGGACCGGTTCATGGAGGCGTACCTGGTCGCCCAGGCGGACGGGACCCTGGGCGGCGGATCGGCCGCCGAGCTGCCCGGGTGATCCGCCCCGAGTCCCACTCCTTCCCCGGCGCCCGCCCGCCTGGAATACGTTGACCCCCGGGCCCGTTTGGGATACGAAGCCCCGGCTCCGCCCCCAGGGCGGCGTCCTCCCGGGCCATCCCCCCCGCCGGGCCGGCCCTCCGACCCTCCGGACCGAACCCACGGAAACCCGCTCCTGATGCCCCGGCTCCGCAGGGCGCTCCTGCTCGCGAGCGCGCCCCTCTGGCTCGGTCCGTACCTGCTGCTCGGGCTCGCGGGCCTGTGCGCCGACGGCCTGGCCTTCGTGGTCGAGGAGTACACCGGGCGTCCCCTGCCTTCCGGCCGGGCCTTCCGGAGCGCCCTCGCCCTGCCCGCGCTGGTCCTGTTCCCCCTGGCCATCACCGCCGAGACCACCGCCCTTTTCCTGGGACTCGTGGGAGCCCTTCCGGCGTTCCTCGCGGTGGACGCCGGGCTCGCCGCCGCGGTGGGGGGGCTGGTGGCGCGGGCGACCTGGGGCACGGCGCTGGTGGTGCCCGGGACCCTGGGCGCGCTGGGTGTCACCCTGGGGGTCCTGGGGCTCGGGTGGATGGTCCGACCCGTCTCCGGCGTCCTCCACGCCCTGGTCGCCGCCGCCGCCGGGGCGGGCTGGGGGGCGTGGGCCCTCGGGCACGGGGCCGCGGACCCCCTGGCCGGCGCGCTGCGGGGCGGGGGTGTCGGGGCCCTGGCCGGGCTCGCCGCCGCGGTGGCGGTGGCCGTGGTGGGCCGCCGCCTGTCGATCCCCTTCTACGAGGGCACGCGCCCGTCGGGCCACCTCGGCAAGTCCGCGGCGGCCCTGGCGGGGATCCCGGGGATCGCCCTCGCCCCGCTCTGGATGCCCTACTTCCTGGTGCTGTGGCTCCTGAGGGAGCTGCTCCACGGCGTCCTGGTGCGGGACGTGGAGCGCTCCCTGTCCGGCGCCTCCCCCCACCCGCTGGTCCCCGCCGTCGCCGGCCAGGCCCGCCGCTTCGAGGCATTCGTCGGCCTGCGCTATCTCCGGGGCAAGAAGAACCAGGGCTACCTCTCGGCGATCACGCTGATCTCCATCCTCGGCGTGACCGTCGGCGTGTGGGCCCTCGACGTCGTGCTCTCGGTGATGGGGGGCTTCGAGAGGGACCTGCGGGACAAGATCCTGGGCGCCAACGCTCACGCGGTGGTGATGAGCTACACCGGGGAGATCGCCGACCACGGCGAGGTCCGGCGGAAGCTGCTGGAGGTCCCCGGCGTCGTCGACGCGACTCCCTTCAAGTACACCGAGCTGATGCTCAAGAACCACGACAAAGTGACCGGCGCCATCCTGAAGGGGGTGGACGTCGTGACCGTGGGGGGCGTCACCTCCCTCGTGGCCGACCTCAAGCAAGGCATGGGCGGCCTGCTGGCGGACGACGCCGCCCGCAGGGACCTGCTGGACCGGCTCGACGAGCCCATGCCCCCCCAGCCCGACCGGGTGATCCCCGATCCCGACGCCGCGGTCCCCGGGATCGTGCTGGGGGAGGAGTTGGCCCGAACCCTCCACGTCTACCCGGGGGACGTGCTCACCGCCATCAGCCCCGTGGGGGGCGAGCCCGGCCCCTTCGGCGCCCCCACCACCCCCGTCGCCCGCTTCCGAGTGAAGGCGATCTTCTACTCCGGCATGTGGGAGTACGACACCAAGTGGGCCTACGTGACCCTGGCAACCGCCCAGCGGTTCCTGCGGACCCCGGACGTGGTGACCGCCTTCGAGGTGCGGGTGGACGACATCGACGGGGCCGGCGACATCGCCACCGCCATCGAGCAGCACCTGGGCTACCCGTTCTGGACCCGGGACTGGATGTCGCTGAACCGCAACCTGTTCTCGGCCCTGAAGCTCGAGAAGGTCGTGATGGGCATCATCCTGACCTTCATCGTGATGGTGGCGGCCCTCAACATCATCTCGACCCTGATCATGGTGGTGATCGAGAAGGGCAAGGAGATCGCCATCCTCAAGGCCATGGGCGCCTCGGGGGTGAGGGTCATGAAGGTCTTCATGATCGAGGGGCTGATCATCGGCTTCATCGGCACGACGACCGGAACCATCCTCGGGTGGGGGAGCTGCTGGCTGCTGGACCGCTACAAGTTCATCAAGCTTGACACCGACGTGTACTACCTGGACACTCTGCCCGTCGAGATCAGCCCGCCGCTGTTCGCCCTCGTGGCCCTCGTCGCGCTCGGGGTGAGCTTCAGCGCCACCATCTACCCCTCCTGGCAGGCCAGCAACCTCGATCCGGTCGAGGGACTCCGCTATGAGTGACGGAGCGCGACCGGCGCACGCCGGACCGACATCCCCGGACTCACGGGCGGGCGCTCTCCGGATCGAGGCGAGGTCCGTCACCCGCAGCTTCGTCAAGGGCGCCGAGACCATCGAGGTCCTCTCGGGCATCGACCTGGTGCTCGAACCGGGATCGCAGGTCTCCATCGTCGGCGCCAGCGGCGCCGGGAAGTCCACCCTCCTCCACGTCCTGGCGACCCTGGACCGCCCCACCACGGGGCAGATCCTCTTCGGCGGCCACGACGTCTTCGCCCTCGATGACGCCGATCTCGCCGCCTTCAGGAATCGCCGCATCGGACTGGTGTTCCAGTTCCACCACCTGCTACCCGAGTTCACCGCCTTGGAGAATACGATGATGCCGGCGGTCCTCGCCGGGGTCGGGGACCGGGAGGCCCGGGACGCGGCGAAGGACATGCTGGCCGAGGTCGGGCTCTCCCGTCGGCTGCACCACCGCCCCGGCGAGCTCTCCGGCGGAGAGCAGCAGCGGGTCGCCGTCGCTCGGGCATTGGTGATGCGGCCCGACCTGGTGCTGGCCGACGAGCCCACGGGCAACCTCGACGAGAAGACCGGGCGCGCCATCGACGAGCTGCTCTTCCGGGTCCACGCGGACCGCGGCGCCAGCCTGGTCCTGGTCACCCACGACCTGGACCTCGCCCGGAAGGTCCCCCGCCGGCTGCGCCTGCACTCGGGCCGCCTCGAGGAGTGGTCCTGAACGTGGCCCTCCTCCATAGGACTCCGGGCCGCCTCCGCCGCGCCCTCCTGCTGCTCGCATGGCTCGCGGCGGCCGCGGTGGTCACGGCTCCCGCCTCCGCCCACGCCTCCGTGGCCGACTACGAGGGGGCGGTCATCGCCGCCATCGACGTGGTGGGCAACGACAAGGTGGAGGAGGCCGCCGTCCTCGGCGTGGTGGGGCTGTCCCCGGGCGACGTCCTGCGGGGACCGGCCCTGCGCCAGGCGATCCGCAACGTCTTCCGCCTCGGCTACTTCCGCGACGTCCAGGTGGACGTCAAGCGGTCCGACGACGGCAGGGTCGCCGTCGCGTTCCTGGTCGCCGAGAAGCCCTCCATCCGCGAGGTGATGCTCCGGGGCAACGACAAGGTCAAGACCGCCGACATCACCGAGGTCCTCGACGTCAGGCCCTTCGCCATCCTCGACGAGGGGCGCGTGAAGGCGGCCCGCAAGAAGATCGAGGACCTCTACCTCGAAAAGGGCTTCTACCTCGCCCAGGTGGAGCACGAGGTCGTAGACGCGGGCAACAACGAGGTCAACGTCACCTTCCGGATCGACGAGGGGCCCAAGGTCCAGATCAAGCAGATCCGCTTCGTCGGGAACGGACACGTCCCGGCATCGAACATCAAGCGGTTCATGCAGACCCGGGAGGCGGGACTGATCCCCGGCCTCAGCCAGGGGGGGACCTACCGCGAGGAGGCGCTCCGGGCCGACGTCAACGTGGTCCAGAGCTACTACTACGAGCAGGGCTACCTCAACGTGAAGGTGGGGGAGCCCCAGGTGGCCCTCACCCCCGACCGGCGTTGGGTCTACGTCACCATCAACGTCGAGGAGGGGCCCCGCTTCCGGATCGGGGACGTCGCGATCAAGGGCGATCTGGGGGAGCACACCACGGATGAGCTCCGCAAGAAGGTGAAGCTCAAGCAGGGGACCTGGTTCAAGCTGAGCCAGATGCACGAGACCGTCGACGCCCTCACCCAGGTCTTCGCCAACGAGGGATACGCCTTCGCCCAGGTGGTGCCGGTGCCGGATCCCCACCCCGACACCCGGGTCGTGGACCTGAGCTTCGACGTGGAGCGGGGCGACAAGGTCTACCTGGACGAGATCCGCATCGGCGGCAACGACACGACGTGGGACAAGGTGATCCGTCGGGAGATCCACCTGGACGAGGGCGATCTCTTCCGGGGGGGAGAGGTCGAGAACGCCCGCAGGCGACTGGAGAGGCTCGGTTACTTCGAGAAGGTCGAGATCACCACCCCCCGCGGCGGAGAGCCGAACACCCTCGACATGGACGTGCGGGTGGTGGAGAAGCCGACGGGGACCTTCAGCATCGGCGCGGGGTTCTCCAACGCCCAGAGCTTCATCTTCACCGCCAACGTCTCGAAGAACAACTTCCTCGGGCTCGGATACGTCGCCAGCCTCGCCGCCAACGTCAGCCTCGGCCAGAACCTCAAGGAGAAGGGTTTCTTCAACGGCGACAACCGGAGCCAGCAGTACCGGTTCGACATCTTCGACCCCTACTTCCTGGACACCCGATGGACGGCCCGATTCAGCGTGTTCAACGTGGTCCAGGACTTCGGGCTCGCGGAGTACAACCGGGGGTTCACCCTGGCCCTCGGGCACTACCTGGGCAAGGAGGACGACGCCCGGATCGGCGTGGACTACACCTTCGAGGACCTCGGCCTGTCCAACCTCCGGGAGTACCAGCAGCGGTTCCAGGGCGGGGAGTTCTACCGGAGCGGGCGGACCTCGTCGCTGACGGTCAGCTTCATCCTCGACAAGCGCAACAACCGCATCGCCCCCACCGCGGGCTTCTACCTCAGCGCTGCCTCCGAGTTCGCGGGGGGGTTCCGGATCGACGACGAGCAGGTGCTGGACGTCCTGGGCGGGGACTTCCGCTACCTCAAGCTCCAGGGGAACGTCCGGGCCTACGTGCCCATCTACAAGGACCTGGTGGTCCTGCGCTGGAACCTGTCGGGGGGGTGGATCCGCTCCCTGGACGGCTCCCTCATCCCCTACAGCCTGCGGTACCGGGCGGGGGGCATCAACTCGCTGCGGGGCTACTCCCCCTTCTCGGTCGGCCCAGACA
>JAKLKC010000057.1:1241-39873 GCA_023150875.1 Myxococcota bacterium | reverse complement strand
ACCGCCCCCGAGCCCGCTCCCACCGCCGCCGAGCCCGCTCCCGCCGCCGCCGAGCCCGCCCCGACCGCGCCCGGGGAGGCGAACGCCGTGGCCCCTTCCGCGGACGAGCCGCGGGCCGGCGAGGCGGTCCCCCCCGAGGAACCGCCGCCCCCTCCGGGCGGAGAGGAGCCCGAAGGCGGCAACGAGCCGGCGGCCCCGGGGTCGTCCGGCGGCGAGATCGGGGGCGTCGGAGCGACGACACAGGCCGCGACCGTGGTGCCCCCGGGTCGCCCCAAGACCGTCGGGACCTTGATCGCCCTGGGATTCCTGCCTTTGCCCGGCATGGGCAACGTCTACCTGGCGGACAAGCCGGGCTTCGTCGCCAACCTCCTGGTCAACATCGCCCAGGGCTGGGCGGTGGTCTACACCGTGGGGCTCCACGCCGAGAGCGCGCGCCAGATGGTGAGCCGGTCCATCCTGATCCCCTACGGCATCGCCGTCCTGGTGAACCAGGTGACGGGGGCCGTGGGATGGGCCCGCCACCGCAAGGGGGCCGCCCCAGGGGTCGTGGTCGCCCCGGGGATCGAGGACGGGCGCCTCGACGGCGTCCGACTCAGCCTCGGCGGGACCTTCTGATCGCCGGCGCGCCGAGCAGCACGTCCACCCCCTCGACGAAACCCCGGGCGCCGTCTCCCTCGGTGACGAAGCCGGGGTGATGGACGAGGTCGCCGGCGAACCGCGCGATGTTGGCGACGCCGATGGCGAGGGGGAAGAACGCGAACATCGGCTCGTCGTTGGGGGAGTCCCCGAAGAAGGTCCAGAGGTCCCTCTCGGCGTCCAGGTCCCCCCCGAAGGCGTCCCGGACCAGGTCGCGACAGGCGGTGAGCTTGTCCCAGCTCCCGAACCAGCCGTTGACGTGGATGTTGCTGACCTTGGCGGTGGCGCCGTGGCGGTGGAAGATCGCCACGATCCGATCTACCGCTTCCGCCTCCAGGGGGGCCACGTCCTCGCGGAAGTCCACCGCGAGGTCGAACTCCCGGTAGGGCTGGTCGCTGGCCAGCGCCGCCCCCGGCACCTCGGCGAGGACGTCCCAGGCGACGGCCTCCAGCCGGGCCCGGCTCGCCCGCCGCTCCTCTTCGCCCATGCGGTAGCGGCGCACCAAGCGCTCGCCGTCCCGCATGAACCACAGCCCCCCGTTCTCGCCCACCACCGCGTCCACCGGCCAGGTGCGGGCGATCATGTCGCACCATCCCGCGGGCCTGCCGGTGACCACCACCGTCCTGAGGCCCGCCCCCCGCAGGCGCTCCAGGGCCGCGAAGGACGCGGCGGGGATCCGCCCGTCGGGATCCGTCAGGGTGCCGTCGATGTCGGTGAACACGCCTCCGAGGCGCGACGCGGCGACGGCATCGAAGGAGCGGATGGGGCGGGACCTCAGGGCCATGGGGGGCGCGGCGAGGTCAGAACGACCGCAGGGAGTTGATGAGAAGGCCCTTGACCGGCTTCGGGAAGAAGTTGGTGGACTTGGGCGGCATGACCTCCCCCGCCAGGGCGACCGCGGTGACCTGCTCGGGCCGTGCGGCCCGCACCAGGAAGCCGATCTGCTGCCCCGCGTCCTGGACCAGCGCCACCGCCGTCCGGGCGTCGTTGACGTAGCTCACGTGCTGTTCCGGCGGGAAGTCCTCGGGGCCGATCCCCATGATCCCCCGGAAGACCACGTCCCGGAGCACGGCGACCTCGACGTCCCGCAGGGGGGCCGGCAAACCCTTGACTGCCCGGGCCGCGGGAGACCCTTCCCGCAGCACCGCCCCCTCCAGCCGGTCCGGCAACACCAGCACGAACCGCTCGCCGGGCTCGCCGGGGTGGAGGAAGCGGGTCGCCTCGGCCACGTCGGTCAGGGGGACGCGCTCGAACGACTCGTCGAGGCCGCGGTGGAGCGCCGAGACCTTCTCCTCGGGCAGGCGGCGGAAGACCCGGTGGGTGGGCAGGATCACCAGGCCGGGATCCCCGTCGGGCACGATCAGCGCCATCACGTAGTCCGAGGGCAGCTCCTGGTGCCGCCGCACCTCGGGCCGGGCCCGGACCTGGTCCCGGTACGCCAGGGCCACCTCGTAGCGGTGGTGGCCGTCGGCGAGCACCACGTGCTCCTCGGCCATCGCCCGGACGACGGACTCCACGTAGGCGTTGGAGCAGGCGACGGAGAGGCGGTTCAGGATCCCGTCGCCGTCCCGGACCTCGACGAGGGGGGACGCCTCGGCCCCGCGCCCCAGGAGCGCCGCCACCTCGCCCCGGGCGTCGGCCACCAGGCCCATCACCAGGCTCAGGTGGGCCTGGGTGGCGGAGAGGTGCTGGACCAGGTCCTCCCGGGCGTGGGCCAGGGTGCGCTCGTGGGGATGGACGGATCCGCCGGGAGCGAAGTCCTCGAGGCGCAGGAGGCCCACGAGCCCCCTGCGGGTGACGGGCCCCGTGCCCGGATCCCAGACCTGCTCGTACAGGTAGAAGCCCGGCCGCGGATCCCTCCCCAGGATCCCCTCCTGCTTCCACGCATGGAGGAGTCGGGCGGCGTGGGTGAAGGGGGGCTCGTCCTCCCGGGCCTCGGGGCCGTACCGGCCGCGGGTGAGCTGGAGCGCGGCGAGGGGATGGACCCCCTCCAGTCCCTCGTCGGGGGGATGGGGTCCCTCCCCGGGAGGAGAGATGAGGAAGGGCAGTTCCCCCTTGAGGTCGCTGCAATATCTCAGGGCGCGCAAGGGACGGAAGACGGCCATCGCGGTCGCGGAGCGCTCCTTCGGTCCCCCCGGCGGGGGGGACCGTATTGTAGACCTCCCGCGGGGCGGGGCCAAACCGCCCCCGGGCGTCCCGCCGGAAGCGAGGGAGCGCCCCTCCGGGCGCACGGGCGCGGGCGCGCCACCGCCCGCGCCGGTCGCACCCGCGCCCCCCGGGAGCCCCGGACACCCGATGGCTCCCGAGCGGCACCACCGTGGCCGTCGTCGCTCAGGCCGTGGAGGACCGCGGGGGCGGCATCGACTCGGCGCGGTGGGCCGACGAGGCGCGGGTGGCACCCGGGTCTCGAGGCGCACGGCCAGGCGGCCCTCGGGGAGGGCGGTCAGGCGGGCTTCGGGGGGCGGGTCGGTGGCGGAGACGGTCGGGGCTTCCCCGGGAGGGACCGCGGTGGGCTCAGTCCGGGCGCGAGATCGCGCCGTGCTCGGCCACGGCGGTCAGGACCCTGCCCTGGCGGTTCTCGAAGCTCCCTCGACCGTGCGGGAGGCCCCGCTCGTCGTGGGGGCCTATCCAGGTCCCGCTGCCGTCGGGCAGGGGCGTGCGGCCGGAGTCGTGGGTGAAGTCCTTCCGGACGGAACCCTTGAAGAGGAGGCGCCCCAGCCCCCAGTCCTCGCCGCTCACTGGAAAGCCCTCCTCGAAGGTCCCCTCGAAGCGGCGGTCCGACGCGGTCCACGTCCACCTTCCCTGGCCGTGGGGGAGGCCGTGCCGGAGCGCGCCCTCGTAGCGCCACTCGGCGCCGCGGATCTCGCCGCGCGGGCCCTGGCAGTGGTCGGGGCTGGCGCAGGTGCCGAGGCGGCCGCCCTCGCGGTAGACCTCCGCCTCCTCGACGGACCCGCTGCGGGAGGTCAGCCAGGCGCCCGATCGGTTGCCGTAGCGGTCGATGCCGCCCCGCACCTCGATGCCGTCCGGCCCCGGCATCACCACGTCGACGAGGAGCCCGTCCGGGAGAGAGGTGAGGTAGCGCCCCTCCTCCCACACCCCCATGTCGCTCATCCTGCCCCCGGCCTCCAACCGCGCCGCCAGGCCGTGAAGGAGACCGCCCTGGAACGCGCCGACGAGGGCGCCGCCCGACTTCAGGGTCAGGGCGCCGACGCCGTCCACGCAGTCCCCGGCGGCGCACGTCCCCAAGGGCCGGGCGCGACGCGCCGCCGCCCGGGCGAAGTCGCGCCACCAGCCGACGGCCCTCCCCCCCTCCAGTACCACGAGGAGGTGCGGCCCGATCCGCTGGGCGGCGACGACGCCGGGAAGGCGCCACAGCGGCGTCGTCTCGTCCCCGGACCTCAGCGCCACCTCCAGGTGGTCCTCCTGGACCTCCCCTGTGACGAGGCCGCCGGAGGTGAGGGTGGAGGGGAGCTCCCGGCGGAACTGCGAGGGCCTCGGCCAACAGTCCTCCTGCCAGAAGCGCCCTAGGCCGTTGTCCTCGGCCGGGGCGAGGGAGCCCGGGTCCAGGTAGAGCGTGCCGACCCCGTAGATGGCGAAGCCGTGGGTGGGGTCCACGCAGAGCCTGTTGGCCTCCTTCAACGCGGGCTCGTCCCGGCGCGCGGTGCTCCCGTCCGCCAGGTCCAGGCTGGCGATGCGGGTGCCCCGGACCCCGATCACGTACTGGTCCAGGAAGAACACCTGCTCCAGTCCCCGCAGCCCCAGGGCGAGCGGGGGGGACGCCGGCTCGCCCGCGGAGCGGCTGTAGACCTGGCCACTCCCGCGGACGACGGCAGCCAGGGAGCCCCCGAACCAGTACAGGTCGTCGACCCGCCGCAGCCCCTTCCCCGGGCGGGGCGACGTGGTGAGGCCGAGCGGCGTCGCGTGCGCTCCGTCCAGGCCGACCTCGACGACCTGCAGGCCCGCGCCGGTCTCGACGAGGAGCGTGGACCGGGGGTCCTCCTCGGACCCGACCTGGACGAGGCGGACCTCCCCGCTCGGCGCCTCGGCGTCTGGCACGCGGTAGACCTCGGTGATGGCGGGGGGAGGGTCCTGCGGATCCTCCGCGGTCGCGGGCGGGGAACCCAGGAGGAGCAGGGAGAGCGGGAGCATCGCCCGGAGTGGGGAGTGCATCGGGTCCGCAGGGGGTGGCGCTGGGGATCGCGCGTTCCGGGGACGGGACCCCCGCCCGGGGGCCGGAGGGGACGTGGGGGCCCCCGCCGGCCCGTCGATGATATCGCCCCGGAACCCGGGCCTCAACGCGCCCCCCCGAGGGGGCGGCGACACCTGGCCCGGGAGAGCGGTGATGGACTCCTCCGGCGCGCGGGGGGCGGAGGACGGCCACCGCGGTCGCGGAGCACGCCTTCCGGCATCCCCGGCGGTGGGGGCCGCGCCGCCCGGTGCGCCCGCGGGTGCGCGCCACCGCCCGCGCCGGTAGAATCGGCGCCCCCCGCGAGCCCCGGACCCCCGATTGCTCCCCAACGGCATCACCGTCGCCATCGTCGCCCAGGACGAGGAGGACCGCATCGGCGAGGCCATCGACTCGGCGCGGTGGGCCGACGAGGTGCTGGTGGTGGACGGGGGCTCCCGGGACCGCACGCGGGAGGTCGCCGCCGCCCGGGGGGCGAGGGTGGTGGACCACCCCTGGGAGGGCTACGCGGCGCAGAAGAACCGGGCCGCCGCCCTGGCTCGGCACCGCTGGGTGCTGGGCCTGGATGCCGACGAGAGGGTGAGCCCGGAGTTGGCGGCGGAGCTGAAGGCCGTGCTGGCCCGGTCGGGCGGGGGGGAGGCGTCCCCCGTCGCCTACACGGTTCCCAGGCGCATGGTCTACCTCGGCCGCCCCATGCGGGGCTGCGGCTTCTGGCCCGATCGCCGCGCCCGCGTCTTCCTGGTGGGGGCGGCCCGGTGGGAGGGGGACGACCCCCACGACCGACTGGTGGCGGCGGGACCGGTGGGGCACCTGCGGGGCGAGCTGCTCCACTTCTCCTACCGCGACCTGTCGGACCACCTGGCGCGGATCGACCGCCACTCCCGGGACTGGGCCCGGAGCGCCCACGCCCGGGGCAGGCGGGCGGGGCTCGGGGACCTGCTGCTCCGCCCCCCGGCCTTCTTCGCCTGGCGCCTTCTGGCGGGGCGGGGCTTCCTGGACGGCTGGAGGGGAGTGGTGGCCTGCGGCCTGGGGGCAACCTACGTCCTGCTGCGCTTCGCCCGTCTCCGGGCCCTCTCCGAGGGGGTGGAGGCGGCGCCCCGGAAGGCGACGGCCGGGGGCCGCGGTCCGCGGGGGGAAGGGGTCGGGTGAGGATCGCCCTCGTCCACAAGCGGTTCGACCTGATGGGGGGCACGGAGCGGCACCTGGTCGGGCTCGCCCGGGGCCTCGCCTCCCTGGGCCACGACGTGCACGTCTTCTGCGCCTCCCTGGACCCCACCCTGTCGGGGACTCGGGGGGTCACCTTCCACCGCCTGCGGGTGCTCCGGGGCGGGACCCTGTTGAAGGCCCTGTCCCTCTTCTGGGCCGCCGGGCGGGTCCGGCGGGAGGAGTTCGACCGGGTGGTCTCCCTCGGGCGCACCCTGCCCTGCGACGTGTACCGGGCCGGCGGGGGCTGCCACCGCGCCTACTGGGAGCAGCTCGTCGCCGGCAGCGCCGGCCTCCGGCGGTGGTCGATCCGCCTGAGCCCGCTGCACGCCTTCTACCGCTGGGTGGAGCGCCGCCAGCTCGGGCCCGCCGGCGCGTCCCGCGTGGTGGCGGTGAGCCGCCTGGCCGCGGCGGAGCTGGCCGCCGCCCACCCCGAGGTCGCTCCCCGCCTGCGGGTGGTCTGGAACGGGGTGGACCTGGACCGCTTCCACCCGCGCCACCGCGAGACCTTCTTCGCCGAGACCCGGCGGGAGTGTGGCATCGAGCCCCACGAGGACATGGTGCTCTTCGTCGGCAACGGCTGGGAGCGCAAGGGCCTCGACACGGCGATGCGGGCCCTGGCCCTGCTGGCGGACCCCGACGTGAAGCTGGTGGTGGTGGGAAGCGAGCCGCGGCCCCAGGGTTACATGCAACTCGCCCGGGAACTGGGCATCCGATCCCATGTCGTGTTCGCGGGGCCGGCGAAGCGGGTGGAGCGGTTCTATGCCGCCGCCGACGTCCTGCTCCTCCCGACGCGCTACGACCCCTTCGCCAACGCCTGCCTGGAGGCGCTGGCCAGCGGCGTGCCGATCGTCACCTCGCTGCGAAACGGAGCCGCCGAACTGATGGACGACCAAGGACCCACCCGGGTGGTCCGGGACCCCGAGGACGCCGCGGGCTTCGCCCGGGCGGTGGCGGAGCTGCGGGCCGTGCCCGACCGGCAGGACCTGGCGCGGCGGGCCCGGGCGGTCGCCGAGGGCCACGGCGAGGCGGGCGCGGTGCGGGCGATGGCCCGGATCCTGGAAGAGGCGGAAGGGAGGGGAGCGTGAGGGAAGCGGTGGGGAAGAGGCCCGGACGGCGCTGGAGGCGGTGGCTCGCACGGGCGGCCGCCGCGGCGCTGGCGGTGGGCCTGGCGGCGGCGGGCGGGGCCGGTTGGGCCTGGTGGCGCTACGTCGTCCAGGAGCCCGGCGAACACCTCGCCGAGTCGGCGATCCTGGCCCGGATCTCCCGGGAGAGCCCGGTCTTCTCCCGGGACGGCACCCACCGCATCGGGGTCTTCTTCCAGGGGGAGCACCGGCGGTACGTGCGGTACGACGAGGTCCCGGGGGCCTGCGTCGACGCCATCGTCTCCTCCGAGGACAAGCGCTTCTTCACCCATCTTGGTCTTGATCCCGCTGGGATCGCCCGCGCCATGTGGCAGAACGTCCGGGCGGGGGAGGTCGTCGCCGGCGGGTCCAGCCTGACCCAGCAGACCGCCAAGAACATCTTCGACCGCCGGGACCGCAGCCCGAAGGAGAAGTGGCGGGAGCTGGTGAACGCCCTCCGCCTGGAGGCCCATTACTCCAAGGAGAAGATCCTGGAGTTCTACCTCAACCAGTTCTACGTCAACGGCAACGGGCGGGGGCTGGGGATCGCGGCCCGGTACTTCTTCGACAAGGACGTCCCGGACCTCACCCCCCTGGAGTGCGCCTTCCTGGCGGGATCGGTGCGCTCGCCCAACCACTACAACCCGTTCGGCGGCGACTCCGACGCGCAGCGGCAGCGGGCCCTCGCCCGGGCCCACGCCCGCACCCGTTACGTGCTGGGCCGGATGCACGAGGACGGCAAGCTGTCGAGCGCGGAGCACGCCGCCCTGGCCACCCAGGAGATCCCCTTCCGCCGCGGGCGCTTCCGCTACCGCGAGAGCGTGGTGCTGGACCAGGTCGGCCGAGAGCTGGACCAGCCCGAGGTCCGGCGGGCCCTCCAGGCCCACGGCATCGACAACCCGGCCCAGGCGGGCCTGAACGTCGTCACCACCATCGACCGCGTCATGCAGGAGGGAGCGGTCCACGCCCTGCGGCACCACCTCACCGAGGTCGGGGTCCTGCTGGAGGGGCCCCAGGCGGTGGGCCTGCTCTCGGAGGCGGCGCCCCCCGACGCGCTGCGCCCCGAGGACGTGCGCCCGGGGACCTTCTTCGAGGGGAGGATCGAGTCGGTGGACCTGGAGGCCGGCGAGGCGTGGGTCGACCTCGGGGGGATCCGAGGCGTCGTGGACCGCGAGGGCCTGACGCGCATGGCGCGCCTGCTGCTGCGGGGCCGCAAGGGAGTGACCTGGGGCGATCCCGCCCAGAAGGACGTGGCGGAGCTGCTGTCGGTGCTGGCGGCGGCGGAGCCCGGCAGGGCGGGGGTGCTGGTGAGCGTGCGGGACCTCTCCCCGGACGGCACCCCCCGCCTGGACCTGGAGTACCCCACCGAGCTCCAGGGCGCGGTCCTGGTGCTGGACCGGGGACGGGTCCGGGCGATGGTGGGCGGCTCCGACAACCGGAACTTCAACCGCGCCACCCAGGCCCGCCGGCAGTTCGGGTCCACCTTCAAGCCCATCGTCATGGCCGCGGCCCTCCAGCTCGGCTGGGAGCTGACGGACGAGCTGGACAACCGCCGCGCGGTCTTCCCCTACCAGGGCACCTTCTACTGGCCCCGCCCCGACCACGAGGGTGCCCCGGGCCGGGTGAGCCTGGCCTGGGCGGGGGTCACCAGCGAGAACCTCGCCAGCGTGTCCCTGCTCTACCACCTCACCGATCCCCTGGACCCCGTCCGGCTGGAGCGGGTGGCGGAGCGGGCCGGCATGACCCGGCGCCCCGGCGAGGACCGCGACGCCTATGTCGCTCGGATCCGCGACCGCATGGGCATCGTGCCCACCCGCGAGAAGGTCCGGGAGGGCCTGTTCGAGGAGGCGGCGGCGCGGGTGGCGGCGGAGCGTGCGGAGGCGGGGGAGGAGGACCTGGCCCGCGCCCTGAGGACGATGGCCTACGGCCTGGGCTACGACGCCGAGAGGGGGCGGATCGGGCGGGACGCCACCGGGGCCGAGAGGGCGATCCGGCGCGAGGTCCTGGCCCGCTCCTTCCTGAAGCAGCAGGAGGTCCTGGGGGCCTGGAGGGAGGCGAGGCCCGAGGTGGAGCGGTGGCTCGCCGGCGGGGGCCCGGCGCCGTCGGCGGCGGCGCGGCTCTGCCTGCTCCCGGAGCGGGACGGGAGCCCGGCGCGCCTCTCCTTCGGCGATCTCCGCCCCGAGGGATGCGCCCCGGCGACGGCGGAGGCGATCCTCGCCGTCGCCCCGGTGACGTACTCCGGCGCGTTCTCCGCCCCGGGGGCGGCCCCGGCGGGGGGGACCGCCGAGGGGGCGGGCGGGACCGAGGACGGGGAGGCGGAGGACGACCGGCCCGCCGTGCTGGCGCCGGTGGCGGTCCCCGATCCCCTCGCCCTGCTCTACCCGGCGCGGATGGTGCTGGACGGGCAGCTCTCCCCGGCGCTGGTGGAGGAGCTGGCGCGGGCGGTGGACGAGGCCGACGCGGCCCTCGGGGACGGCGACCTCTTCGAGTGGGACCGCCTCCGGCGGGTGCGGGACTTCCGGACCCTGGTGGGGATCCGATACGTCGCCGAGATGGCCCGGGTGGCGGGGGTGGAGTCCCCCATCCAGCCGGTGCTCAGCCTGCCCCTGGGCAGCAGCGACGTGACCCTCCTGGACGTCGGCCTGGTGTACGACGCCCTGCTGGACGGCCGTGCCTCCCGCTTCGACGGAGGCTCGGGGCGCTACGGCCTGATCTCCGAGGTCTGCGCTCCCCTGCCCGGCGACACTACCCCCGAGAAGGAGCGCGCCCTGGGGGTGGAGCTCTGCCGGACTCCGGGGCACACCGACCAGCGGATGATCTACCGGGCGAGCTGGAGCGAGGACCAGGTGTTCTCGCCCGTGGTGGGCGCCGAGCTGGGCCAGGTCCTGCGGAACGTGGTGGCCCAGGGCACCGGACGGCGGGCGGAGGGGGCGGTACGCGCGGCCCCGGACGGTCCCTCCGTGCCCCTCTTCGGCAAGACGGGCACCACGAACAGCTACACCAACGCCGCGTTCGTGGGCTGGGTGCCGCGGATCTCCGACGGCCAGACCGCCGATCTCGCCTCGGGGTTCACGGTGGCGGCCTACGTCGGGTACGACGACAACCGGAAGATGGCCCGGAAGGGGGTGCGGATCGCCGGCGCCACCGGCAGCCTCCCCGCGTGGATCCTTGCGGCCCAGGCGGTGGTCTCGGCCCAGGGCGCCGCCCCGCCCGCCGGGGGCGAGGCGGACCCCGAGCCCTCGCCCCTCCCGGGGACCGGGGCGTTCGCCGCGTCCGCTCCCGGCGACGTGCCCTTCGGCCCGGACCTGCCCCCCCCGGAGCCGGAAGGGGGCGCGTCCGGGAGCGAGCCGGGGCCCGCGGACCCCGCCGGAGGCCCCACCGGCGACGGCGACGCCGCGGCGACCGGCACCCCCCCGGACGGGGGCGAACCGGAGGGAGGGGACGGGACCGGCCCCGACGGGGAGGCCCCGGCTCCGGCGGCCTACGGCGGCACCGCCGGGGACCTGACGGTGACCGACCTGGACGACGGCGGCGGGGAAGATCCCGGCGCGCCGACCGGGATCGACCCCACCGCTTTCGCCCCCCCCGAGGAGGTGGCGGGCCCGGCGCTGGTGGCGATCTCCGAGAAGGGCCTGGCGGTGCTCTACCCCCCGGGCCTGGTCCCGGTGATGGTCGACCGCCACACCGGCCTGCCCGTGCCCGAGGGGGGCGTGGTCATCCTCCGGGCCCCCGCCCGGGGCGAGGCCCGCTTCCGGCCCTTCGAGAGTCGCTGGGGAGGGCGGTCCGGACTTGACACCCTCCAGGCGCCGCCCTAGTATCCGCGCGCCTCCGCGGGCCCCTGGCTTGGTAGCTCAGCTGGTTAGAGCGAGCGACTCATAATCGCTAGGTCGTTGGTTCGAGTCCAACCCAAGCCACCACCCTCCCCCTCTCCCCCCCTCTCCGACCCGTGCCGCCGCCCCGGGGATCCCCCACTCCGCACGCCTGCGGCGCGGGGACGAGGGCGAATGCGCCGCTGGCCGGCAGAAGGCACGCTTCTGGCCCGAAAGGAGCGGTCCCGGGCGGCGATGCCACGCGGAACCGCATCTCCAGGGCCGGGGCCATGCCCCCACCCGTCCTGCGACCCCAACCCTCGTGGACGCCTCCGCCTCGCCGCCCTCCCGACGGAGGGCCGACCCCGGAGACGCGCTAACCGCAGGTTCTCCGCTATCCTGCGCTTACGAGGTGGCGATGGGCAGGTTCGTGACCCGCGAGTGGACGCCGGATCTCAACGCGGACGGCCCCCGCCGGGCTCGGGTCGGGGGCGTCTTCCGCGCCTGGGTGCCGGAGTACCTGGTCGGCCGGACGTTCGCCATCGACGCCCGGATCGCGGCGGACGTGTCCGACGCCGAGCGGGCGATGATGGACCTGGACGCCACCGTGGGCCACGACGGGGATTCCCACCGCCTGGAGGTACTGGCCCGCCTCCTGCTCCGGGCCGAGGCCGTCGGGTCGTCGCGGGTCGAGGGCCTGGTGGTGAGCCCGCGACGGATCGCGATGGCGGACCTCGACCCTTCCCTCGATCCCTCGGGCCGCGCGCTGGAGGTGGTGGGCAACATCCGCGCCCTGGAGGAGGCCACTGCGCTCGCCGGCGAACCCGGTCCCGTGACGGTGGACACGGTGCGCGCCGTCCACGCGCGCCTGCTCGCGGGGACCCGGGACGCCCACTTGGGCGGCGTCGTCCGGACCGAGCAGAACTGGATCGGCGGCTACACCCCCCTGGACGCCGAGTACGTGCCCCCTCCGCCGGAGGAGGTTCCGGCGCTGCTCCAGGACCTCTGCGCGTACCTGTCCGGGGCCGAGCACCCTCCCCTCGTCCAGGCGGCGGTCGCCCACGCGCAGTTCGAGACCATCCATCCCTTCGCCGACGGGAACGGCCGCACCGGGCGAGCGCTCGTGCAGCTCGTCCTTCGGCGGCGCGGCCTGACCCCCCGCTTCGTCCCGCCGATCAGCCTCGTACTCGCCACCTGGGCGAATCGGTACGTGGACGCGCTGATGGGGACGCGTGTCCCGGATCCGGAGGCGGAGTCGGAGGGCTGGCTGCGTTGGATCGAGCTGGCGACGCACGCGGCCCGCGTGGCCTGTTCCCAGGCGCGCACCTATGATCGGCGGGTCCTCGATCTCGTCGAGGTGTGGCGGACCCGGGTGCGGGACGCCGTCGGCCCGCTTCGCGCCGACGCCGCGGCCTGGGCGCTGCTCGCGGTCCTGCCCGCCGCCCCCCTCCTGACCGCCCGGACCGCCGCCGACCTGATCCACAGGTCGCCGCGCGCGGTGGATGGCGCCATCGCCCAGCTCGTCCGCGCCGGAGTGCTCAGGCAGGTCGGGGGGAGGATCCGCTACCGCCTGTACGAGGCCGATGGCGTCTTCGACCTGGTGACGGAGGCGGAGCGCGCCCTCGCGTCGCCCACGGGCGACACTCGCCGGGATCCACCGGTCCGGGCCGCGCCCGCGAGGCCGGGCCGGAGGCGACGGGAATAGAGGACCATCCGGTCAGGCCCCGGCGCCCGAGGCTCAGTCCCCGGCCAGCAGGGCCCGGATCCGGGCGTTCAGGGTCTTGGGATCCCCCTTGCCCCGGGTCTCGCGCATCGCCTGGCCCATGAAGAAGCCCAGGAGCTTCTCCTCGCCCCCCCGCAGTCGGGCCAGCTCCTCGGGGTGGCGGGCGAAGGCGGCGCGGATCGCGGCGTCGATGGCGGCGTCGTCGCTCACCGGCCGCAGGCCCAGGCGGTCCAGCACCGCCTCCGGTCGCTCCCCGCCCTTCCAGACCTCGTCGAAGACCCGCTTCGCCGCGGGGCCGGTCACCTGCCCGCCGTCGGCGAGCACCACCAGCTCCGCCAGCAGCGGCGGGGTCATCTTCGCCTCGGACAGGGGCCGCCCCTCCTCGTTCAGGCGGCGCAGGACCTCCCCCATCATCCAGTTCGCCACCTTCTTGGCGCGGGCGGGGCCGGCGGCCTGCACCGCGGCCGAGAAGAAGGCGGCGACGTCCCGCTCCGCGGTGAGCACCCCCGCGTCGTAGGGGGACAGGCCCAGCTCCTCCTGGAGGCGGCGGGCCATGGCCAGGGGAAGCTCCCGCACCGTCTCCGCCACCCGGCCCACGAACGCCTCCTCCAGGCGCAGGGGGGGGAGGTCGGGCTCGGGGAAGTACCGGTAGTCGTCGGCCTTCTCCTTGGCCCGCATGAACACCGTCTCCCCCTTCGCCGAGTCGAAGGTCCGGGTCTCCTGGCGCACCCCCTCGCCCCGGGCCAGCAGCGCCGCCTGCCGCTCCACCTCGAACTGGATGGTCTTCCCCACGAAGCGGATGGAGTTGACGTTCTTGACCTCGGCCCGGGTCCCCAGGCGGGACTCGCCCCGGGGCCGGATCGACACGTTGATGTCGCAGCGGAGCGAGCCCTCCTCCATGTTGCCGTCGCACACGTCGAGCCACCGCAGCACCTGGCGCAGCGACCGAAGGTACGCCATGGCCTCTTCGGCGGAGCGCATGTCCGGCTCCGAGACGATCTCCACCAGGGGAGTGCCGGCCCGGTTGAAGTCCACCCGGGAGAGGCCGTCGGCCCCGTGCAGGTTCTTGCCCGCGTCCTCCTCCATGTGGATCCGGGTCAGGCGTACGGCCCGCACCTCGCCCTGGACCTCGATGGGCACCGCCCCGCCGGTGGCGAGGGGCCGCTCGTACTGGGAGATCTGGTAGCCCTTGGGCAGGTCGGGGTAGAAGTAGTTCTTGCGGGCGAAGACGCTCTCCCGGTGGACCTCGCAGCCGAAGGCCAGGGCCGCCCGCACCGCCCGCTCCACCGCCCCGGCATTGAGAACCGGCAGGGAGCCCGGCAGGCCCAGGCACACCGGGCAGACGTGGGTGTTGGGCGGATCCCCGTAGCGGTTGGCGCAGGCGCAGAACGCCTTGCTCTCGGTCAGGAGCTGGGCGTGGACCTCGAGCCCGATCACCACCTCGTACTCGACCGCGCTCACGCGGCACCTCCCCCGCCGGCCACGTCGGGCCGGAGGTCCCTCCAGGGCATCGCCCGCTCCAGCGCCGCCGCCACCCGCAGCAGCGTCGCCTCCTCGAAGGCGCGTCCGATGAGCTGGGCCCCGACGGGCAGGCCGTCCACCAGGCCCGCGGGCACGCTGATCCCCGGCAGGCCGGCGAGGTTCACCGAGACCGTGTAGACGTCCGAGAGGTACATCGCCAGGGGATCGCCGGCCCGCTCGCCGATGGGGAAGGCCGGGCCGGGGGTGGTGGGGGTGAGCAGCACGTCCACCCGGGAGAAGGCGGCCTCGAAGTCCGCGGAGATCGCCCGGCGGACCGCCATGGCCTTCAGGTAGTAGGCCTCCTGGTAGCCGGCGGAGAGGACGAAGGTGCCCAGCACGATCCGCCGCTTGACCTCGTCGCCAAAGCCCTCGGAGCGGGTGCGGACGTAGAGGTCCTCGAGGTCCACCGGGTCCCGGGCGCGGGGGCCGTAGCGGACGCCGTCGAAGCGGGCGAGGTTGCTGCTGGCCTCGGCGGGGGCGATGACGTAGTAGGCGGCGATCCCGAGGGGGGAGCTGGGCAGCGAGACGTCCACCAAGGTCGCGCCCGCGTCCCGCAGGGCCTCCGCCACGGTCTCGACCCGGGCGCGGGTGGCGGGGTCCAGGCCCTCGGCGAAGTACTCCCGGGGCAGGCCCACCCGCAGGCCGGCCACCCCGGCGTCCAGTCCGGCCGCGTAGTCCGGCACCGCCGCGGGGGCGCTGGTGGAGTCCAGGGGATCGGGACCGGCGATGGCCCCGAGGACCCACGCCATCCCCTCCACGTCCCGGGAGATGGGGCCGATCTGGTCCAGGGACGAGGCGAAGGCGACCAGGCCCGATCGGCTGATCCGCCCGTAGGTCGGCTTCAGCCCCAGCACGCCGCACAGGGCCGCGGGCTGGCGCACCGAGCCCCCCGTCTCGCTGCCCAGGGCCAGGGGCACGATCCCCGCGGCCACCGCCGCCACCGATCCGCCGCTGCTCCCCCCGGGCACCCGTCCGGTGTCCCAGGGGTTGCGGGTGGGGCCGAAGGCGGAGTTCTCGGTGGACGAGCCCATGGCGAACTCGTCGAGGTTGGTCTTGCCCAGGACCACCGCCCCCGCCGCCTTCAGCCGGGAGACCGCGGTGCCGTCGTAAGGGGGGATCCAGCCCGCGAGGATCCGGGAGGCGCAGGTGGTGGGCAGGCCCCGGGTGACCAGGTTGTCCTTGAGGGCGACGGGCACGCCGTCCAGGGGGCCGCGGGCCTCGCCCCGGCTGCGCCGCCGGTCCGACTCCGCGGCGCTGTCCATCGCGCCCTCGGGGTCGAGGTGCAGGAAGGCGGCGAGGTGGGACAGGGCCTCGGCCCGATGGAGGGCGGCGCGGGTCAGGTCCCGGGACGTGGCCTCCCCCGCGGCCAGGAGGCGGGCGAGGGCCCCGGTGTCGAGGAAAGGGTCCATCATGGTCTGGCGACTCCGGGAGGGGGAGCGGGGCGGCGGGCCCGATGGGGGCTGGGGGCTACTCGGCGTCGAGGACCCGGGGCACCACCACCAGGTCGCCGTCCCGGGCCGGCGCGGCCGCCAGCAGGCGGTCCGCCACGTCGAAGCCCTGGGGGTTGACGGCGGCGTCCGGCCGCCACGGCCGGGGCTGCCCCTCCGGGGGACCCGCGGCGGCGCCGACCTCGGCCCGCTCGATCTGGGACACGTAGTCCAGGACGGAGGCGAGGCGCTCGGTGAAGCCGGCGATCTCCTGGTCGGAGAGGTCCAGGCGCGCGAGGCGCGCGATCTCCCGGACGTCGTCGGCGCCGAGGCGCGGCGAGGTCACTTCCCCTCCCCTTCCTTCTCGCCCACGCGGCGGAACCTCTTGACGCCGAAGAACTCGGCGAAGGCCCCCACCATGCCGCCCCGCTCCTCCCCCGCCAGGGTCTGGAGCTCGCCGGCGTCCAGGTACACCCCGCCGCAGGAGGGGCACTGCTCGATGGCGACGCCGCGGAACTGGTGGGTCTCCATGACGCCGCCGCACTTGGCGCAGCGCATCCAATGGAGCTCCTTCAGGCGGCGCGCCTCCTCAGCGGCGGCGTCGGCCTCGATCCTCTCCCGCAGCTTCTCCCGCTGCTCGCGCTCGATGCGGGCGAAGTACTCTTCTTCTTCGTTGCTGGGCGGCTTGGTCCCACTCATGGCGATCTCCGCTCCCGGCGTGCGGGAACTGCATTCTCGGTCCGACGGAGGGCCGCGTCCAGGCCCGCGCCCCCGGATACCAGAGGTCGGGGGGGAGGTCAACGCCCCGGACCCGCCCCGGGCACCGACCGGACCGGCACCCCGGGCCCGCCCCGGGGAGGGCCGTGGGCGCCCGGAGCCGCGGGGCCCCCAGGGAGATGGCGGTCAAGGACTTGCGGATCCCACGCCCGCGGCGTTATGGTGTCCAGCGTGCGGGCGTCCGGCTCCACCTCGCGGCCCCGCCGAGGTTTCCCATCCGGGGAGCGGCCCCGAACCGAGAGTCCCCATCCCCCCATCCAGGCTGGCTCTGCCGGGGAAAGCCCGCGCCAGAGCTCATGTTTTCCGGCCCGTCCCCTCCTCACCGCACGCCCCCGGCTTCTCCAGCAGGACAGTACGGCTAAGGTAAGACAGGTACCGGAGGCGAGGCCGCCATTCGGGCGGTCCCTCGCACGCGTCGGGCGCCTTCGGCCCGCATCAGTGTCACGCGCGGACCGCGAAGGACGGCCGCGCCAGGGAAGAGAGTCGAAAGGTATGTCCAAGAAGCTGTTCGTGGGCGGTCTGAGCTGGAGCACCACTGACGAGACCCTCCGGGAGGCCTTCGAGCGCTTCGGCGCCGTGGCCGACGCGAAGGTCATCACCGACCGGGAGACGGGCCGCTCGCGCGGGTTCGGCTTCGTCACGTTCGCCGACGCCGAGTCCGCGAGCGCCGCGATGTCCGAGATGGACGGCGCGAACCTGCACGGGAGGGTGATCAAGGTGAACGAGGCCGAGGACAAGGGTCCCCGGACCGGCGGCGGCGGCGGCGGCCGTGGCGGCTACGGCGGCGGCGGTGGCGGCTACGGCGGCGGTGGCGGCGGCTACGGCGGCGGTGGCGGCGGCTACGGCGGCGGTGGCGGCGGCCGCGGTGGCGGCGGCTACGGCGGCCGTGGCGGCGGCGGCGACCGCTGGTAGCCCGGTGATCCGCCCCCGCGGGGGCTCCGGTCCACCCGCGGGCGGAAGCGCCTGACCGACCCCCGCCTCCATGTCCGTCCGGGCACGGGGGCGGGGGTCTCGCGTTCTGACTCGTGCTTCGCATTCCTGGCCTGCTGCGGTCCGTCCTGGCCGGCCGCGGCGGCGTCGCGGTGCCGGATTTCCTGGTCGATGTGGGTCCACCACACCTCCCGCGAAATCCGGCCCTGCTCCTTGCCGGGGCTCGCCCAGTCCTGGACCTCGCGACGGCCCGAAAGTGCGAAACACGAGTCCGAGCGGCGGGGCGAAGGGCGGACGGGGGCAGGCGACGGTCCCCGGCCCGACGGGCAGGCCCCTCCAGGCCGGGACGCTCCGGGTTCCCTCCCTCCGCGTCCCTCATTACACTCCGCACCGATCCCGCACCCGCGGGCGGAGCCGGGCCATGTCGCAGAAGGAACGCGTCCGCAAGCTCGCCACCCGGCTCGACCGCTCGCCCGAGGCGATCCTGGCGAGGCTCGCCCGCATGGGGCATGGCCGCTACCGCTCGCCCGAAGACATGCTCCCCCCGGAGGTGGTGGAGCAGGTCTGCGCGGCGGTGCGGGCGGAGGGCGGCGGCAGGGCGGGGCGGCCGGTACCCCCGGCGCCGGAGGCGGGGGAAGGGCCGGCCCACCGGGGGAAGGGATCCCGCCCCCCGGGTGCCGCCGAGGGTCTCGCCCCGGAGTTCCAGGTGCGGCCGGAGCAGTGGGCGTCCCGGTTCTCGGACGCCCCGTTCGCCAAGGTCCTGGAGGGCTACCTCGCCGCCCGGCCGACCCCCGCGGGCGGACCCGCCGCCCCCGCGCCCCCCGCTTCCGGCGGGCCACCGCCACCGTCCGTCCCGCCTCCCCAGGCCACCGAGGCGGCGCTGCGGGACTCCCTGGGGGCGGCCCTGGTGGCGAGGCGCCGCGCCGAGGAGGCCCTGGAGGCCGTCGAGGCGGAGCTGGCCCGCCACCGGAGCGCCCTCGCCGAGGCCCGCGCCCGCCTGGGCGCACTGGAGGCGGGCCTGGCGGAGCGGGTGCAGGCGGCCGTCGCGGACGCCCACGCCCGGGCGGAGGAGGCGGAGCGCGAGGGGGACGACCTCCGTGCCCGGCTGGAGTCGCTCCAGGAGGCGCGGGAACAGGAGGGCCGGGTCCGGGCCCGCGCCGAGGAGCAGATCAAGGACGCGGAGGCCCGCTTCTACGAGGCCGAGGCCCGGGCCGCGGCGGCCCGCGCCCGGGAGAAGGCGGCGCTCGCCCGGGCGGAGGGGGGAACGAGCGCCGAGGCCCGGGTACCCGCCCGCCCGAAGGGCCTGGCGGAGGTGCTGGGCGAGAGGGGGCTGCGGGACCACGACGAGGTGCGGGCGGCCATGGACGCCCTGCTCATCGACGCCCGCATCGAGACGACGATGGACGCCCTGGCGGTGACGGACCCCCAGGGGTTCGCCCGGGCGCTCCGGCAGAAGACGGCGCTGACCTGCGGGGTGTGTCCGGCCCCATCCGGGCGCACCGCCATCGAGGTGTCGGACCCGTCCCGCTGCGAGATCTGCGGCGGCTCGGCGACCCGCAAGGCGGCGCGGGACTTCGTGGACGCATGCCGGCGGGGCCGGCTCCAGCGGCTGGTGGTCGTGGGCGGCTCCCCCGCCTACTTCGCGGAGCTGCAGCAGGTCATCGGCGGCCAGCTCGACGCGCGCTTCGTCGACGGCACGGTGCGGACGGATCGCCAGCGGGCGAAGCAGCAGGTCGAGGGCTCGGACCTCACCCTGGTCTGGGGCGCGACCCTCCTGGACCACGCGGTGTCGACCCTGTACTCCTCCCTCGGCGATCCCCGGGTGGTCCTCGTCGCCCACCGCGGGATCGGCGGCATGCTCCGCCGCGCCACCCGCGCCGTGGAGGCCCGCTCGGGGCGCGAAGAGGACTCGACGATCTGATCCCTCGACGATCCCGGCCGCTCACGCCTTGGGGACGTTCCCCCCCGTCGTGCCGGGGTTGGGACCGGTCAGGGGAGGCGCCCCCGCAGGCGCGCCGCCCTCCCCACGGGTCACCGGCACCCGGCCCTCCCCCGAGCTCAGCCCCTGGACCTTCTCGGCCAGCTTCTGGACCTGGTCCTGGAGGGCCTGGAAGTTGTCGCCCACCTTGCCGCCGATGTCCCGCCGAAGCTCGGCCCCGGGCTTGGGGGCGAAGAGCATCCCGAGTCCGGCGCCGACCACCAGGCCGGCGCCGAAGAGGCCCAGGGCGGTGACGAGGTAGTCGGGGGGCTCCTGCCGCCGTTGCAGTCCGATGGCGCCCAGCAGTTCGTCCGCGTTCAGGTTCTTCATCTGGTCCTCGCTCCCTGGCCCGCCGGCCTCCCCCTCAGGAGGTCGCGGGTCCTCGCTCGGCGTCGTCCCCGCCCCAGCGGCCGAGGATCCTGTCCCGGGCCGTCTGGGCGAGTGCCGCCTGGAGCCCGGCGAGCACGAGCTTGCCGCCGAGCCGGTTGATGAACCCCCCACCGAGGGCGAAGCCGATGGCCGCCGCCCCCGCCACCGCCACGAGGGGCTGCTCCCTCGCGGTGCGGACCGCCGCATGTCCGAGGTCGGTGGCGGTCTGGCGCACCTCGTCGAGGACGTCCTGGAACCCCGGCGGTTCCCGCCTCTCCTGGCTCTCGTAGTGCTCCATGGGGCCCCCCGGGTTCAGAGTCGACGCGTGATCCCCGCGAACGCCCGCCCGACGACGTAGCCGGCGGCGAGGGCGAGGGCGAGGGAGAGGGCGGGGTTGCGGCGCACGAAGTCCTCGACGCGCTCCCTCGCCTCGGCGATGTCCTCCGAAGCCGCGGGCCAGGGTGCCCCGTCGGCGTCCCTGGTCCCCGCCGCCGGAGGCGGTACGAACTGGCTCATAGGTTCCTCCCGGGATCCCGCTCGCGCCGCTCGGCGCCTGCTTCCGCGGCCGCGCGCATCAACGTTCCGACCCGCCCAGCAGGCCGATCACCACACCCGCCACGAACACCGCCCCCACGAAGACCATCGGCTCGCGCTCGAAGCGGTGGGCCAGGTCGAGACGACCCGTCACCGCCTCCTGGACTTCCCCCCAGGCGTCCCGGAGGTCCTCCCGCGTGCGCGCCATCGCCGCCCGGATCGCCTGGGGATCCCCATCCGCGCGCCACTCCTCTTCGTGGACCGCCCCCGCGGTGTCGAGGGCCCTCCCCTTCCCGCCCTGGTCGCTCACCCTCCGTCCCCTTTCGATCCCGCTCCATGCCGGCCCCCGGGCCTCGCCCCCCGCAGGAGGATGCCCACGACCGCGGCGTTTCCCAGGCCCACCGCGAGGGCCGCGGCGTCGCCGGGCAGGACCCGTTCGAGGACCCTCAGGGCGGCGAGGCACACGAAGGCATAAGCGCCCAGGCAGAAGAGGGAAGCCACCACCAGGCTCGCCCCCCGCTTCGCCCCCTCCCGCGCCGCCTGCCGCGCCTCCGCGCGCATCAGCGCCACCGACTGCTCTCCCAGCAACGCGAGCCGGTCCCCCAGGCGCTCCACGGCGTCGGCGAGATCGGGACGCCGGCCCTCGCGGGGCGTCGGGACGGCGGAAGGGGGAGGAAGCGAGGACATGCGGCGCCATTCTTCCACAGCCGGCCCCGCGGGGCGAGGCCGCGCGGGCCGCAACCCCACCCTGGCGGAGGGAGCCCGCCCCGGCTATCCTCACCTGCCCGCGTGGCGGGCGATCTTCCAGGAGGTGGGCGATGATCCGCGACGAGATCAAGCGCCTGTCGATCGAGGCCCTGCGGAACCGCGACTCCGATCGGCGCGCGATGCTGACCGGGATCCTCTCCCGGTTCACCGAGGAGGAGAAGTCCGAGGGCTTCTCCGGTTGGACCGAGGACCTGGAGAGGGACGTGGTGGAGCGCTACGTGAAGTCCCTCGAGAAGGCCATCGCCCAGATCGGCGCGGGCCCCATCGCCGAGCGATACCAGGTGGAGGTGGACCTGCTCCGCCCCTACCTGCCGTCCCGGCTGGGCGAGGAGCAGACCCGCTCCCTCATCGAGCCCCTGGCGGCCCAGGCCCGGGGCATCGGCCAGTTCATGGGCCTGGTGATGAAGCAGTACAAGGGCCAGGTGGACCCCGAGGTGGTCCGGCGCATCGGGACGGAGCTGGGCTTGAAGTGAGGCGGGGCGCGGTCCTGGCGGCGGCGCTGACCCTGGCGTCGTTCTCCGGGTGCGCCGCGGGCCTCGAACCGCTGGATCGCCCGGGCCCCGGGGGCCCCTCTCCCGACGACGACACCGCCCCGGGGGACGACGACACCGTCCCGCCGCCGGAGACCTGCGACGACGGGGTGGACGACGACGGCGACGGGCTCGTGGACTGCCTGGACGACGACTGCGCCCTCCACCCCGGATGCGCCGGGGAGTGCCTGTCGGCGGGCACGCTGGGGTGCGGGGACGCCATCGAGGCCGCCACGGACGGGTTCCTCGCCACCGACGCCGTCGACGCCTGGAGCTGCGCCGCCGCGGACACCTCCGGCCCGGAGCTGGGCTTCACCTTCGACGCCGCGTCCGCGGCCCGGGTCACCTTCCGGCTGGCGTCCGCCGCCGACCTCTCCCTCTTCGTGCTGTCCGCCGCCTCCCCCTGCACCGGCGAGACCTGCCTCGCGGGGGGCTCCACCGAGCTGGAGATCGACGCGGAGGCGGGCGCCTCCTACCGGGTGATCGTGGAGGGCGAGGGCGGCGCCTCGGGCGCCTTCACCCTCGCGGCGGACTGCGCCGAGACCGCCCCCGAGGACTGCGGGAACGGCCTGGACGACGACGGGGACGGCCAGGCCGACTGCGACGATCCCGATTGCGAGGGGCAGCCCGCCTGCGCGGCCCCGGCGTGCACCCCGGACATCGAGATCGCCTGCGACCAGTACGACGACTGGTCCAACGACGGCCCCGGGTCCACGGACGTCATCGACTCCTGGCCCTGCTCCTCGTGGGACGAGTCGGGCCCGGAGTACGCCTACCGCTTCCTGCCCGACCGCTCGGCCACGGCGGTGGTCACCCTCTCGGGCCTCTCCGCCGACCTGGACCTGGCGGTGCTGGACGGCACCGGCGCCGCCTGCGATCCCGCTGCCTGCCTCGGCATCGGGGACATCGGCGCGACCTTCCCGGTCTCGGCGGGCGACGTGTACTACCTGGTGGTGGACGGCTACCAGGGGGCGGTGAGCGACTACCGGCTGACGGTGGCCTGCGACTGACCCCGATCCCCGGGGATCCCGGTCACCTCCCCGGGGACGGGGACCCCCTTGACCTCCCGGGTCACCCTCACCGCCCGGCTGAAGAGGCCGAGTCGGGGGTCGAACACGAACTTCAGCACCAGCGCCCCCCAGGAGCGGTGGGACACCAGCGAGTCGTAGAACTCGGGCGCCATCGCCTTCACCCGGGGGAGACGGGGCCAGGCGACGTGGGGGAAGTCGTGGTGCTCGTTGTGGAATCCGACGTTGAAGGCCAGGGCGTTCAGGGGGCCGTAGTAGCTGTAGGTCTCCTGGGGCGGGTGGACGAGGTAGTGCTCCTGGATCCAGCGGCCGCCGACGGGGTGCAACCCGACCGAGAAGAAGGCGCTCGCCAGGAGGTACGCCATCGCCTGCCACCCCAGCAGGGCGACCACGAGGGCGTCGAAGGCGACCTGGACGACGAGGTTGGCGACCACCCACCGGTCCCAGAAGGCGATCCCCGGCTCGCCTCCCCTGCCGAAGCGCATCGTCCGGACCGACTGGAACACCGGGAAGAGGAGCAGCCAGATCGCCTTGCCCGGGGCGGACCCGCCCAACAGGCGCGCCTCCCAACGGGCCGGGATGTCGGCGTCCCGGTCGTAGTCCCCCTGGAACATGTGGTGGTTCAGGTGGTACTTGATGAAGGAGATCGACGACGGGATGGCGATGGGCAGGTTCGCCAGGATCGCGGTCCACCAGTTCGCCGACTTGCGCTTCCACACGAGGTTGTGACTGCACTCGTGGATCATCACGAACAGGGCGTGGTTGGCGAAGGCGCCCACTCCGAAGGCCGCCACCACCACCCCCCACCACGGCGCCCCACGGAGGGCCCAGGCCAGCCCTACCTGGAGGGCCACCAGCCCGACGACGATGGCGAAGCTCCGCCTCTCGGGGCCGAACAGGGCGCGCACCTCGGGGTGGGCCGCGGCGATGGCCCGGGACCTCGGCCGATGGGGCTCGCCGTAAGGCGTCCTCAGGAAGTCGGTGGGTGCCGCGCCGCGGGACATGGGTCGGTGCCTCCCCCGACGCGCGCCCGACCCGCCCGGAAAGGGCCCGCGCGGCCGCCGCCGGTCCGCGTCGGAGTGTACGCGAACCCGGGTCCAAGGCAACGACGTCGTGCAGGGGTCACCGTTGCCGCCCCGGGGGACCCGGCCTAGCATTGGAGGGTGACCCTGGGCGCGGGGGCTCCCCTCCGCCGCCCTCCCCAACCCACCGAGAACGAAGAGGATCATGTCGGGGAACCGCAGCCCGGATCCCGTGCCCGCCGGTACTCCCCACGCCGACCGCCCCCCGTGGCCGAGCCGGCGCCGCCTGCTGCGCCTGGGAGTCCTGGCCGCGGGCGGCCTGCTGGCCACCACGGCCGTGCCCCTGATCCGCTCCGGCCCCTTCCCGCCGCCCCGCCGCCCCCTGGTCCACCTGGATCCCCGCCGTGCGGGCATCGTCCGGGCCCTCGGCCTCTTCGTCATCGGCCACGACCACGTCCGGGTGCCCGTGGACGAGGTGGTGGACGCCACCCTGGGCGCCCTGCACGAGAGCGACCGGAAGCTGTGGCTGGCCACGCTGGAGATCCTGGAGGCCGGCACCTTCGCCATGGCGCTGCACCTGCGGCCGATGTCGGAGCTCGCCTACGAGGAGGGGGTCGCCTACCTGGACTCCTGGGGGCGCAGCGCCAGCGCCACCCGGAGGGCGATGCACATGGCCATCCGAAAGACCGTGATCGCCTCCTGGTACATGGACCCGCGGGCCTGGCCGGTGCTGGGTTACGAGGGGCCCTGGGTGGCGCGGTTCCCCGTTCCCACCGTCCCCCTTCGCTTCCCGCTCCGGGACCCGGTGCGAAGGTGATCGTCGCCGGATCCGCGGTCCACGCCGACCTGGACGTCCAGGCGGACATCGCCGTCGTCGGCTCGGGCGCAGGCGGGGCGGTGTTCGCCAAGCTCCTCACCGACGCGGGCCACCGCGTCGTGGTCCTGGAGGAGGGGGGCTACTACACCAGCGCCGACTTCACCCAGGACGAGAGGGACATGTACCCCCGCCTCTACAAGGACCGGGGGACCCAGGCGACGGCCGATCAGGCCATCGGCATCCTCCAGGGGCGCTGCGTCGGCGGCAGCACCGTCGTCAACTACCTGGACTGCTTCCGCTCCCCCCCGCGCCTGCTGGCGGAGTGGCGCGAGGTGGCGGGTCTCGGCGCCCTCACCGAGGAGCGCATGGCCGGCTTCTTCGAGGCGGTGGAGGAGGTGCTGAGCGTCCGCCAGATCGGCGTCGAGCAGCTCAACGCCAACAACGCCAAGCTCTGGATCGCCGCCCAGCGCCTGGGCTGGAAGGGGGACACCTTCCACCGCAACGCCCTGGGCTGCATCGGCTCGGGCTACTGCGGCCTGGGCTGCGCCTACGACGCCAAGCAGTCGATGGCGCTGACCTACATCCCCCTCGCCAGCAACGGCGGCGCCCTGATCCACGCCAACGCCAGGGTCCGGCGGATCCTGTTCGAGGGGGACCGGGCGGTGGGCCTGGAGGGGGACGTGCTGGACCCGGACACCGATCTCCCCCGCCACCGCCTGCGGGTCCGGGCGAAGCTGGTGGTGGTCGCGTGCGGCTCGATCAACACGCCGGTGCTGCTCCTGGCCAGCGGCGCCCGGGACCCGTCCGGGCAGATCGGCCGGAACCTGCACGTCCACCCGGCCTTCCCGGTGATCGGCGAGTACGACGAGGAGGTCCGGGCCCACGAGGGCATCAAGCAGGGCTACTACATCGGCGAGTTCAGCGGGGTCCTCCACGGGCACCCCGACGACCTGCTGATCGAGGGGATCGGCGCCCCGCCCGGCCTGTCGGCCCCCCTCTTCCCCGGTACCGGCGACGCCCACATGGACTGGCTCGCGCGCCGCGACCGGATCGCCAGCGCCATCGTGCTGCTCCGGGACGCGGGCTCGGGGCGGGTGACGGTGCGGGACGACGGCCGCCCGACGATCCGCTACCGCCTGGACGAGGAGAGGGACGTGCCCCGGGCGAAGCGGGGCATCGAGAACCTGATCCGGGCCTTCCTCGCCGCGGGGGCCCGGCGGGTCTTCGGACCCACGGTGGACGAGGTCCAGGCCCGCCACCCCGGCGACGCCGCGGCCATCCACGAGAGGAGCTTCGCCCCCAACCGGGTGATCGTCTTCTCGGCCCACCAGATGAGCACCTGCCGCATGGGGGCCGACGAGGCGGCCTACCCGGTGGACCCCGAGGGGCGCCTGCGGGCCTACCGCAACGTGGTGGTCTGCGACGCCTCGATCTTCCCCAGCGCCAGCGGCGTGAACCCCCAGATGACGGTGTACGGACTGGCGAGCCACGTCGCGGACATGGTGAGGTCGGAGCCCCGGCGCTACGGCCTCTGATCCCGGATCCCGCCGCCGGGAGCGCCGCGGGGGGATACAATGTCGCCCGGCCCGCCCCCCGCGCCCCTTCCGCCCGTGGGGGCCGCCGCCCGGGAGCCGACTTGCCCCGCACCTTGGGTCCGATCCTCGCCGGCGCCCTCACCGCCGCCCTCCCCGGGGTCGCCCTCGCCAACGGGCAGACCACCCACGTGTGGATCACCCACGCCGCCGTGGAAGCGCTCCCCGACGGGGACCTGCGGGACCTGCTCACGCGGGAGGACCTCCTTCCGGCGCTGGTCCACGGCACCATGTTCCCCGACGGAGGCTACCCCCTGGGGGACGACTACGCCGAGATCGCCCACTGGGAGCCCTTCCAGGGGCCGTACCTGGAGTGGATCCGCGCGGAATACGGCCCGCACTTCGAGGGGGAGGGCGCCCTCCACGTCGCCTTCCTGATGGGGCTCGCCTCCCACGGCATGGCGGACCAGACCTTCGACTCCATGTACGTGGAGCGCTGCGAGGTCTACGACGCCTACCGGCAGCCCCACCAGGAGGCGTGGGACACCGCCTCGGACGTGCTCATGGCCTCCCTGACGGGGGCCCAGCAGGTCCCGGAGCAGTGGGTCCCCTACGAGACGCTGGTGGACCTCTACGCCCAGGTGGCCGGCTACGAGGTGGACGTCTCGACCCTGGAGAGCGGCCAGCTCCTGCTGGAGCTGGCGATCTGGGGCGTGGGGAAGGCGGGGGCGAACCCCGAGGCGGTGGCGGCCTACGCCGAGCAGTTCCCCTGGGGCAGCGCCCACCTCCTGGACGCCGACGTCCCCGGCAGCCCCCCGGTGGAGGCGGAGATCGTCGCCCTGTACTGGCAGGAGCTGTGGGATCGCCTCCACGGCGAGGAGCGCCTGGACCCCGCCGTGATCGCCACCCTGCCCGCGGACGGCGCCGCCGGCCACCCCACCTCCGCCGCCTCCATCGAGTCCTGGGTCACGGTGGTCCTGGCCCGGGGCCTGGAGAGGGACACCGTCGTGGACGGCGCGGTGGTGGCCACCGACTCCACCGGAACCCCCCACCCCGTCACCCTGGACCTCTACTATGGCCAGGGCTCCCACGTCGTCCACGTCAAGCCCGCCCAGGACTGGGCGGATGACGAGGACTACACCGTCACCGTCCAGCCGGGGATCGCCACCGTGGACGGGCTGGCGGTGGAGGAGCCCTGGTCCTTCGCCTTCAGCACCCGCGCCCCGGACACCGCCGATCCCCCGGCGGAGCAGGGGGATCCGTCCGGGGAGGGCTGCGGCGGTTGCGGGACGGGGGGCGGCCGGGGATCGCCGGGGCTCCTGCTGGTCGCGGCGGTGGCGGCCCGGGCCCTCGGACGGCGGCGGGCTGGCTCATGAGGGCGGATCGCGCGGATTCCAGGGGCGACGCCGGAGCGCGCCACCGGGCCCCTGCCCCGACCTCGCCCGCACGAGGACCGAGCCGATGAACGACACCACCGACTCCGGGATGCTTCGCCTCTACGAACCCCTGGACACCCTCAAGCCGGTGGCGGAGGACCTCTGGTGCGTCGACGGCCCCGCGGTCCGGATGGCGTTCGCGCCGGGGATCGCCATGCCGTTCCCCACGCGGATGACCGTGGTGAGGCTCTCCGGCGGGGACCTGTGGATCCACTCGCCCACGCGGCTCACGCCGGGACTGAAGGCCGAGGTGGAGGCCCTCGGGCGGGTGGCACACCTGGTGTCCCCCAACTTCATCCACTACGCCTCGATCCCGGAGTGGTCGGCGGCCTTCCCCGAGGCGCGGACGTGGGCGTCGCCGGGAGTCCGCGAGCGCGCGGCCTCCCAGGGGATCGCGGTGCGCTTCGACGCCGACCTCGGCGACGGGCCGGAGGCGGCCTGGGACCGGGACCTGGACCAGCTCCTGTTCGCGGGGAGCCGGGTGATGCGCGAGGTCGTGTTCCTGCACCGGCGGACCCGCACCCTGATCCTCGCCGACCTGATCGAGAACTTCGAGGCCGACGCCGTGGCCCCCCGGTGGAGGTGGCTGCTTCGCCTCGCGGGCAACGTGGACCCCGACGGCAAGGCACCCCTGGACGTGCGGCTGACCTTCCGCAGGGGCCGGGCGGAGGCGCGAGCCAGCCTGGCGCGGATCCTCGACTGGAAGCCGGAGCGGGTGATCCTCGCCCATGGCCGATGGTACGAGTCGGACGGCGTCGCCGAGCTGGAGCGCGCGTTCCGCTGGCTGGCCTGAGCCCCGATCCCAGGCGCGGCGCCCCCATCATCCCAAGCCGGAACGGAGTGGAGAGTCGGTCCGGTCCCTCGGGCGGCGGCGGGCCCGCCGATCAGGCCGCTCCCCCCTCCCCGGCGCCCCCGATCCGCCTCTCGATCCGCGCCAGCGCCTCGGGCGAGGCCCGCACCCGGAAGGTGGTGCCCAGGTCGCCGTAGTCCTCGGCCAGCACCCTCATGGTGCGGCGGACCTCGCCCACCACGGGGCCGGCGGTGTAGGGCACGAAGAGGTCGACCTCGGCCATGTCCTTCTCGAAGAACTCCACGATGAACCCCCGCAGTCGCGCCACGTCCCCGGGGTCCTTGGCGGACATGGGGAAGGCGTCCGGGAACTCCTCCCCCAGCGCGGCCGCGGTCCCGGGGTCCACGCGGTCCATCTTGTTCAGCACCACCCGGGAGGGCGCGTCGAGGGCCCCGATCTCGCCCAGGACCTCCCGGGTCACCCGGAGCTGGGCCCGGAAGTCGGGATCGCTGGCGTCCACCACGAACAGCAGGAGGGAGGCGTCAGCGGCCTCGTCCAGGGTGGAGCGGAACGACGCCACCAGGTCGTGGGGGAGCTTGCGGATGAAGCCGACCGTGTCCGAGGCGAGGATCCGGGGCACCGTCTCGGGGTGGAGGGCGCGGATGGTGGTGTCCAGGGTGGCGAAGAGCTTGTCCTCCACCAGGACCTCGCTGCCGGTGAGGGCCCGCATCAGCGACGACTTCCCGGCGTTGGTGTAGCCCACCAGCGCCACCTTCGCCTGCTCCCGCCTCCTCTCCCGCCGCCCCTGCTGGCCGCCGTGGATCTCCTCCAGCTCCCGGGTGAGCTCGGCGATCCGGTCGCGGATCCGGCGGCGGTCCAGCTCGTGGGACGTCTCGCCCACCCCCTTGGCGCCGATCCCACCCCCCTGGCGGTCCGCGCGCCGCCGGGTCATGCGGAGCCGCGGAGCGACGTAGCGCAGCCGGGCGATCTCCACCTGGGCCCGGGCCTCGCGGGTGTGGGCGTGGCGGTGGAAGATCTCGACGATCACCCCGGTGCGGTCCAGCACCTCGGCGTCGGTGGCGGTCTCGAGGTTCCGGAGCTGGTTGGGGGTGAGCTCCATGTCGAAGACCACCACCTGGGCCCTCTCGTCCGGGGGCACCGCCCCTTCGCCGCCCGCGTCCGCCCCGTCCTCGTCCCCTCCTCCGGCCCCGCCGTCGGTGCCCTCCTCGCCGCCGCCGTCCTCCCCCTTCTTCTTCGTCCCCGGGACCTTTGACGCCACGATCCCCGTCCCGCCGGTGAAGCGGGCCAGCTCCTTGAGCTTGCCCTCGCCGAGGATGGAGTGGGCGGAGGGGGAGTGCCGCCGCTGGGACACCGTGCCGATCACCTCGTAGCCCAGAGTCTGAACGAGGCGGCCGAGCTCCGCGAGGGAGCCCCGATGCTCCTCGTCGGAGGTCCCGGGGAGCTGGAGCCCCGCCAGGACGGCCTTGGGGCGCGGGGGCGCGGGGAGGGACACGGTGGGATCCTCGGGGAGTGGGGCGCGGGCGGGCCCGGCGCGCGGAAGTGTAAGCCCTGCACCGCCCGGAGTCTCGCGCGGGGCGAGCGGTTCCCGGGTTGCGTCGTGGCCGCGGTCTACGGACGGCCGCCCGTACCCCCAGGGTCTCGCTCGCGCCTCTCCTTCTCCTGGAGGAGCGCCGCGTAGGTGCGGTACTTCCGCACCCCCGGGTGGAGCCTGGCCGGGTGGAGGCGGCGCGCGAGTTCCATCAGGCCGCACGCCACGCGGAGGTTGTCCGGCGCTCCCGGGGACAGCGGAGGAGGCCCGGGGATCTCCGATACGTCACGGTACTTCCGCATGCCCATCAGTCCTCGTCCCGGAGCGCGAAGCGAGCCCGGATCGCCTCGGCGTCGATCCGGTCCAGCGGGCGGACCGTATCCCTCTTCATCCGATAGAGCGTGCGGGGTGTGGCGACCCGGACCAGGACCCCGTCGATATGGACGTCCTGCGCCTCCAACCTGGGAGGCATGCTCCGGCGCGGGACTCGCCCGGTGCGTCGAGCGGGCGCGCCTCCGGGACCATGATACGTCCGTGGGGAGCCGACCGCCAGACTGCCAGCCATCGGGCGACCCGGAAGGAGATCCTGAACGAACCGCGGGGCGCGCCGGCCCCTCCATCGGCCTGGGGCGACCCCTCCCTGGCCGCCTCCCCTCGCTGGGACATTCATCCACTGGCGCCGGCCCCCGGGGGGAGCTCGGCGTGTGGAGGTCCCGTGGAGGCGGATCGATCCCTCGCGTCGGCACATGGACACGGGGCCCGCCCCGGCCGGCACCCCGCGGCGCGGAGGTCCATGGGCGGGGACGGGGCCCGCGTGGACCCTCGGGCAGGGGAGCATGGGGCCCTGGGCCGGGCGCTGCTTGCGGCGCTCTCGATTACGGTGTTCCTGGCCGGCGGCACGGCGTGGACGGCGCTGCGGGGGGAGCGGGGCGCCGCGGGCCTCGCCCCCGGGGGGATCCGCCGGGACGGGAGGCGCTCGGGAGAGCGGAGGATCCCCCGCGCGGGGGCGCCCGGGTGCGGGAGCCGCGTCGAGGTCCATGTTGGCGATGAGGACTTCGGGCGGAGCGTGCTCCATTCCCTGGACGCCCACATCGCGGTCTTGGACCACCGGGGGCGGATCGTCGAGGTGAACACCGCGTGGAACGAGTTCGCGCTACGGAACGGCGGAGATCTGGCCCGCTGCGGCGTCGGCGTGGACTACCTGGACGTCTGCCGGCGGGCGCGGGGCCCCGGCGAGGACGACGCGAGGGCCGTGCTCGCCGGGCTGGAGTCGATGCTCGCCGGGCGGAGCGGGGAGCTGGAGCGGGAGTACGCCTGCCCATCGCCGGAGGTGGACGGGTGGTACCTGCTGCGCGCCACGCCGCTGGGGGCCGGAGGGGGGCTGGTGGTGTCCCACATCGACATCACAGCCCTCAAGCGCGCCCAGGCCACGCTGCGCTTCCTGGGGGACGCCGGAGCGGAGCTGGCCTCGACCCTGGACTACCAGGACTGCGTGGAGCGGGTGACGAGACTGGCGGTGCCGCGGCTGGCGGACGCCTGCGTGGTGGCGGTGTACGAGGACGGCGGTTTCCCCACCCACACCGTGGTGGCCGCCGCGGATCCCGCCGTCGCGGCGCAACTGAGGGAGATGATCCGGCGGATCCCCCTGACCCGGCGCAGGGAGGCCGGGCTCCCCCCCGCCCGGCTCGTGGAAGACCCTCTGGTGCTCGCCGAGGTCACCGACGCCGATCTCCGCGGGATGGCGATGGACGCGTCCCACCTCGCCCAGCTCCGGAGCCTGCGGCTTCGCTCGGCGATGGTGGCGCCGCTGGTGGCCCATGATCGGCGGCTCGGCCTGGCGTTCTTCGGGACCACCTCCTCGGGCCGGAGGTACGAGGACTCCGACCTGGAAGTGGCCCTGGACCTGGCTCGCCGGGCGGCGACGGCCATCGACAACGCCCGCCTCTACCGCCAGGTCCGCCTGGCCGACCAGCGCAAGGACGAGCTGCTGGCGATGCTCGCCCACGAGCTCCGGAACCCCCTGGCGCCGATCCGCACCGCGGCCGAGCTGCTGCGCCGTCGCGCCGGCGCCGATCCGGCGCTTCGGGCCACCGCGGCGACCATCGAGAGGCAGGTGGAGCGCCAGGCCCGCCTGATCGCCGACCTGCTCAACGTGACCCGCCTGGCCCGGGGCCGGATCGGCCTCCAGACGCGGCGCCTCGACCTGGCGGCCCTGGTTCGGGACTCGGTGGGGGACCATCGTCGCTCCATCGAGGACGCGGGGCTCGAGCTGGACGTGGAGGTCCCCGAGGAACCGGCGTTCGTGGAGGGGGATCCCACGCGCCTGGCCCAGGTCCTGGACAACCTCGTCCACAACGCCGTCAAGTTCACGGACCCGGGGGGGAGGATCCTCGTTTGGCTCCGGAGGGACGAGGGGGAGCGGCGGGTGCGGGTGGGGGTCCGGGACACCGGGATCGGCATCGAGTCGACGCTGCTGCCCGAGGTGTTCACCACCTTCACCCAGGCGGACCGCAGCCTGGACCGGAGCCGAGGGGGACTGGGCCTCGGGCTGGCGCTGGTGAAGGGGATGGTGGAGCTGCACGGGGGCTGGGTGGGGGCGTCCAGCGAGGGGCTGGGGAAGGGCGCGGAGTTCACCTTCGGACTGCCGCTGGCCGAGGCGCCCCGGGCCCGGGCCGCGGCGGAGGAGGAGCCCCTCCCCGGGCCGTCACCCCCCCGGCGGGTGCTGGTGGTGGAGGACCAGGCGGACGCGGCCTACACCCTCCGGACCCTCCTGGAGCTGGACGGCCACCGGGTGGAGGTGGCCCACACGGGTCCGGAGGGGGTCGAGGCGGCCCGGCGCTTCCGCCCGGACGTGGTGCTGTGCGACATCGGCCTGCCGGGGATGGACGGCTACGCCGTCGCCCGCGCCCTGCGGCGGGACCCCGCCTGCGCCGGGATGAAGCTGGTGGCGGTCTCGGGATACGGCCAGGAGGAGGACCGCCGGCGATCCCGCGAGGTGGGCTTCGACGAGCACCTGACCAAGCCGGTGGACCCCGCCGACCTGGAGCGTTCTTTGGCGCTTCCCCGGGGGAGTTGAAGGGACCGGAGCCCGTCCGGGGCGCGGAGGGCGGTCCCCCGGCTGGCGCCGCGGCCATCCTGGGGCTTGGCAACGGCGAGGGAACGCGTCAATCTGTCGCCACCGTGCCCGCGGAGCCACGCCGGTCCACCCCCGCGTGGGAGGAACCCATGTCCCCGAACCCGCTGTCTCCCCGCCTCAGCCCCGCCCTCGCCGCGATCCTGGCCCTGGCCGCCGCGGGATGCACCCAGTCCCAGGACCCCGTCGACGACGGCATCGGCAACCAGGACGGGGTGATCTACGAGGACACCGACGGCGACCTGATCATCGACGCCCACGAGGGGCTCATCGACAACGACGGCGACGGCGCCCCGAACTACGAGGACCCCGACTCGGACGGGGACGACATCCCCGACCAGATCGAGGCCGGCGACGAGGACGTGCTGACGCTGCCCTTCGACAGCGACGAGGACGGCACGCCGGACTTCCTGGACACCGACAGCGACAACAACGGGGTGACGGACCGGGTCGAGGCGGGCATGGACCCGGACCACCCCACCGACACCGACGGCGACGGCGTCTACGACCCCGCGGACCTGGACAACGACGGCGACGGCCTGACGGACGTGGTGGAGATCGGGGGCAACCCGACGTCCGCCCGGGACTCGGACCACGACGGCCGGGCCGACTACATGGACACCGACTCCGACGGCGACGGCATCGACGACGTGTACGAGGCGGGGATCGGCGCCTTCGACCCCGAGCCCCGGGACACCGACGGCGACGGCACGCCGGACTACCTGGACGACGACTCCGACGGGGACGGGATCTCGGACCGGGACGAGGCCCACCTGGACTGCGCCGGGTGCCCCCCCCGGGACCTGGACGGCGACGGCTTGCACGACGCCATCGACCCCGACGCCGACGGGGACGGGCTCCCCGACTACGACGAGCTGCGGGGCTCGGATGGGGTGCCGGGCAACGGGGGCGACGAGACGGATCCCTACAACGCCGACTCCGACGGCGACGGCTACACCGACGGCGCCGAGATGGTGGGCGGATCGAACCCCAACAACCCCAACGACTGGCCGGACGGGATCTACGTGATCGTGGAGGAGCGCTCCACCGTGGAGGAGCAGTTTACGTTCACGACCGACATCAACGTGGCGGACGTGGTGTTCGTGCTGGACACCACCTGCTCCATGGGCTCGACGGTGTCGGCGATGTCGTCGAACTTCGTCAACATCGTCTCGCAGGTCAGCGCCTCGATCCCCAACGTCGCCTTCTCGGTGACCCAGTTCCGGGACTACAACGACCAGGGCTTCGGCGCCGGGACCGACCTGCCCTTCTACTTGGAGCAGCAGGTGACCACGGACACGGGCCTGATCCAGGCGGCCCTGTCGAGCCTCGGCGCGGCCGGGGGCAGCGACGGTCCCGAGTCGTCCATGGAGGCGGTGTACCAGGCGGTGACCGGGGAGGGCTACGACCAGAACTGCAACGACGCCTACGACAGCCAGGACGACGTCAAGCCCTTCATCCCCTCCCCCTTCGACGCCTTCGCCGGCGCGGTGCCGGGGGTCTACGACCCCACCACCCCCGACGGTGGCGACGGCGGCGGCGCGGGCTTCCGCCCCTACAGCCTGCCCATCATCGTGATCGCGGGCGACAACGAGTGGCGGGACCCCGAGGAGGGCTACGGCACGCCGGCCGTCTGCTCCAGCCCGGCGAGCGGCTCCGCCACCGCCGACGCCATCAACGCCGCGGGCGCCAAGCTCATCGCCATCGAGGTGGACGCCTACGCCGACTTCCTCCCCGGCGCCATGAACCTCCTCTACGAGACCGAGTCCTTCGCCGACCTCGACGGCGACGGCCTGGCGGAGGAGCCCCTGGGCTTCACCGGCACCGACGTCGGCGTGGTCAGCTCGGTGGTGGAGGGCATCACGAGCCTGGCCGCCACCGGCGTCTTCGACGTCACCCTGGAGGTCCCCGGCGACTCCTACGGCTTCGTGACCGGGATCTCCCCCGCGGAGGGCTACCCCGACGTACCCACCGGCACCTCCATCTCCTTCAACCTCTCCTTCGCCGGCGTGATGGCCGCCACCACCGAGGACCAGCTCTTCCACCTGGACCTGAACGTCATCGGCGACGGCGTGACCCTCCTGGACCAGCTCCAGATCATCGTGGTGGTCCCGGGCAACGCGAACTGACGGGCAGGGTTCAGGGGAACGACCGGACGAGCCGGAAGCCGAACACGGGGTAGTTCTGGTCTCCCGCGAAACCGTTGCGGTTCGCGGCGCGGCTGGAGAGCTCCGTCCCTCCCCAGGCACCGCCACGCACCGTCCGGATCGTCCCGGTGGGGAGCCCGTCCCCACCCGCCGGGGGTGGCACGACCCGCTCGCCCGCCACCGGAGGGCCGGACCGGGAGTACGCTTCCGCGCACCAGTCGCGGACGTTGCCCCCCATGCCTCGGACCCCGTAGGGGCTCTCGTCGGTCGGGAAGGCGTCCACGGTCAGTTGCATGCGTCCGCCCGCCTCGGTGTCGTGGGTGAGGCACCAGGTCGCGTCGAAGAAGTCCCCCCACGGGAAGAAGCGGCCGTCCGCGCCGCGGGCGACCTTCTCCCACTCCAGTTCCCCGGGCAGTCGACACGGCATCCCCCTCCGCGCCGCCCACCAGCGCGCGTAGGCGGTCGCGGACCCGTGACCGACCATGGTCATCGCCCAGTCCGGCCGCCAGAGATCTCCATCCGCGTCGGACTGGATCACGAACCGGCCACACCCGTCCCGCCCGAAGATCAGGACTCCCTCCGCCCCCCCCGCGCCCCTCTCCCGGGGGGCGACCCGGAGCGCCTCCTCCTCGTGGCCCGTAGCGACCAGGTCGTTCAGGAACTCGATGTAGCGGCCCACGGTCACGGGGAAGCGCTCGGCGACGAGGGCGTCGACCCACAGCCGCCGGTGCGGGAGCGCGCCCTTGGCGCTGTGATCTCCCCCCGACACCATCCACCCGGCGGGGACGTAGACCTCGTCAGGACCCAGATCTCCCGGGGAGGGGAGCGCCACGGGCCACGGCTCGGTCCCACCCGGGGGTACGCCGTCCCAGTGCTCGCCCCGACCGATGAGGACGGGGTACAGCACCTCGGCCCGACCCTCGGCGCGCAGCCTGAGGCGGTAGCTCCCCCGTGGCACGGCGACGGCGTGGAACGGCGTCCGGCCCAACACGCGCTCCGCAACCGGGACCAGCCGGCGGTCCTGCTCGACGTAGCGCTCCAGGACCACCTCGGCCGGGGGGTCGGTCACCAGCGTCAGCGCCCCGTCGCCACGCAGCCAGGGAGCGTGGCGCCCCCGGTCGTGGGCGCGCAGCAGTGCTTCGCTCTCCGCCGCCGCGACCTCGTCCCGGGCGGACTCCGCCGCCTCCAGCCGCGCCCGATAGAGGTCGGCGAGCCGGTCGTGGGCCAGGGGCAGGTCCTCCACCTGCACCAGGGCCGCCCGCAGCGTCTGGAGGTACTCCACCTCGCGGACGTTGGCCTCCCGGCTCAACCGAGCCGCCTCGTCCTGGAGCCGCCACGCGGGCCGCTTCCGGTCCAGGGGGGCGCCGGGATGGACGCCATCGAGGAGCCGACCCGCCTCGGCCCTCAGCCCGGCGACCCGCTCCCTCAGGCGCCGGACCTCGGGGGCCAGGGCGTCCGCCCGGGCGACCAACGCCAGGGCCGCCTCGCGCTTCAGGGCGCCGTCCAACCAGGCGGCCACCTCCCGGGCGAGGGCCCCCGCGTCCGGATGGCGCCGGTCGGGATCCCGGTCCAGGGCCCGGGCCACGATCCGCTGCAGCTCCTCGGGGACGGGGGGAGCACCCGTCCGGGAGGCGACCTCGGCCACAGGAGGCGGCGGACCCATGTTGACCTGGACCAGCACGGCCCACGCGCTGGCCCCCGAGTAGGGTGCCTGCCCGGACAACACCTGGTACAGGACGCACCCGAGGGCGTACACGTCCGACGCCGTCCCTACGCGGTGGGTCTCGCCGCGGGCCTGCTCCGGCGACATGTAGGCGGGTGTTCCCTGGACCGAACCCGGCCGCGTCAGACTGTCGTCCCGTTCGGCCTCCCGCGGCGGTGGGTCCTCGCCTCCCCACGCAGCGTCCTCGCCCCCGGCGAGCACCTTGGCGAGACCCCAGTCCAGCACCAGCACCTCGCCGAAGTCCCCCACCATCACGTTCTCCGGCTTCAGGTCCCGGTGGATGACACCCCGGGCATGGGCGTAAGCCACCGCCTCGCAGACCCGGCAGAAGACCTCGACCAGGCGCCGGACCCTCGCGGGGTCGCCCTCGCCCGTCTCCAACTCCGACTCCGAGGCGCCATGGGCCTCGCGGATGAGCTCCTGGAGCGTCCGCCCCTGCACCTCCTTCATGGTGTAGTAGGGGCGCCCGTCGGGGAGCGTCCCCATCTCGTGGATCGGCACAATGCCGGGGTGCTGGAGCTGCGCCGTGGCCCGCGCCTCGCCGCGGAAGCGCTCCCGGGCGCGGGCGCGGCCGATCAGCCCCGGGTGGATGACCTTCAGCGCCAGCGTGCGGCCCAGGGTGGCGTCCCAGACCCGTCGGACCTCCCCCATCCCCCCCTGGCCGAGAGGCCCCAGATCCAGGTAGTTCCCCAGGGCGTCCCCGGACGGCGGGAGCGGCGCGGAACGGGCCGTGGTGGGGTCGGACACGGCGACCACGGCCGCCGGGGGGGCCCGATCCTCCCCCCCAAGCCCCGGCTCCCCGGGATCCCCGGTCACCGGCACGCCTCCCTCGAGCGAGGCCGCGGAGACCATCGTCGTCTGCGCCACCGGAGTCCGGGACCCCGACGACCCTCCGGGCCGGGCGCCTGTGCCCGCGGCCACTTGCGCCACCCCCTCGTTCTCCGCCCTCCCCTGCTCGGTACCGACGGGGATCCCTTGCCGCGTGGCGCCGCGGGCGGTCGCCTGCCCTTGGGGGTCGTCCGTCGGCATCGCTCAACTCCCCCCACGCGACGCGCGGGCGTGTGGACTGGCCGGAAGGCCCACGAAGGATAGCAGCCGCGGGGCCCCGCTCCCATCCCCCACGGGCACCGCCCGCGGGCGCCCGCCTCGACGGGTGCTGGACCGATCGACACCGAGGCCCGGGCGAGCCCATGGCGGCAAGGCTTCCCCGCCGCCCCCCGTCACGCGGCCGCACCGCCTCCCGGGTGGCGCTGGGAAGCCACGCCCCCGGATCCCACCGTCGGCACGGCGCGGCACCCTGGGCGAGCTCGACGGCCTCGAATTGGTGATCGGCGGCTCCCGGGTTGTTCGTGTTCACCGACTCCACTCCTGTGCGGACACGCGCGAGCGCCTCGCCCGAGCGTCGGGACGGAATGCGACATCGAGCCCGTCCGAGGTTGATCGAGGGGGCCGATCCGCTGCACAAGCCGGCGCCGCCGGCGGGCCAGAACCGGTGGAAGGGCCCGACGGCGCGAACGCACGGGTGAACTGCCTTGAACCGGCTGGGGGTCAGTAAACTCCACCTTCCGAGTGTCTCAATCTGTTGACACGTTCCGCACGGCCGTTCAGCCGTGGAAGGCAGACCCGTACCTTCCTGGGTCGGGTGCGCGGCGTCCAGGCTTCAATGGAGCCACGGCCGTTCAGCCGTGGAAGGAGCTCCTTTCGTTCCTTGAGCAGGTCCGCCCACGCAAGCTTCAATGGAGCCACGGCCGTTCAGCCGTGGAAGGCCGGGGCCAGCGCCACCCGCAGCGCCGAGAAGAACCAGCTTCAATGGAGCCACGGCCGTTCAGCCGTGGAAGGGAGGTCATCCTCAACCCCGCCGGTGTCCCCTCGCGCCTGCTTCAATGGAGCCACGGCCGTTCAGCCGTGGAAGGCGGCCGGCAACGGGAGCCGACCATCGA
>JAKLKC010000057.1:0-1231 GCA_023150875.1 Myxococcota bacterium | reverse complement strand
GGACGCGCTGCGCCTGGGCCGGGCCGTCGCCCAGGACGAGCTTCAATGGAGCCACGGCCGTTCAGCCGTGGAAGGCGTCGCCACCGACCGGCGATGCGCGCAGCGGGGGCAGCTTCAATGGAGCCACGGCCGTTCAGCCGTGGAAGGCGAGACCGTGGTTGAGGCGGTGGGTTTCCAGGAGCTGCTGCTTCAATGGAGCCACGGCCGTTCAGCCGTGGAAGGGCCTGGACGCGCCTGTGCACGGCGTGCGGGCAGATCCTGCTTCAATGGAGCCACGGCCGTTCAGCCGTGGAAGGGACGCGCTGCGCCTGGGCCGGGCCGTCGCCCAGGACGAGCTTCAATGGAGCCACGGCCGTTCAGCCGTGGAAGGGCTCGCCGGGGGTGAGCGGTTCCACGCGGAGCGGGGGCTTCAATGGAGCCACGGCCGTTCAGCCGTGGAAGGCGGCGCCGTCGCGACCCTCCCGACCCTCCTGACGACGCTTCAATGGAGCCACGGCCGTTCAGCCGTGGAAGGGCGGCGCCGCGGCACGGTCCCGCTGTAGGGCCGGCCGGCTTCAATGGAGCCACGGCCGTTCAGCCGTGGAAGGCCTTCCAGTGCCGGGCCCGGCACCGGTACGGGGTGGTGCTTCAATGGAGCCACGGCCGTTCAGCCGTGGAAGGCCGGACGACCGGGAGCACGGGGCCTCAGCAGGGAGAAGGGCTTCAATGGAGCCACGGCCGTTCAGCCGTGGAAGGCTGGCCGGGGAGCTCCAGGGCGCCGAGGCCAGCGCGCTTCAATGGAGCCACGGCCGTTCAGCCGTGGAAGGAAAAGATCGCGGACCTTGCGCAAACCGCTTGACCGTCGCTTCAATGGAGCCACGGCCGTTCAGCCGTGGAAGGTACCTACCTGGGGGCGATGACGATTCCGGCGGCGCCCGCTTCAATGGAGCCACGGCCGTTCAGCCGTGGAAGGGCGAGCAGGCCCGTCTTCCCGCCCCCGTCCAGCCCCTCGCTTCAATGGAGCCACGGCCGTTCAGCCGTGGAAGGGATCGTGAGCGTCCCGTCGCGGGGAACCATCGGCAGATCGCTTCAATGGAGCCACGGCCGTTCAGCCGTGGAAGGCGGGGCGTCACCCGGCCGCCGTAGTCGATCCCCTCCTCGCTTCAGTGGAGCCACGGCCGTTCAGCCGTGGAAGGTCGCCGCGCTGAACGCGTACCGCACCGGGACGACGCAGGCTTCAATGGAGCCACGG
>JAKLKC010000056.1 GCA_023150875.1 Myxococcota bacterium | reverse complement strand
TGGGTCCACCACACCTCCCGCGAAATCCGGCCCTGCTCCTTGCCGGGGCTCGGCCCGTCCTGGACCTCGCGACGGCCCGGAAGCGCGAAACCCGAGTCTGACCGGGGTCACCCGGGGCGCGGGCACCGAGTCCACCCTCTTCTGTAGTGACGACGATGGCATGGCGCACCGCGTACCCGGGCGTAGGGGCGGTGCTGTCCGGCCGGGTGGCCCTCCGGGCCCCGGGCCTGGGGATCGCCGACGGGACCGCTGTCCCCCCCTTCTCAGGACCGCGCCCGCCCCCCATCGTGTTCCTGTGGACACTCCCTCCCTCGCCCTGTCCCGCCGCATCGCCGCCGCGGTCGCCCGCGAGGGGGGAAGGGCCTTCCTCGCCGGGGGCTCGGTGCGGGATCGGCTCCTGGGGCGCCTCGTCACCGACGCCGACGTCGAGGTGTTCGGGCTGGCGCCCGAGAGGCTGGGGGGGCTGCTGCGCCGCTTCGGCAAGGTGGTGCTGGCGGGCCGCCAGTATCCGGTGTGGCGGGTCGGGTCCGGCCCCGGGCTGGTGGACGTCGCCTGGGGAGGGGAGTCGGCGGCCCCGGAGGTGCTCCGAGGCGCGTGTGCCCGACGGGACCTGACGGTCAACGCCCTTCTCGCCGATCCCCTCACGGGGGAGCTGCTGGACCTCGTCGGCGGCGTGGACGACCTCGCCGGCTACCGGCTGCGACCGGTGTCGCGGGCGTTCCTGGACGATCCCCTCCGGCCGCTGCGGGTGATGCGGTTCGCGGGGACGCTGGGGTTCACCCCCACGAAGGAGGCGATCTCCCTGTGCCGGCAGGCCGACGTGGGCCGGGCTGCCGGGGAACGGATCTGGAGCGAGCTGTCTCGGCTGCTGCTGGAGGCGCGGCGGCCTTCCTTGGGGCTCGCGTGGATCCCGAGGATCGGCCTCGGCCGGGTCTTCCCGGAGCTGACGGAGATGGTCGGCGTGCCCCAGGACCCGCGGTTCCACCCCGAGGGAGACGTGTGGACGCACACGCTCATGGTGGTGGACGAGGCGGCGAAGGCCCGCACCGGGGATCCGGACCGGGACCTCCCCGTGATGCTGGCGGCGCTGCTCCACGACGTGGCGAAGCCGAAGACCACGTTCATGGGCTTCGACGGTCGGGTGCGGAGTCCCGAGCACGACACGCGGGGGGCGCGGATGGCGCGGGCCTTCCTGGAGCGGCACGGACGGCGCGGGCCCTTGGCGGACGCGGTGGAGGCGCTGGTGCGGGAGCACTTGCGGCCGGCCCAGCTCATGGCCGCGGCGGCGGTCTCGGACGGGGCGGTGAGGCGCCTGGTGGAGAGGGTCGACCTGGAGTCGCTGATCCGGCTCGCCCGGGCGGACCACCTGGGCCGGGGGACGCCCGAGGCTCGGGAGGGGCGGTTCCCGGCGGGGGATTGGCTCGCGGAGCGGGCCCGGGCGCTGGGCGCGACGCGGCCGCTGGCGCCGCTGGTGCTGGGGCGTGACGTGCTGGCGCTGGGGGTGGAGCCGGGGCCTGAGGTGGGGAGGATCCTGGGCGCCGTCCGAGAGGCGCAGCTCGACGGCCGGGTGGGGAGCCGCGAGGAGGCGCTGGGACTGGCGCGGGAGCTGGCGGGGAGGGGGTGATGGGGGGCGTGGGGGTGACGGGGGGATCCCGCACGCCTCCTGCGGGTGGGCCGTTCTGTGCCTATCCGGTTGCCACCCAGGGCGGTTCGTGAAGACTGCCGGCGGCCGTGGATGGCTCGCCGTCCTTGGTTCGCCCGCGCAGAGTGGCCCGTCCAGGGCCCGCAGAGAACGCAGAGGAAAGGGCGGGAAGGCCCGGAGCTCTGGGCGGCCAGCGTATAGGAAATGCTCGTTCTACAGTCGTCCCTCCTCCCACCCCCCGCCCCTTTCTAGGGTGGGGGGGTAGTTTGGAGCTGCGGCGGGGGCTCGCGGGAGGCCGCCCGCCCCCCGCCGGCCCCCGCGCGTCGCGACGCGAACACCCCAGTCCCGCCGGAGCTTCCCCCCGCCGCCCCCCCCTCCCCATCACACCAGCGAGCGACGCATCCTCCACAGGACCGCCGCTCCCGCTCCCAGCCAGGCGACGCCCCAGAAGGGGGCTGGGATCCCGGTGAAGGCGGCGAGCATCGTCGCGTCGGTCACCGCCCCAGGCGGGGCGCCGAAGACGTCGTCACGGATGTCGGTGAAGGCGTACAGCACCGAGAAGACCCCCACCGCTCGCAGCGACCACGCCGCGGCCGCCGCGGGCAGCCGGAGAGCCAGTCCCAACAAGGCGCCCCCCGCCACGACGCAGAAGACGAAAGCGAACGACATGAGGGGCACCCAGATCCCTGCCGCCACCAGGATCGCCGCCCCCAGAAACGCCGACGCTCGTCGGGCCCCCGGCCCCGTCCGGGACGCCGAGAGCAGCGCCGCGCCGGCGAGGAGGGAGCCCAGATAGCCCCCGTTGAGCACCAGGAACCGGCTCCCGCCCTGGGAGAGGGTGTGTCCCCCCTGGCCGGGGTCGATGCCCAGCTCCACGACCCGCCCGCCGGTGACCAGGGTCGCCAAGGCGTGGCCCCCCTCGTGGAGCAGCACCACCAGCAGCTTCAGGGGCCAGACCGCGGGGTGCCACCACAAGGCGTGGAACACCAGGGCGAGGGCCAGGAGGATGATCGCCCGCGCCGTGGGCCCGCGGATTGCCCCGGGCCGTGGCTCCTCCCGACCGGCTCCCCGCGTCACGGCGGGTCCGGCGGGAGACCGGAGCCCATAGGGTCGGCGCCGGCCTTGACCCTCCCCCTGCGTCCACCTCGGACCCCGGGCGGGAGGAGGGCCCTCACGCCTTCGCCACCGCGGCGGACCAGCGCGCGCGGTGGGCGCGGACCTCGCCGGCGGTCATCCGGGGCTCGAAGGTCCTGTCCGCCTTCCAGGCGCCCGCCAGGGCCTCCTGGTCCTGCCAGATCCCCACGGCGAGGCCCGCCATCAGGGCGGACCCAAGGGCCGTGGTCTCCAGCATCCGGGGCCGCACCACCCGCGCCTCCAGCACGTCGGCCTGGTACTGCATGAGCAGGTCGTTGGCGGCGGCCCCGCCGTCCACCCTCAGGGCGGTCAGGGCGCGGCCCGAGTCGGCGCGCATGGCGTCCAGCACGTCGGTGTTCTGGAGCGCGATCCCCTCCAGGGCCGCCCGGGCCAGGTGCCCCGCGGTCACCCCTCGGTCGATGCCGGCGATGACCCCCCGAGCCTCCGGCCTCCAATGGGGAGCGCCGAGGCCGGTGAGGGCGGGCACGAAGGTCACCCCCCCCGAGTCCGGCACCGACCGCGCCAGGGCCTCGACCTCGGCGGCACTCCGGATGATCCCCAGGCCGTCCCGCAGCCACTGCACGGCGGCTCCGGCGATGAAGGCGCTTCCCTCCAGGGCGTAGGTGACCCGGCCGCCGACCTTCCAGCCCACCGTGGTCAACAGCCCCGACCGGGACGGCACCGGCTCGGGCCCGGTGTTCATCAGCAGGAAGGCCCCGGTGCCGAAGGTGCACTTGGCGTCACCCGGCCTCAAGCAGAGCTGGCCGAAGAGGGCCGCCTGCTGGTCCCCCGCCATCCCCGCGACCGGGGTCCCGGCGCGCAGCGGCAGGCCCGGGGCCACCTCGCCCAGCACCTCGGCGTTGCCCCGGATCGCCGGGAGGACCGCCCGAGGCACCCCGACGTGGGCGAGCAGCTCGTCGTCCCAGTCCAGCCGGCGGAGGTCCATGAGCAGGGTGCGGGAGGCGTTGCTGGCGTCCGTGGCGTGGACGCGGCCCCCCGTCAGGCGCCACAGCAGGAAGCTGTCCACGGTGCCGAATGCCAGCTCGCCGGCCTCGGCGCGGCGCCGGAGGGCGGGATCCTGGTCCAGGATCCACGCGATCTTGGTGCCGGAGAAGTAGGGGTCCAGCACCAGCCCGGTCCTCTCCCGGAACAGGGGTTCCAGGCCGCGGGCCTTCATCTCGGCGCACCGGTCGGCGGTGCGGCGGCACTGCCAGACGATGGCGTTGTGGACCGGCCGTCCCGTCGCCCGCTCCCACAGGACCGTCGTCTCCCGCTGGTTGGTGATCCCCACCGCGGCGACGTCCCCGGGGCCCGCCCCGGCATCGGCCAGCGCCCGCTCGAGGGTCTCCAGCGTCGAGGCCCAGATCGCCTCGGGATCGTGTTCGACCCAACCGGGCCGCGGATAGACCTGAGGGTGCTCGCGGTTCACCCGGGCCAGGACCTCGAGGCCCTCGTCGAGAACCAGGACCGTCGTCCCGGTGGTGCCCTGGTCGATGGCGACGACGTGTCTTCCCTGCATGGACCGCTCCCGAGGGGGGTGAGGGAACTCGACCTGTCCGGAGCCCCCGCCGCGCCCGCTCAGGGATTGCGCCGGAACACCATCAGGACGTGCTCCCCGAGGTCCCGGACCAGCGGGAGGTGGCCCGCCCGCTGCTCCCAGCGCTCCAGGGCCAGGAAGAGCCGGTGGTGACGGCGGTAGAACCCCGACAGGTGGGGGGGCGGGATCAGGATCCCCAGCCCGCGGCATCGCTCCAGGGTGAACCACGAGGCGAGGGCCGTCTCCACCTGGGTCGTCCGCCAGCAATGGACCGGCACCGGCACCTCCTTGACCGGGACCTCCATCTCCGGATGGCGCACCCGCTCCAGCACCCGCGAGAAACGCCCTCGCCGGATGAGGTCCAGCTCGGTGGGGATGTGGGAGAGCCCGGCGATCACGGCGACGAATGGCGCGCCCGGAGCCAGCAAGGCGGAGAGGTCCCGGCCGAAGCCGTTCAGGTCGGCGACGCAGTTCAGGACGCCGAAGTTCGCCAGGGCGGCGTCGAAGGGACCCACGGGCTGGAGCTCGGCCAGCCGGTCCACGGGCAGATCCTGCAGGTCGACCTTCGACTTGTCGATCCGCATCCGCCGGAGCTTGCCCTTGGCCTCCTTGATCATCTCCCGGGAGGCGTCGATCCCGGTGACGGTGCAGTGGCGATCGGCGTAGTAGACGGCGTCCTCCCCCGTGCCGCAGCCGACGTCCAGCAGGCGGGCCCGCCTCGGGAACACGCGGTCGCACTCCCGCCAGACCAGTTCCCGGAGCAGCAGCGGCACCGCCTGGTGCGTGAACTCGGCGTCGTAGGTGGGCGCCGAGCTGTCGAACGCCTGGGCGGTGGGGGGGATCTCCGTCGTCGCCGCCATTCGCCTCACTCCGCTCCTCGCCTCACGAGCCGTCGCGTCGCAGCAGCTCGGGGAGGCGGGGAAGATACACGCGGAACGCGGTTCGGTACAGCGGCACCGAGACCGCCTCCCTCCACATCGAGAGGGCCCCGCGCCCCTCCGAGTGCCCCCGGCGCAAGATCATCCTCGCGGTGAGCAGGCGCAGCGCCCACCGGTAGAACTCCGCTCCGTACCTCGGCCCGCGGCCCCCGGGATCGGGGTCCGAGAGCGAGATCATGCCGGGGACCGCCGCCGCGACCAGGGGGTCGGTCACCGAGACCCCGAACACCGCCGGATCCAGGACCTCCACCATCTCCAGGGTCGCCCTCACGTCGTCCTTGGTCTCGCCGGGCAGGCCGAGGTGGATGAACAGGGCCAGGGCGATCCCCGCCTCCCGCAGGTGGCGGGCCGCGGCGTACACGTCGTCCACCCCGAAGCCCGCCTCCCGCCGCCTCAGGATCCGCCGGGACCCGCTGGGCACGTCCAGGGCGACCCGGTAGCAGCCCTGGGCGGCGAGGGATGCCACCACGTCGCGGGTGAGGTCCCGGGGGCGGCCGAGGCAGTTGAAAGGCAGGCGCAGTCGACGGGCCCCCAGGTCCTCGGCGCAGTCGCGGTGCCACTCGGGGTCCGCGGTGTACACGGCATCGAAGACCCGCACCCTCTCGGGGTGGAAGGTCTCCTTCAGGAACTCCAGCTCGTCGACGACACGGCGGGGCGACCTCCGGCGGTATCCGGGCGCGCCGGGCACGCCCCGGGACGTGCACAGAGCCGCCGCCGTGTAGCCGTGGGCGGCCCGCCACTCCTCGTGGTAGGCCCGCATCTGCTCGACGGGACGGAGGGGCCAGGGGAGGCGGTCCAGGTCCTCGACCCTGGGGCCGTCGGGGTTGTCCACCCGCCGCCCGCCGATCCGCAGGGAGATCCCCGGGAGCCTCTCGAACCGTTCGGGGCGGAACCGCCACGCCGAGGCGCGCAGGATCGACACCACCTCGCCGGCGGTGATCTCTCCCTCGCCCCTTACGGCGATGTCAACGCCATTCTCCAGGTAGAACGAGGGGTTGCGCGTCGCGTCCGGTCCCCCGGCGATGATGGTGGCCCCGAAGCGCCGTGCGCACGCGATCATCTCGACCGCCCTGGCCCGCGCCGAGATGTGGGCGTGGACCCCCACGACCCGGGGCCGGTGACGGCTCAGCTCGATCTCGAAGTGGGAGACCTCCCGCTTGAAGGTGCTGTCGAACCAGCCGACGGTCGATCCCCTCTCCTTGAGCCACGAGGCGACGTAGCGCGGGCCGAGGGGCGGGTAGGGCCGCATGACCCGCCCCTCGACGGCGTCGGCGTGCAGGAAGTGGGCGTGGAAGAGGAGGACGTCGAGCGGTTCCGGCATGGCCTCGTGGGCGTGCCCCGTCCCGGGTGGACAGAACCTGGGACATGGTAGCCGCCCCCATCGCCCCACCCACCGGATTATTCGCCCATCGGCGCGTGCCCGCAACGCGGCGGGACCCGGTTCCTGACCGGCGGGCCCTCCTCCTCCCGGCGGGCCGGGGCGCGGGAGATCGGGGACGGATCCCCGCGCGTTGACAGCACTTCCGGCGCGTGCTGTCATGCGACCCGCCGCTTCACCCGAGGGTCCCCCCCGGGGGGGCGGGGACGCCGGGCAGGGCTCCGGGGCCCGCTTCGGGCTCCGGGCAGAGGCGCGCGCGGCGCGGTGGGACGACGGATGCGGAGACGGACGATGAGGATTCGCGGCGCCGTACACGGGCTGGGCATCTACGCCGCCCTCGTGGCGGTGGGGGTGCTGGGCGTCACGTTCCCCCAGGTGTCGGGCGCGCAGGTCCCTGGAGCCATCCAGCTCGAGCTGCCGGGCTCGCTGGACCTGCTCCCCCCGGGGCCCATCACCGCGGACGGGTCGCCCCAGGTCCTGGCCTTCGTGGTCACCGACGAGACGGGGGGCTTCCCGGCGGAGCCCACCTTCCGTTTCAACCCGGCTGAAGGGCGGGTGGACGCCAGGGGGACCCGGATCGGCCCGGGGATCTGGAGCTTCGAGTACACGCCTCCCCTCGCGAGCCGCCCCCGGTCGGTGGCGCTGAAGGTGACCGTCAAGGCGGGCAAGAAGACCGTCGAGCGCGCATTCACCCTGGACCTCGTGCCCCCACCCACCGGGACGTTCGAGGTGACCGCCAACCCTCCCCAGGTGGTGTTGGACCCCGGCGCCACCACCCTGCTCCGGTTCACGGTCAAGGGGCGGGACGGGCAGGTGCTGGACGGCATCGAGCCCCTGGTGACGGCCAACAGCGGCAGCGTGGGGCCCATCCGTTCCGTGGGCGGCGGTGGCTTCGAGGCGGTCTACACCCCCGCAGCGGTGAACTTCCCCCACGTCGCGGTGCTCTCGTTCACCGACACCCGCAACCCCGAGAGCACCCTCGGCTTCTTCGCCCTCCCCCTCGTGGGGAAGGTGGCCTATCCCGTGAACACGGGGCGGCCGGGTTCGACCGTGAACATCGAGGTGGGCGGGCAGGTGTTCGGGCCGGCGGTGGCGGGACCCGACGGCATGGCGCGGGTGCCCATCTCGGTGCCCCCGGGGACGCGCTCGGGCAAGCTCTCCCTGGTCGACGCCGCGGGCGCCCGGAACGACTCGGTCATCGACCTCCAGGTCCCGCCGTTCGGGCGCATCAAGATCGGCCAGCCGGCGGCGTGGATGCCCGCCGATGGGGCCACCGCGATCCCCATCCGCGTGCTGGTGGTAGGGGTCGCCGGGCGCCCCTCGGCGGGGGAGAAGGTCCAGATCGCCTGCGACAGGGGCGAGGTCGCCAACGTCCGGGACGAGGGCAACGGGCTCTATTCCGCCACCCTGACCCTCGCCCCGGTGAAGACACCGGTCAAGGCGACGATCACCGCCACCCTCGTCGGCGAAGAGCAGACCAGCAAGGACGTCGTGACCTTCGAGGCCGTCCCCGCCCTCCCCCAGGGGCTGTCCCTGGAGACCGTCCCCCCTCAGCCGGCCCCCTCCAGCTCGGCGAAGGTGTCGGCGCGGATCACCGTCCCCGGCGGCGCCGCCGTGCCCGGCCTCGGGGTCGAGATGCGGACCCCCGCTGGCCCCCTGAAGGTCAAGGACGCCGGGGGTGGCCTCTACACCGCCCAGGTGGCGGTCCCCGCGGGCGGCACCGTGCTCTCCAGCGTGGCCTCCTTCCCCGCGGCTCAGCGGCCTCCCTTCGCGCTGGTGGGCTGGGCCCTGGACGACCAGGTCGTCGTCGGCGGGAAGCAGACCGTCACCATCGTCGCTGTCGACCGGTACGGCCTGCCCGTCTCGGGGCTTCCCCTGGAGGCCAGCCTGCTCCAGGGGGGCGGGTCCGTCGCCACGCCCACCCCCACCGACGCCCACGGCCGCTCCTCCTTCGACCTCTCCGCCGGGCTGCTCCCCGGGCTCGCCGTGGTCGAGGTGCGTTCGGGCGCGCTGGCGACGCGGGTCCCCGTGTGGCAGGCGCGGGCCCGGATCCCCGACCTCGTCTTCCCCCTGGCGGGGGGCGTGGAGCAGGTCCGCCTCCAGCGGGCCTGGGGAGGACTGCGGGACCGGCGCCTGCTGGGTGTGGTCGCGCCCGCCCCCGTCGCGGTCACCCCCGCCGCGCCCGCGCCCGCCCCCCAGCCCGCCGCACCGGCGCCCCAGCCCTCGGCCCCCGTCCAGCCCGCCCCCGCGGGCGGGACCGGTCCCTGGGGCGAGGCGGGCTCGTCGGGAGGCACCGCCGCGGCGACGATCCCCGATGGGGCCCGGATCGACCTGGTGGTGAACCCCGCCAGCCTCCCCATGGACGGCCGGAGCACCGCCCGGATCGACGCCCGGCTCGTCGACGCCAAGGGCAGGCCGGTGGCCGGGATCCCCCTGTCCATCGGACTGAACGGCGCGGGTTCCCTGGTGGTCAGCCAGGGCCCCGAAGGGGGGTATGCCGCCACCTTCACCGCTCCCTCCGAGTCCCCGAGGCCGGCGGTGACGATCTTCGCCAGCACCGCCGACGGCGCGGTCCGCGCCCAGAAGTACCTGGCCCTCGCCGCGCCGCCGCCCCCGTCCCCCGCGCCGGAGCCGGTCGCCGCGGCCGGGCCCCGGGAGGCGATGCTGCCGGCCCCCATGGCCGACACCGCGGCCGAGCCGGTGCTGAGGTCCACGCCCACCGCCGCGGTCCGCCGGCCGATCGCGGCCGAGGGGGGGCGGCGGGCCCGCGTGACGGCGTCCTGGATGGTGGCGGACTACGCCTACCGCTCCACGCCCTGCGACCACGACGTGGCGGCCCCCGACTGCGCCGAGCCCGACGAGTCCGACCTGGACCCGGTGACGGGGACCTACGACGTCCTGCCCAACGAGATCGCCGCCTCCACGCCCCTGTCCTTCGGGATCGACGCGGAGTGGTTCCCCGTGGAGTACGTCGCCATCGCCGGAGGCGTCGCCAGCTACGGCTATCGCACCGACACCGAGGTGACCACGTCCGGGGGCGACGCCGCGACGTTCGGAGACCAGATGTGGCACGTCTTCGTGGAGGCCCGGGGGCGAATCCCGCTCCTCCGGGAGCGGGGGCAGCTCGACCTGCTCCCGCGGATCGGTTACCACGGCCAGGACGTGCTGCTCTTCCGATGGGTCACCGCCGAGGCGAGCGGGGGGGATCCGGCCCCGGTGCGGCAGCGGCAGTTCGAGACCTCGTGGCTCGACGGCCTCCGGTTCGGCCTGGGGCTGCGCTACCGCGCCCCCTTCGGCTTGCTCGAACCCCACGGATCCTACGACGCGACCGTCTCCTTCCAGGTGGGCGCGGTGAGCGACCACCAGTTGGAGCTGGGAGCGACCTTCCGGCCCCGGGGGCCCCTGCTCGTGGACGTTTCCTATCGCTTCCTCTCCCGGGCCTTCGGCTTCCAGTTCCCCGGGAGCGATGCCGACGGCGACGGGGATGGGGACGAGCAGCGGGGGGAGGTGCGGGAACGGAGTCACGCCTTCGTCCTGAGTGCCGGCGTCGCCCTGTGACGAACTCGGAGCCCACGTACGGGGGGGGAGGCAGGCACGTGATTCGAGCCCATGATCGAGACCGGCGCCGTACCCTTGGACCGCTCGCCCTGGCCGCCCTCGGGGCCCTGTTCCTGCCCGCGGCGGCCCATGCCCAAGGGGAGGGCGGTGTGTGGGGAACGGTGGACGCCCCCCAGGCGCCGCCCGCGCCGTCGGCTCCGGCGGTCCTGGCCCCGGTCCCCCCTCCGGTCCCCTCGGGACCGGTGGCGCGGATCGACGTGACGATCATGCCGGAGTCCCTGCCCGCGGACGGCCTGACGGCGGCCAACGTGCTGTTGCACGCCCGGGACGCCGAGGGGCGGATCGTGCCCGCGGACCTGAGGCTGCTGGTCACCGCCGGCGAGGTCCGGAACTCCAGCGCTTTGGGCGTGGGGACCTGGGCCGCCGTCCTCGTGCCTCCCCAGGGGGTGGCGGCGACCTCCATCACGGTGACGGCGGTCGACCTGATCAGCGGCACCTCCGCGTCCCGGAGCGTCCCGCTGACCGGGAGTGCCGGGCCCTCCACGGTCCGGGCCGCCGTCGCGGAGACCGGCGCCGAGCCGAGGCCGGTGGCCGCATCCGCCCCTCCCGTGGTGGGCCCCACCACGGCCGCCGTCACCGCCGCGGCCCCCGCCCCGAAGGTCTCTCCGCCCCGGCACGGGCGGGTGCAGCTCCTGTACCCCATCGGCCACTACTCCTACCGCTCGGCGCCCTGCGACGTCGCGGTGTCCACCGACTGCGTCGCCCCCTCCCCGGACGACCTGGACGCCGCCAGCACCGAGTACACCCTCCTCTCCACCGGCTCCGCCGCGGTCGTGGCCAGGTCCATCGGCTTCGACGGGGAGGCTTTTCCCGTGGAGTACGTAGGGATCGGGGGGGGATTCACCGTGACGGGCTACACCACCGAGACCGAGGTGACCACGACCGACGGCGGCACCGAGCCCTTCGGGGACGACCTCTGGAACGTGTACGTCGAGGCCCTGGGGCGGATCCCCCTGAGGGCGGGCGGGGGGCGCCTGGACCTGGTCCCCCGCCTGGGCTACCACGCCCAGGACGTCCTGGTCTTCCGGTACTCCGCACCCACGGCCGACACCACCGAGGGGCCTGGCACCCGCACGGCGACCTTCGAGAACTACTGGCTCCACGGGCTGCGCTTCGGCCTGGGGCTGCGCTACCTGGTGCCCAGCGGCTTCGTCGAGCCCCACGTCGGCTACGACGCCACCGCCTCCTTCACCGTGGGGGGGCTGACCAACCACCACGTGAGGGCGGGGGTGGCCTTCCACCCCGAGGAGTGGCTGCTCATCGACGCCGGCTACGACTTCCTGTCCCGGGACATCGCCCTGGAGCTGGGAGGGGACACCGGCGCGCCGCAGCGGGGCGAGATCTCCGAGCGCACCCACGCCTTCGTCGTCGGCGCGGGCCTGGCCTTCTGAGCCTCCCCGGGGGGAGCGCGGTGCCCCCCCTGCCGCACCCCGACGACGGGCTCCGGGGGTCCGCCTGGGGCGGCGAGGCCGGCTTCGTCGCCTTCGCCACGGCGGACGTGGGCGCGCGGCTCCGCCAGCGGGTGGCGGACCTCGGGTGCGGGCGGGGCCTGCTGTCGGCGTGGCTGCTCGCGGCGACCTCCCCCGGGGGCCGCGTGGACGGGTTCGACCTCGACCCCGAGCAGGTCGCCCGGGCCCGGGCTCGCTTCCGCCGGGCGGAGGCGCGGCCGCGGTTCCAGGTGGGGGACGCGGCGGCCCTGGACGCGGTATCGGGTGCCTCCTACGACGGCGTGGCGTGCATGTGCCTGTTGGCACACCAGTCGGACCCCGGCAGGGTCCTGGCGGAGATGCGCCGGATCGCCCGTCCGGGGGCGTGGATCCTGGGGATCGAGCCGGACCACGTCGCCCGGGTGGCGGGGGAGTGGGTGGACGAGCCCACCCTGGTGGACCGCGCGACGGCGGTGGAGGAGGCGATCGCCCGGGGCGCGGCGGCGACCGGCGCCGGGCGCTACCGCGCCGGCCGGGACCTGGAGGACTGGCTCGCCGGGGCGGGACTGACGCAGGTGCGCGGCCAGCCCGTGCCCGATCCCCCGGCCCTGACTCCCCCCTACGGCCCGCGGGAATGGGCCCTGGCCGCGGCCCTGGAGCGGTCCTGGCGGGAGGAGGCCGCGGACGAGGACGCCCGGCGCGCGCTCTTCGTCGCGGGGGGAGGCGGCGAGCCCGAGTGGGCGGAGTGGACGCGGATCGAGGCCCGGATCCGCGCCCGCAGACTCGAAGCGCTGCGGCGCGGGACCCTCGCCCACCGCCCCTCCCTGGGTCTGCGGGCGGGGTGGGGGAGGTCGCGGACGATTTCGGCGCTTTGAGAGGCGGCGCCTCAGATCCGCCGTCCACCGTGGTGGTGGTGGTGGGGGCCCTCCCTGGCGTGGTCGTGGGCGGAGTGCCGTCGCCGGGGCGGGATCACGCCGGGGTGGGACGCTCCTGCACGACAGGGTTCCTGAGCGTCTGCCCGAGGGGGGATCGCCATCCGGGCGTGCCGGGTGGGCCGGCTGCGTAGACGGCGCGCTCCTCCCTGATCCGCCATGATCGTGGACGGTCCCCGTCCGACCTCATCTCGATGATGCGCATGCTGCGGCCCTTGGGGGGGAGGAGCAGCGGCACCAGACGGTCGGTCGCCTCGTGGTGGTGGCTGGTCATGATCACCTGCCGGCGGAGGGGGCCGTATGCGAGCTTGCGGAGGGTGAGGGCGTCGACGGCGAGGTTCTCCATGTCCAGCACGTCGGTGACATCGTCGAGGCATATGAAACCCGTAGGTAGCCGCGGGTGGCCGAGGTGGGTGGCGAGGAGGAGACCGAACATCGACGAGACGAGCTGGGAGCGGGAGAAGCTGGCGAGCCCCGTGCTGGTGCCGTTCACCCGGTCGACGACTTTCAACGAGAGTCCACCCTTCTCGACGGCGATGCTCGCTCCGTCGCGCAGGTCGGGCCGGTGGGAGTAAGCGCGCAGGGCCTCGGTCATGACCTCCTGGAGCGGCTGGCGGAATCGCCTCTCGAGGAGCGCGGTGCGGAGGTCCACGCTCAGTCCGTTCCTGGTGTTGGCGACGTGGTCGGCGAACTTCGCGAGCCGGTCGAGCTGCTCGCGGATCGCCTTCTCCCGGGGCGCGGCAGCGAGGCGCCGCTCGGCCTCGGCGCGGGCGTTGCGGGCGGACCGCCACTCGCGGCAGGCCCGGCCGGCGGCGCGCCAGTGGGATGCCCGGCGGCTCGCCCGCGAGCCACCGGCCGGCGCCAGAGGCGTTGGCCCGGCGGCGGTCAGGACGGCGGTGATGTCGACGCGGCCATCTTCGGTGACGGGGAGGGCCTCGTCGGCCCGGAGCCCGCGCCACGCCTCCTCCAGCCGCTCCACGCGGCGGAGCTGGGACGTGAGCTCGATCCGAGTCCTCTCCTCCTGCTTCCACCGCCACTCCTCCTCATCGAGGCTCCCCTGCTGAGCCTGGAGGCGTTGCCACTCGCCTCTGACCTCTTCCAGGACGGCTTCGACCCGAGAAGGATCGAAGCAGGCTGGAGGCGGTGCTCATGGCGACGGCCCCCCCTCCGGCGTCGGCCCGCGCCGGATCTCCCCGTCGAGCCACGTGGCGATGGCCCCCCACGCCTCCCCGTCCGACGCGTCCTCCCCCGACAGGAGGCGCCGGAGGTCCTGGGCGAGCATCGCTACCTCCTCCTCCCCGTAGTCCGTCCCCTTCTGATCGAGCACGACGTCCACGCACTCGTGCAGGCCCTGCCCGTCGTCCTCCTCGGGGAACTGGACCCGTCGCGTGGGGAGGGGGTCCAGCATGCGGAGCGTCTTCCTGGCCTCGGCGCGCCAGGAGTCGGAGTCCTGGAACACGGCGAAGGACCAGGCCCGGAATCGGCCCCGCGGGACGTGGTCCACCTGGATGACCCGGTGGTTCTCGTCGAGGGGGGCATCGGCGATGGGGACCAGGAACATCGCCACCATCCGGTGAAGACCGGTATGGGCGACGTGGTCCCGCATGGACTCTCCCACTGTGGCGGACACCGTCGGGGGCCGGTCGCCGCCACCCCTGTGGGTGTCGGCTGCATGACGCACGTGCGCTCCCTCGGCGGGTGGGCCGAGGGCGGCGAGCTTCACCGGGAGCACGACCGGGGCGAGCAGGACGTGGGAGTGCCGTCCGACCTAGTGGTTCTTGGACCGGCGAGCGCCCGGCTGTCGTGTCGGGCAGGAGATGGGGAACTCGCTCTGGGACGCCGTACCGGGCCCTTGCTCGAACACGGGCGACCTGCCCCCCCCCGACCTCCTTCTCGGCGGGCGCAAGACTTCGGGACCGCCCGTCGGGTCTCTCGCCGTGGCCGGAGCCCCGCCTCCCGCCTCACCTCCGCCGGCGGGCGCCCAGGAGGCCGACCAGTCCCGAGAGGGCGAGGGCGCCCGGGGTGGTGGGGCCGGCGGCGTCGCAGCCCGGGGTGCAGCCGCCGGGGGCGCCGGGGTCGTCCCCGCTGGCGTCGTCGTCGGCCGCGTCGTCGTCGGCCGCGTCGTCGTCGGCCGTGTCGTCGTCACCGGCGTCCTCGTCCCACTCGGGCCAGAGGAGCTGCTCGGGGCCGTAGGTCCTCTTCGCATGGACGCAGGCGGGCAGGCCACCCCAGCCCACCGCCGCCTGGCCGTCGGGGCACGCGCAGTGGGGGAAGCCGCCCAGGGCCACGCAGGTGCCGTCACCGCAGCTCACCCCGGCGCAGGGATCGGGCATGTCCCCCGGGTCGAGGGAGGCGAGGAGGTCGAAGTCCTCGTCCTGGCAGGCGACGGTCTCCATGCTGCCGAGGCTGCCGACAACGGGGGCGACGATGGCCCGGCCGACGAACCCCTCGTCGCAGACGCAGCCCTCGAAGCCCTCCTCGGTGGTGGCGCAGCGCCCACCCAGGCCGCAGTAGGTCATGGCGCAGGGCACCTCGGCGGTGACGGAGGCGTCGAAGCTGACCGGCGGGTGGCCCGAGAGGTCGTGGACGTTGGAGACGTCGCCCCCGTCCACGGGCACGAACATGGGGTCCTGGGTCATCTCCCAGTTGGACATGCGGGCGTAGAGGCGCGTGAAGTAAGGGTGGCGTCCGATGGCCTCGGCGGCCCAGGTCCGGGACTCCTCCACGTCGTCCCAGCCGCCGACCGGCGCCCACCAGACCAGGTCCTGGGTCGTCGGCGCGTCGTCGGCGTACTCGGTGAAGAACGCCTGCCCGCCGACCTGGTCCGCCTGCCAGGAGACCAGGCCGAAGTAGTTGTTCCAGCCGTTGCGCGGGTCGGCGCGGAGGAGGTCGTCGTCGACCTCCAGGGTCGCGTAGTTGCTGGAACCGTAGCGCTGCTCGCCGAGCACGAACACGATGAAGCCCATCTCGGGCTCGGCGGCGACCCCGGTCAGCCTGAGGGGGATCATGGGCTCGTCGCCGGGCCAGGTGACCGAGATCGGCTGGATGTCCGAGACCCCGGCTTCGGGGGCGAGCTTCATCGCCAGGAACTTCATCCCCGAGGCGACGTAGCCGTCGACGTAGGGCTCCATCTCGGCCGTGACCAAGTAGCCGTTGTCGTTGAGCCAGTCGACGAGGGCGGCCGGATCCTCCGACGACACCACCGTCGGCTCGTAGGGCCCGACCTGGGGCAGCTCCTCCACGTCCACGTCGTCGTCGCCGGTGTAGGTGTCGTCGTCCGAGACCGAGTCGTCGTCGGCGAGGTCCCCGAAATCGAGGTTCGGCGGGATGATCCGCGGCGCCGTCGCGAGGTCCACCACGCGCAAGGCGGTACCCGGCACCACGTCGAGGGTGGGCGTGTCGGAGACCGGGACCACCCAACTGAAACCGCTGGGCTCACCGGAGTAGGAGATCTCGATGACGGCGGTGACCGTGCCGTCGCCGTGGACCTCGAAGAGGATCCTCTCGGCGCTCTGATCGACGGCGACCTGCTCGCAGAAGAAGCCGCCGCATGCGGAGGCGGGGACGGGTACCGCCAGGGCGGCGGCCAGAGCGGCCAGGGAGGTGGCGAGACCAGGGAGGAGACGTGGGAAGGATGGGAGTGTGCGCACGGGGAGTCCTCCTTCGAGGACTTCACCCTATGCCTCCCTCGCCGTCCGGTCCCGGGTCGATTCCGGCCCGTGCACGGCACGGCCCGGTCGGTGCGACGGCGGGTCCCGCGGCCGCCACCCGGCCCCACCGTGCGGTTGGGGACGCGGTGCTTCCAGCGCGCCCTGCGGGGAGTCCAGCGAGCCCTGGTCCGCGCCGTGCAGGGGTCGAGGGCGGCCCGGCGCCCCGCCGATCCGCGGCCGCCGGGCCCCGCCAGGAGGGTGCGTGCGCGTCGCCGTCGTGTCCACTCCCTTCGCCGCCGTCCCCCCGCGGGGCTACGGCGGCACCGAGCTGATGGTCCACGCCCTTGTGGAGGCCCTGGCGCGCCTCGGGCACGCCGTGGTGCTCTATGCGACCTGGGACTCCCGGACCTCGGCGGAGCTCAGGGCCTGTTACGACTCCGCCCAGTGGCCCCCCGCCGTGATGCCCGAGATCCTGCACACCTCCTTCGCCCTGGCGGACGTCGTCGCCGACGAGACCCCCTTCGACGTCGTCCACGTCCACTGCGCCTCGGCCCTCCCCATGAGCCGGCTGGCGAGGCTCCCCCTCGTGTACACCCTGCACCACCACCGCACCGAGGAGCTGAGCCGCGTGTACCGGGCCTTCCCGGAGGTCTCCTACGTCGCCATCAGCCGCCGCCAGGCCGAGCTGGAGGTCCCCCTGCCCCACCTGGACGTGATCCACCACGGCCTGGACCCCGCGGCCTACTCGCTCGGCACGGGCGATGGGGGGTACGTGGCGTTCCTGGGGCGCTTCGCCCCCTGCAAGGGCCTGCACTTCGCCATCGACGCCGCCCGGGCGGCGGGGATCGAGCTCCGGGTGGCGGGGGAGGTCCACCACGTGGACCAGGAGTACTTCGACCTGGAGCTGGCCGCCCGCATGGCGCTGCCCGGGGTGCGCTACCTCGGGCCGGCGGACCACGCGGCCAAGGTGGCGCTCCTCAGGGGTGCCCGCGCCCTCCTCTTCCCCATCGACTGGGAGGAGCCGTTCGGCCTGGTGCTGATCGAGGCGATGCTGTGCGGCTGCCCCGTCGTCGCCTTCCCCCGGGGCTCCGTGCCCGAGGTCGTCGAGCACGGCCTGACGGGGATCCTGGCCGAGGACGAGCGGGACCTCCCCCAGGCCATCGGCGAGGCGCTGCGCCTGGACCGGGCCCGGATCCGGGAGCGCGCCGTGGAGCGCTGGAGCGCCGGGCGCATGGCCGAGGAGCACCTGCGGGTGTACCGGGCCGCCGCCGCCCGATTCAGGGCGGGTTCCGAGGGAACGGGGACCCGGCCGGCCGCGGAGGGGAGGGGGAGGCGGGCGGACGCCCTCCACCGGGAGCGACCGGGGAGCGAGCGTGGATCCCCGTGACCCCACCCCCGGCGCCGAGCCGGCCGAGGAGGATGTCCCCGTCTGGCTGCTCCCGGAGGCTACGGGCGGGGAGGGGCTCGTGCTCAAGCACGGCAACCTCTTCCTGGTCACCGGGGACTCCGGCGACATCAGCCCCGCGGGGGCGCGGGACCGGGGCTGCTTCCTGGAGGACACCCGCTTCCTGTCCTTCCTGGAGATCGACGTGGCGGGGGGCCCTCCCCTGGTCCTCTCCGCCGAGTCCCTGTCCAGCACCCAGAACCAGATCGACATGACCGTCACCGACCGCGCCTTCGGCGGCGTGCTGACGGACCCCATCAACTTCATGCACATCCGCCGGCAGCAGGTCCTGGAGGACGAGCTGGTGGAGCGGATCGTGGTCACCAACTTCCTCACGCGGGAGGTCGACTACTGGGTCACCCTGCGCTTCGGCGCCGACTTCGCCGACATGTTCGAGGTGCGGGGCGCCCGCCGGGAGCGGCGGGGGACTGGCCTGCCCACGGTGGTGGGGCCCGCGAGCCTGGAGTTCCGCTACCGCGGACGGGACGGGCGCACGTACCGCACCGCCATCCGGTCCATCGGCGAGCCCCCCAGCCGCGTGGACGGGGACTCCATGCACTGGTCCTTCCGGATGCGGGTGAACGAGACCCGTACCCTCGAGGTGCGCACCGCGCCCCTCATCGGCGACGAGGCCCGCCCCCCAGAGATCGAGGCCACCTTCGACGAGCGCCTGGCCCGCGCCGAGGAGGCCGGCCGCCGGTGGGTCGAGGGTTGCACCCGCTTCGAGACCGGCGACGAGTTCGTCAACGCCGCGCTGGACGGCGGCGTGGCCGACCTGCAGGCCCTCTCGATCCACCAGCACGGGCGGACCGTCATCGCGGCGGGGATCCCCTGGTTCTGCGCGCCCTTCGGGCGGGACTCCCTCATCGCCGGGATGCAGTCCCTCCCCGTGAACCCCGACCTGCTCCGGGACTCCCTGGCCTTCCTGGCCGCCTACCAGGGGGATCGGCACGACCCCTACCGGGACGAACAGCCGGGCAAGATCTTCCACGAGCTGCGGCGCGGCGAGATGGCCCTGTGCGGCGAGGTCCCCCACACCCCCTACTACGGCTCCGTCGACGCGACGCCCCTGTTCCTGGTGGCCCTCTCGGAGTACTGGACCTGGACCGGCGACGTGGCCACCGTGGAGGGCCTCCTGCCGTCGGCGCGGGCGGCGATGCGCTGGATGGCCCAGGACGGGGACCTGGACGACGACGGCCTGGTGGAGTACCGGCGCCAGTCCGACCGGGGCCTGGACAACCAGGGCTGGAAGGACAGCGGCGACGGGGTTCCCTACCCCGACGGAACCCGGGCCGAGCCCCCCATCGCCCTGGTGGAGGTCCAGGGCTACGCGCTGGACGCCTGGCGCTCCATGGCCATGCTCCTGCACCGCTTCGGTCACCACCGGGAGGCCCGGGAGGCGCTCCACCGCGCCCGGCGGGTGCGCGCCGCCCTGGAGGACCGGTTCTGGATGCCCGAGGCGGGCTACTACGCCCTCGCCCTGGACGGTGGGAAGCGCCAGGTGCCCACGGTGACCTCCAACCCCGGGCACCTCCTGTGGAGCCGCGCCATCCCGGTCGAGAGGGCCCGGCAGGTCGCCCGGGTGCTCCTGTCCGACCGCATGTTCTCGGGCTGGGGGATCCGCACGCTGGCGGCGGGGCAGCCCGCCTACAACCCGCTGTCGTACCACAACGGCACGGTCTGGCCCCACGACAACGCCCTGATCGCCCTCGGCCTCTCCCGGTACGGGTTGCCCGGCCACGAGATGGTGTTCGGCGCCCTCTCCCGCGTGTCGCGCCGCTTCCGGCGCCAGAGGCTGCCCGAGCTGTTCTGCGGGCTGCCGCGGTTCGGCGGGCAGGCGCCGGTCCATTACCCCGTCGCGTGCATCCCCCAGGCGTGGGCGACGGGGGCCCCGTTCATGATGCTCCAGGCGATGCTGGGGCTCCGGCCGGAGGCCGAACGGGGGGTGCTGAGGGTGGTCGACCCCCAGATCCCCGAGTGGCTCCACTACGTCGCCATCCACGGGCTGAGGGTCGGTGGCAGCCGGGTCGACCTGCGGTTCGACCACTCGCCCCGAGGGACCGCCGCCCGAGTGGTGGACATGCGGGGGGCTCCCCTGCGCGTCCTGGTCGAGGTCGGCGGGGGCCTGGCCGATAAGGAGGTCCCGTGACCTCTCGCCGCCTCCCCGAACTTTCGTCCTCGCGCCCGCGTTCCGGAGGCTATCATCGCCTCCAGCCGGTCGGGGGGGGCCCGCCGGCGGGGGAGGGGAGCCCGGACCCGGGTCCGGGCCGGGGGACCTCCCCCTTCCTCGGGGGCGCTGCCGAGCGCCCGGAGAACGCCGTGTCGCCGTCCGAGCTCCTCTCCCGCCTCGACGCCCTTCGCGCCCGGATCGCCTCCTCGGATCCCCTCCCGCCGCCCGCCTGGCGGCGGATGGCCCACGCCCTCGGTCAGGCCGGGGACGCCGCCGAGGGCCCCGGCGCCCCTCCCGAGACCCCCGAGGACCTGGTGGCCCGGCGGGCCCTGCGGGAGGGGGGTGAGCCGCCCCGCCCGGGTCGCGTGGGGTTCGGGGGAGGGTGGGGCGGCGCCGTCGCCCCGCCGCCGACCCCCGAGGAGGAGCAGGCCCTCCACCTGGTCCGGGACGCCCTGGAGCGGATCGCCGCCCTCCACCGCCAGCGGGACGTCCGGCCCTACGAGCTGTCGGTGTCCCTCCACCCGCCCACCCGGCTGGTGGAGCTCCAGGTCCAGCCCGGCCCTCGGCCCTCGCCGGTGACCCGCGCGTCGGTGCTGGTGCTGCGCGCCACCGCCGCGGCCGACGGGATCAGCCTGGCGGTGGAGGACGGGGGCGGCCGCCTCTACGGCAGGGCCACCCTGGCGGGCAACCCCCGCTCCTGGCAGCCTGCCGACATCGACGCCTTCGTGGTGCGCGCCGTGGACGGCTTCCTGGACCGCGTCTTCGCGGGCTGAGGGGCCCCCCCGCCTTCCTCTCCGCTTGCACGCCGGCGCCCGAGACACTAGACCCCGCGTGCCGCCGACGGTATCCTCCCGGCCCGACGTCGCGGGGTTGAAGTGGTCCCACCCTCACCGCCATCGTGCAACGTCCCCATCACCGACGAGAAGGCGCTCTCGGCCGCCGAGTACGCGCTGCTGGGGCGCGTCGCCGAGGCCACCGAAGCGCGGCCCTTCCCCGACTGGCTGGGGGACGTGCTGGAGCTGCTCCGCGCCGGCGCGGGGGCCGACGCCTCGGAGATGTTCCTGCTGGACCGGGGCGAGGGAGCGATGCGCCTCGCCGGGTGCGCCGGCCCGGACTCGGACGCCTTCGGGAGCCTGGATCGCTTCGAGCCCGGCGTCGGCTACCCGGGGATCGTCGCCGCGACCCGTCGCGCGCTGATCGGCGGTGACCTCGCCAAGGACACGCGCTACCTGCGTGTCGCGGTGCCGGCCCGGGGCTACCGGTCCTACGCGGCGACCCCGCTCCTGCGGGGGGACAGGCTCCTGGGCACCCTGAGCCTGGCATGGAAGGGCGCGCACCACGACGCCGAGCAGCGCGGGATCCGCCTGCTCCAGGCCATCGCCCGCGTCGTGGCGACCGCGCTGGTGGCGGCCCGGGGGGACCTGGAGGGACCCACCCCCGTCGACGGGGCGAGGCCCGTGGCGGAGTGGCTCCAGGACCAGGCGAGGCGCCTCCGGGCCCTCAGCAAGGCCGACGAGGTGAGCATCGCGCTGCTGCACCCCGACGCCAGGGGCATCGTCGACTGCGGCTCGACGGGCTCGTCCCACGTGCTATGCCCCAGGCTCGCCGCCTCGGGCCCGGACGCCTGCCCGCTGTCCGACTCCTTGAAGCGCGGCCTCGTGCTGGCGGGCCCGAGGGGGAGCTGGCCGTCCGCCTGTCGATGCGCGGTGCCGACGGGCTTCTCCCAGGTGGTGGAGGTCCCGCTCCGGCGCGGGCGCGAGGTCCACGGTTATGCCTGCCTCGCCTGGGGGAGGGCCCCGGCGGAGCCGCCCGCCCGCCTGCTGGCGTCCCTGCTCTTCATGGAGTGGAGCGTCCCGGCGAACCTGCGGCCGGAGCCCTCCCCGCCCGCCCTTCCGGCGATCCTCGCCCCCATGACGGCGGCCGGCACCCACCACCTCGGCCTCCAGTGCTTCGGCCCCTTCACGGTGTACGTCGACGGCCTCATGGTGCACCGCCGCGCCTTCACCCGGGCCAAGGCCGTCGACATCCTGAAGACGCTGATCCTGTGCCAGGGCAGGCCCATCTCCCGGGACGCCCTGGTGGAGCGCCTCTGGCCGGACGCCGATATCGAGGCGGGGGCCCGCAGCCTCCACGTGGCCATGCACGACCTGAGGCGGGTGGTGGAACCCGAACGCCCGGGCCGCCGGTGGGACTACGTCCTCAGCCAGGGGGACACCTTCTTCCTGGACCTGGGCTCGAACTGCTCCGTGGACCTCAGGGACTGGCGGGACCTGCTCGCCGCCGCCCGGGGCGCCCGCGCCCGGGGCGAGGGCGACGCCGAGGTGCTCCGCCTCCTGGAGCGCGCCGTCAGCCTCTACCGCGGCGACCTCTTCGCGGACGACCTGGACAGCCAGTGGTTCATCGCCGCGCGGGAGACCTGTCGGGACCAGTTCATCGACGCGCTGGTCCAGCTCTCCATCCTCTACGAGCGCGGGGGTGAGCCGGACCGGGCCGTGCTGGCGCTCCGCCAGGCGGTCGAGGCCGACCCGCTGCGGGAGGCCCCCCATCAGCGACTGGTGGAGGCCCTCCAGCGGGGCCGCCGGGTCGAGGAGGCCCGCGCCGCCTACGAGGCCTACCTCCAGACCGCCTGGCGCGCCAGCGGAGCGCCCCGAAGCCCCGCCATGCGGCACCTGGGCACGGACCTGGGCTTCGACTCCGTCCGCGAGCGACTTTCTGCACGGATGTAAGTGGGGTGTAAGAAGCCTGTCCTAGACTCCCCCGCGGTCGGCGAGGTGTCGCCGCCAGAGGTGAGCCGATGCAGAGGAAGAGGTTCGACATTCGGTCGCTCCCCCGGGTGATCATGCTGGTGCTCCCCGGCCTCATCGGGATGGCCCAAGCGTCCCCGGCGCGGGCCCAGACGGGGGAGGAACTCTTCAAGACCCACTGCGCCGCATGCCACACCGTCGGCGGCGGCAGGCTGGTGGGACCCGACCTCGCCGGAGTGGGTGACCGCAGGGCGCCGGAGTGGATCGTCCGCTTCGTCCAGGGCTCCCAGGCCATGGTCAAGGCGGGGGACGAGACCGCGGTGGCGCTCTTCAAGGAGTACGCCTCGATCCCGATGCCCGACCAGCCCCTCAGCGAGGCCCAGGTCCTGTCCATCGTCGAGTACACCCGTGGCGGCGCCGCCGCGACCGGGGCCCTGACGCCTCCGGCGGCGGCCCCGGTGGCCGCGGAGCCGACGCAGGCCGAGATCGAGCACGGCCAGGCGCTCTTCCAGGGGAAGGCCAGGCCGAAGAACGGCGGCCCGTCCTGCAACTCCTGCCACGAGGTCGTCCACGACGCCGTCATCGGCGGCGGCGTGCTGGCCCGGGAGCTCACCACCGTCTTCGGCCGCCTCGGCGGTCAAGGCGTCCGGTCGATCATCGGCGCCCCGCCGTTCCCCGTCATGCAGAGGGCCTACCTGGAGAAGCCCCTGACCCCGGAGGAGGTGTCCGCGCTGGTGGCGTTCCTCCAGTTCTCGGACCGCAACCACGCCCTGCAGCAGCCCCGGGACTACGGCCCGAAGCTGGCCGCCAGCGGGGCTGGATTCACCGCGCTGCTCCTCGGGTTCTACACCGTCCTCTGGCGAGGCCGTAAGCGGCAGTCGGTCTACCAGGCCATCTCGGATCGCCAGATCACCTCCTCCAACTGAACTCCGACCCGGTGCCCTGCCCGTCGGCGGGTAGGGCCACTCGCACGAGAGAAGCGCCATGGGCTGGATCAAGGACATCATCTCCCCCGAGACCCGCAAGTGGGAGGAGTTCTACCGGAACCGGTTTCAGCACGATCGCATCGTCCGGAGCACCCACGGCGTGAACTGCACGGGAGGCTGCTCCTGGCAGATCCACGTCAAGGACGGGATCGTGACCTGGGAGACCCAGCAGCTCGACTATCCGCTGCTGGAGGACAAGCTCCCCCCCTACGAGCCCCGCGGCTGCCAGCGCGGCATCTCCTACTCCTGGTACCTCTACAGCCCGCTCCGCATCAAGTATCCCCTGATCCGCTCGGCCCTCATCGACGCGTATCGCGCCAAGAAGCGTGAGACCGGCGATCCCATGAAGGCCTGGGTGGCGCTGCAGGCCGACGAGGCGGGCCGCAAGCGGTACCAGACCGCCCGCGGCAAGGGTGGCTTCCGGCGGACGACCTGGGACGAGGTCCAGGAGATCATGTCCGTCGCCAACATCTACACCGCCAAGAAGTACGGCCCCGATCGGGTGGTCGGCTTCTCCCCGATCCCGGCGATGTCGATGCTCAGCTACGGCGCCGGTGGCCGGTTCCTCCAGCTCTTCGGCGGCATCAACCTGAGCTTCTACGACTGGTACTGCGACCTGCCGACGGCCTTCCCCGAGATCTGGGGCGAGCAGACCGACGTCTGCGAGAGCGCCGACTGGTACAACTCGAAGATGATCGCGGACATGGGTGCGTGTCTGAACATGACGCGCACCCCCGACTGCCACTTCTTCGCGGAGTCGCGGCACAACGGCACCAAGGCCGTGGTCTTCGCCCCCGACTTCAGCCAGGTCTGCAAGTACGCCGACCAGTGGGTGCCCCTCCACGCCGGCAGCGACGGCGCCTTCTGGATGGCGGTCACCCACGTGATCCTGAAGGAGTTCCACCACGAGAACCCGACGCCGTACTTCATCGAGTACGTCAAGCGGTTCACCGACAGCCCCTTCCTGGTGAAGCTGGAGAGCGTCGGCGACCACTTCCGGCCCGGGCGCCTGCTGAGGGCCAACGAGCTCGCGGAGTACAAGGACATCTCCCAGGGCGACTGGAAGTTCGTCAACATCGACTCCGAGACCGGCCGCTTCGTCGTCCCCAAGGGGACCACGGGCTCGCGCTGGGACACCAAGCCCGGCAACTGGAACCTGAAGTACGAGAACGCCACCGACGACTCGCCCTACGACCCGGTCCTCACCCTCCTGGGCCGGGCCAAGGGCGCGGCCCAGACCGAGTTCACCGAGTTCGGCCTGGACAACCACGTCCTGCGGAGCGTCCCGGTCATCCAGGTGGAGACCGTCAACGGGCCCGAGTACGTCACTACCGTCTACGACCTGATCATGGCGCAGTACGGCGTGTCCCGGGGCCTCAAGGGCGCCTACCCGGCGGACTACACCGACAAGGACGCCGCCTACACCCCCGCCTGGCAGGAGCTGTTCACCGGCGTGGACAGCAAGACCGTGCTCCAGTTCGCCCGGGAGTGGGCGAACACCGCGATGGTCACCGAAGGCAAGTGCATGATCATCGTGGGGGCCGGTATCAACCACTGGTACCACGGCAACCTGATGTACCGCGCCGGGGCCATGGCCCTCATGCTCTCGGGCTGCGTGGGCAAGAACGGCGGCGGGCTCAACCACTACGTCGGCCAGGAGAAGCTGGCGCCGGTGGACTCGTGGGCCGCCATCGCCTTCGGCAAGGACCACAACAAGGCGGTCCGCCTCCAGCAGGCCCCCCTCTGGCACTACATCAACACCTGCCAGTACCGCTACGACGGTCAGTTCTCCCGATACAACACCGTGCCGGACAACAAGTGGACCCGCATGCACACGGCGGACACCATCTACAAGTCCGTGCGCATGGGCTGGATGCCCTTCTACCCGCAGTTCAAGCAGAACACGCTGGAGCTGTGCAAGGCGGCCCAGGCCCAGGGGGCCAAGACCGACGCCGAGATCGAGGCGTACGTGCTCCAGAAGCTCAAGAGCAAGGAGATCGAGTACGCCGTCGCGGACCCCGAGTCGCCCGAGAACTTCCCCCGCGTCTGGTACATCTGGCGCGGCAACGCGATCATGGGCTCCATGAAGGGGCACGAGTACTGCCTCAAGCACTACCTCGGGACCCACAGCAACGCCATCGGGAAGGACGGTGAGGAGCGCACGGCGGAGGTCCGCTGGAGGGAGCAGGCCCCCCAGGGGAAGATGGACCTCATCGTCAACCTCAACTTCCGCATGGACAGCTCGGCGCTCTACTCGGACATCGTCCTGCCGGCCGCCTCCTGGTACGAGAAGGCCGACATGAACAGCACCGACCTGCACTCCTTCATCCACCCCCTCTCGGCGGCGATCCCCCCGGTCTGGGAGGCCAAGTCGGACTGGAACATCTTCCGCGACATCTGCCTGCACACCAGCGAGGCGGCGAAGAAGTACCTGCCCGAGCCCCAGAAGGACGTCATCCTCACCCCCCTGGAGCACGACTCGGCGGGGGAAGCCGCCCAGAAGGACGTCAAGGACTGGTTCCTGGGCGAGTGCGAGGCCATCCCCGGCAAGACCATGCACAAGATCACCGTGCAGGACCGGGACTACACGGCCCTCTTCGACAAGTACGTCACCCTCGGCGAGGGGATCCGCCAGAAGGGTCTCGGCGCCCACGGCAACCACTTCGACGCCGCCGACGCCTACGACCAGATGATCGAGTCCAACCACTTCCCCGTGGAGCGGCGCGGCGACAAGGTCCTGCCGTCGATCCGCGAGGACGAGTGGGCGTGCAACGCCGTCCTGCACCTGTCGGCCCTGACCAACGGCAAGCTGAACGTCCGCGCCTACGAGAACGCCTCCAAGAAGACCGGGCTCGACCTGGTCCACCTGGGGGCGGGCAGCGCCGACGTGCGCATCCGCTACCACGACCTCCAGGCTCAGCCCCGGCGCTACAACACCTCGCCGCTGTGGTCCGGCCTGATGAACGACGGGCGCGCGTACTGCGCCTACACCTACAACGTCGACATGCTGGTGCCCTGGCGGACGCTCACCGGACGCCAGCACTTCTACCTGGACCACGAGCTGTACATCGCCTACGGCGAGCACCTGCCGACCTACAAGCCCGCGCCCAAGCCGGAGGCCTACGGGGACCTCAAGGAGACCATCAAGGGCGGGCAGGCCCGGATCCTCAACTGCCTGACCCCCCACGGGAAGTGGCACATCCACTCCACCTACATGGAGAACCACCGGATGCTGACCCTCTCCCGGGGCTGCGAGCCGGTGTGGCTCAGCGAGGTGGACGCGGAGAAGCTGGGGATCCAGGACAACGACTGGTGCGAGGTCTACAACGACCACGGCGTGTACTGCACCCGGGCCAGCGTCAGCGCCCGGATCCCGCCGGGGGTCTGCATCGTGTACCACGTGCCCGAGCGGACCGTCGGCATCCCCAAGTCCCAGGTCCGCGGCAACCGGCGGGCGGGTGGGCACAACAGCTTCACCCGCATCCACCTCAAGCCGAGCTTCCTGACCGGGGGCTACGGACAGTTCTCGTACCACTTCAACTACTGGGGCCCCATCGCTCCCCAGCGCGACACCCACGTCATCGTGAAGCGCATGGACAAGCTGGTCTGGTGACGCTCGCCTGATCACCCATTCACTTCCGAAGGGCCACGCCATGAACATTCGCTCACAGATCTCGATGGTGTTCCACCTGGACAAGTGCATCGGCTGCCACACGTGCTCCATCGCGTGCAAGAACATCTGGACGGACCGCAAGGGCGCCGAGTACATGTGGTGGAACAACGTCGAGACCAAGCCGGGCACGGGCTATCCGGGGAAGTGGGAGGACCAGGAGATCTACAAGGGGGGATGGGAGAAGGACGGCACGGGGATCGCGCTGAAGGGCGCCGGCAAGAAGAAGGGCCTGGCGAACATCTTCCACAACCCCCACCTGCCGGTCATCGACGACTACTACGAGCCCTTCACCTACAAGTACCTGGACCTGATCGAGTCCCCCGCCGGTGACGACCAGCCCACCGCGCGCCCCATCTCGATGATCACCGGCGAGCCGATGGACATCAAGATGGGTCCCAACTGGGACGACGACCTCAGCGGGACGCCGGACTACGCCCGGAAGGACCCGAACCTCCTGAAGCTCAGCCCCGCCGAGCAGCAGGCCATGTTCCAGCTCGAGCGCATGGCCTTCTTCTACCTGCCGCGGATCTGCAACCACTGCCTCAACCCCGCCTGCGTGGCCGCCTGCCCCTCGGGCGCCATCTACAAGCGGGGCGAGGACGGCGTGGTGCTCATCAACCAGGACGTCTGCCGCGCCTGGCGCATGTGCGTCACCGCCTGCCCCTACAAGAAGTCCTACTACAACTGGAACAGCGGCAAGTCCGAGAAGTGCATCCTCTGCTACCCGCGCATCGAGGCGGGCTACGCTCCGGCGTGCATGCACTCGTGCGTCGGCCGGATCCGCTACCTCGGCGTGATGCTCTACGACGCGGACCAGATCGAGAGGGTGGCGTCCAGCGACGACGGGTCCCTCATCCAGAACCACCTGGACATCATCCAGGACCCCTTCGACCCCGCGGTGATCGCCTCGGCGAAGGCCAACGGCGTGGCGGACTCCACCATCCACGCCGCCCAGTACTCCCCCACCTACAAGTTCGTGAAGAAGTGGGGCCTGGCGCTGCCCCTCCACCCCGAGTTCCGCACGCTGCCGATGCTCTTCTACGTGCCCCCCCTGCTCCCCGTGATGGCCTCGCTGAGCAAGGTGGACAACACGGCGCAGTCCCAGAAGATGAACGACATCGCCAAGTACTGGCCGGACAACTGGCTGTACGACACCAGCACCGAGGAGCTTTGGGGCACCCTCGAGCAGGCGCGCTTCCCGCTGGAGTACATGGCCAACATGTTCAGCGCCGGCAAGACGTCGTGGGTCGCGGACCGGCTGAAGAAGCTGATGGCCGTCCGGATCCATCGGCGCGCCGTCACCGTGGGAGACATCTCGGCGGAGAAGGCCGCCAAGGTGCTCGCCGACACGGGGCTGGATGCCAGGACCGCGGAGGACATCTACTACCTGACGGCGCTGGCCAAGTTCGACGACCGCTTCGTCATCCCCGCGGCGCACCGCGAGCAGGCCATCGAGATGCTGGAGTTCACCGGCGACGTCAAGGGCAGCACCGGCTTCGGCTTCAAGGGCGGGACCGCCGGCCGGGGGGCATGAGCGTGGAGGCATCCAAGCTCCCTCGCCCGCACTTCGAGATCCTCGCGGACCTCTTCGTATACCCGGGCGAGGACTACGCGGGTCGCGTCGCGCGGGCCGTGGAGGGGCTGCGGGGAGGCTTCCCCGAGGCCGCGGCGGCGCTGGAGCGCTTCGTGTCGTCGCTCCCTCCCCACGAAGGAGGGGTCCTCGTGGACGAAGCCCTCCACGAGGTCCAGGAGCTCTACACGCGTTCCTTCGAGGTGCAGGCCATCACCACCCTCGACGTGGGATACGTGTGCTTCGGCGACGACTACAAGCGCGCCGAGATGCTCGTCAACCTGAACCGCGAGCACCGCGCCGCCGGCGTGGAGTGCGGCACCGAGCTGTCGGACCACCTCCCCAACGTCCTGCGCCTGCTGGCGCGGGGGGGGGACGCCGACATCCTCCGGGAGCTGGTCCAGCAGGTCGTCCTGCCGGCCCTTCGGCAGATGATCGGGGAGTTCGATCCCGCGCGCATGTCCCAGCGGGACGCGATGTATCGGCGGCACCACAAGACGCTGATCGACGTGTCGCCGCTGGGGCCCACCATGTTCCAGTTCCCGCTGATGGCGGTGGCGAACGTGCTCGAGGCCGAATACGGCGCCGTCGAGTCCGAGCTGCCGCGCCACAGCACCGACTTCCTGCGCTCCATCAAGCGCGAGCTGGAGATCGAAGACCGCGGGGAAGGCGCACGGCCTTCCGCGCTGATCGACATCGGCTCGCAGCGGTGAGCGTCGTGGCTCCAGGGAGGATGAACCCGTGAATGCACTGAACGCCTTTCTCTTCGTCGCTTTTCCCTACGCGGCCGTGCTGGTGTTCGTCATCGGCCTGGCGATCCGGTACCGGCATCGCGGCTTCACCATCTCGAGCCTGTCCTCGCAGTTCCTGGAGGGCCGCAGGCTCTTCTGGGGCGTGGTGCCGTTCCACGTGGGGCTGCTGATCATCCTGACCGGGCACCTGCTGGCCTTCCTGGTGCCGTCGAGCATCCTCGCCTGGAACGCCGAGCCCGTCCGGCTCATCATCCTGGAGGTGAGCGCGTTCGCCTTCGGGCTGAGCGTGCTGGTGGGACTGGGCTCGCTGATGTTCCGCCGCTTCACGGAGAGTCGCGTCCGGGCGGTCACCACCCGCATGGACATCGCCGTCGAGGTGTTGCTCCTCACCCAGATCATCCTGGGGCTGTGGGTGGCGCTGGGCTACCGGTGGGGGTCCTCCTGGTTCGCCGCGGACCTCTCGCCCTACCTGTGGTCCCTCTTCGCCCTGAAGCCGGAGACCGAGGCGGTGTACGCGCTGCCGTGGGTGATCAAGCTCCACATCTTCGGCGCCTTCCTGCTCATCTTCATGGTGCCCTTCTCGCGGCTGGCGCACATCTTCGTCGCGCCCCTGCATTACCTGTCCAGGCCCTACCAGCAGGTGATGTGGAACTGGGACCGCGGAGCCATCCGCGACCCGAACACCGCGTGGAGCAGGGCGCGCCCCAGGAACAACTGAGGCATCGGCCACCCACCCCGGAGGACCCGTGACGGAGAACCGCACGGCGAACCGCGTCCTCATCGCGAACACCCTCGCCTTCACGGTGTGTTTCGCGGTGTGGATGATGAACGGCGTGCTGGTCACCTTCCTGGTGGACCGGGGCGTCTTCGCGTTCAGCAAGGTGGAGATGGGGTGGCTGATCGGCGTCCCCGTGCTCACGGGGTCCGTCCTGCGCCTCCCCGTCGGCCTTCTGACCGACCGGTTCGGGGGGCGCCCCGTCTTCACCGTGCTGATGCTGATGACCGCGGCGGCGGCCCTCCTCGGCAGCTTCGCGGACGGCTTCTGGGGCTTCTTCCTCGGGGGGCTCGGCTTCGGACTGGCGGGCACGGGCTTCGCGGCGGGGATCGGCTTCACCTCGGTGTGGTTCCCCAAGTCCCAGCAGGGGACCGCCCTGGGGATCTTCGGCGCCGGCAACGCCGGGGCGGCCCTCACCACCCTCGGCGCCCCCTGGCTCCTCGGGGTGCTGACCCGGGACGGGCAGGACCTCGAGCGCTGGCGCGCCCTGCCGCGGATCTACGCCCTGGTGCTGCTGGTGACCTCCGCGCTCTTCTGGGTCTCCACCGTCAACCGCAAGCCCCAGGAGGGGGCGACGCGGTCGCTGGCGCAGCGCCTGGCACCCCTGGGGAAGGTCCGGGTCTGGCGCTTCGGGCTCTACTACTTCCTGGTCTTCGGCGGTTTCGTCGCCCTGGCCCAGTGGCTCATCCCCTACTACGTCAACGCCTACGGCGTCTCCATCGTCACCGCGGGCCTCCTGGTCTCCATCTTCTCCCTCCCTTCCGGCGTGATCAGGGCCCTCGGGGGCTGGATGTCCGACCGCTTCGGCGCCCGGGCGGTGATGTACTGGATCCTGGGGGGCTGCGCCCTGTGCAGCGTGGCTCTGGTGGTGCCCCGGATGGACCTCTACACGCCGGGCGAGGGGGTGATGGCGACCCGGGCGGGGACGGTCACCGCCGTGGGGCCGGACTTCGTGCAGGTCGGGGACACCCGGTACGCCCTCCAGCCCAAGCCCACCGAGGCGATCGCGGAGCCGGAGGTCCTGATCTGGCCCGCCCGGTCCTTCGGCCAGGTGCCCGTCGTCCAGGTGGGGGATACGGTCCAGAAGAAGCAGCTCCTCGCCCGGGGCGACACCCACATCTTCTTCCAGGCCAACGTTTGGGTCTTCACCGTGCTGGTGTTCGTCATCGGGATCCTGATGGGCATCGGCAAGGCCGCGGTATACAAGCACATTCCGGACTACTACCCCAACGACGTCGGGACCGTCGGCGGGATCGTGGGCGTGATCGGCGGCCTGGGCGGCTTCGTCTGCCCCATCGTCTTCGGATACCTGCTGCGGGGCACGGGCCTGTGGACCACCACCTGGGTGTTCTTCGCGGTGTTGTCGGTGGTCTGCCTGGTGTGGATGCACTGGACCATCCGCAAGATGACCGCCCGGCGCGCGCCCGACATCGCCCAGCGCATCGAGGACGTCGAGCCGGGGCGCTCCGTGGCCCTCGCGCTGGTCTGCCCCGTCCATGGCACCCGGGCCCGGGTCCGGCTCCTGGGGGGCACCGCGCCGGGCTCCGGGACTCGGGTCGGCGCGTGTTCGTTGTCGGGAGATCCCGTGGGGAATTCCGCCTGCCTGGGGGCGTGCGTGGTGGCTACGGCGGACGAACAACGCGAGGTCGGCGGGAGCAAGGCATGAGGACGCAGGGTAAGGAGTGGCCCGAGTACTGGGACCCCGAGGACGAGGGCTTCTGGGCCCGCACGGGGAAGCGGGTCGCCAGCCGCAACCTCTGGGTGTCCATCCCGAACCTCCTCCTCGGGTTCGCCATCTGGATCTACTGGGGGATGGTGGCGAAGTACGTCCAGCAGCTCCACTTCGCCACCGGGGGCAAGGCGTTCGACTTCACCTTCATGAACGGGGGGCAGCCCTACGACGAGGCGGGGTACCGGGGGCTGATGTTCCTCCTGCCCGCCGTCGCGGGGCTCGCCGGGGCGACCCTGCGGATCCCCCACTCCTTCATGATCGCCATCAGCGGGGGCCGGAACGTCAAGTTCCTGACCACGGTGCTGCTGATCCTGCCCTCCTTGGGGGCGGGGATCGCGCTCCAGGACCCGACGACTCCCTTCACCGTGTTCCTGGTCCTGGCCGCCCTCTCGGGGGTCGGCGGCGGCGCCTTCGCGTCGTCGATGTCCAACATCAGCTTCTTCTTCCCGAAGAGGATGCAGGGCCTCGCCCTGGGCCTGAACGCCGGGCTCGGCAACCTCGGCGTGAGCCTGATGCAGTTCCTGATCCCCTGGGTCATTACCTTCGGCCTGTTCGGCCGTCTCGGCGGGAAGCCCTACGAGTACGCCGCCGGGGCGGGTACCGCCTCCATGTGGGTCCAGAACGCGGGCCTGGTGTGGGTGCCGATCCTGGTGACGGTCGTGGTGTTGACCTGGTTCCTGATGGACAACCTGCCCTTCCACAAGTGTGGGCCGGCGCCCATCGCCCTGGGCAAGTGCTTGTGGCTGACCGTGATCGGTCTCGCCGGAGCCGGGATCGCCATCGCGCTGCTGGTCGTGCCCTGGGGAGGGTTCCCGGACCTGCTCAAGACCCTCATCGTCGCGGTGGTGGCGGTGGCGGTCACCCTCGGCGGGATGCGCTACCTGACGCCCCGCGCCATCCAGGAGCCGCTCAAGGCGCAGTTCTCCATCTTCGGCCTCAAGCACAACTGGGTCATGACCTACCTGTACGTGATGACCTTCGGGTCGTTCATCGGCTACTCCAACGCCTTCCCCAAGCTCATCGACGACGTCTTCGGGGTGGTCCAGGCGGGTCCCCACGCAGGGCAGCCGACGGGCCTCTCCTCGGCGGCGTACATCTTCATCGGCGCGGGGGTGGGCGCCCTGATCCGGCCCGTGGGGGGCTGGCTGGGGGACAAGTTCGGGGGTGCCCGGGTGACCCACTGGGACACGGTCCTGATGGTCTTCGCCACCATCGGGGCCGGGTACATCGTCTCCCTTGCGATGGAGTCCCCGGAGCCCCAGAAGTACTTCGTGCCCTTCCTGGCGGTCTTCGTGTTCCTGTTCGCCACCACCGGCATCGGGAACGGCTCCACCTTCCGGATGATCGGGGTGATCTTCGACAAGGACCAGCGGGGGCCGGTGCTGGGCTTCTCCTCCGCCATCGCCGCCTACGGCGCCTACCTGATCCCCAAGGTCTTCGCGGCGCAGATCCAGGCGGGCACCCCGCAATACGCGCTCTACGGGTTCGCGGTGTACTACGCGACCTGCCTGGTGCTGAACTGGTGGTTCTACGCCCGGAAGAACGCCGAGGTCCCCTGCTAGGAGGGGGCGCCCCCGACCCTTCGAGGACCCGAGCATGACTCCCACCCAGTTCCGGACGGAGCAGCATCCCTGGACGGTGCTGGACGCCCGCTCCGGTGTCCAGGATCCGCTGGGGATCTGGCGCCGGGACGACCAGGCCGAGGTCGACTCGCTGCCCCCCGAGAAGTTCGCGGAGATCGAGGAGGCCGGCGAGTTGGGGGGCCTCTGGATGCGCGAGAAGAAGTTCGCCAAGGCCCAGGCCCGGTTCCTGGAGGCGCTGCGGCTCCTGCCCGAGCCCCTCGGGCGATGGAACGCCGCCGGCTGGCTGCTCCTGGCGCTGGGGCACGCCGCCGTGGCGCAGTCCGCCTGGCCCCTGGCCCGCCAGGTCCTGAGCGACGCGATGTGGAGCCCCGGCGTCTTCGGCAACCCCTGGGCCCACCGCCTGAAGGGGCAGGTCCACTTCGCCCTAGGGGAGGAGGCGCGGGCCGCCGACGACCTGCTCCGGGCCTACCGGGCCGCGGGCCACGCCATCATGGAGGGCACGGCCCCGGGCTGCCTCACCCTGATCGAGGAGACCCTCCGGAAGGCCGCCGCCGCCGGCGAGCTCCAGTGAGGGCTCAGCGTCCGTCGGGCCCCGCCCGGAGGGAGGGGGCCCCCGTCCGGGCTCGCTCGACGACGCCGTCGGGCCCCCAGACCAGGTGTCCGCCCGCGTGGCCGGTGGCCGCACCCAGCGCGAGCTGCGCCACGGTGCCGACCACGGCGGCCAGGGCCACCCGGCGCGCCCGGCGCTCCTCCCGCTGGAGTCCGGCGCCGACGGCCAGGGCGAGGGTGGCCAGGGCGACCACGGCGAAGGCGTCCCCCCGGGCCTCGTGCCGATCGATCCGCTCCAGCTCCAGGAAGTCCCGGACGTCGAGGCTCGCCACCTCGCCGCTGCGGACTGCGGCGAGGGCCGAGACCAGCAGCACGGCCTGGAGGCCGGGCACCAGCCACCAGCACCGCCGCGGCAGGACGTCCCTGGCCCACGCCAGCAGGACCGTGGGGGCCAGGAGCGCCACGCCCAGGGCGAGGCCGATGGCGATGTGGACGACGAAGGGATGAAGGGGGAGGTCCATTCCGACCGCGCCTCAGCGATGGCGGGCGCATCGTAGCCCACGCCGAGCCCGATGCACAGAGGCGCAGCCGGGCCCTCGTCCCGAGACTGAGGGGTGTATAGAAGTCCCCCCACGGAGCGACCCATGGCCGACGACGAAGCCCGTTACGACCTGATCGAGGCGGCCTGCGCCTTCTGGTTCCAGGACGGCGAACAGGTCCGCACGCCGTTCCCCCCCGCCATCCACGCCGACCTCAAACGGAATGCCCAGCGCGCCTTCCTGGAGTGGCTGGGGCAGATGGAGGAGGCCGACCGCGGCGAGCTCACGGACGACGAGCTGGCCAGCCTCTTCGAGCTGGTCCTGTTCCGGGAGGCCCAGGCGTTGGTGGGCGACCAGGACCCCGACCTGGTGCTCACCCTCCACCACCCCTTCATGCCGCGGCTGGGAGATCGGGTGGACGACGCCACCCGGGGCCCGTCCCGGGTCGAGGACCGCAAACTGGAGGAGAGGGAGGACAAGAAGCTCTACCTGATCCTGACCATGGTGGCCGAGGAATCGGGCGAGCGCTGGGAGACGGAGTTCGTGATCCCCGCGTGAGGGGCGGGAGCCGGGGCGGATCCGCGGTCCCGTCAGCGGCCCCCGGTGTCCTTCTTGCGGAAGGCCAGGGACGCGGAGTTCACGCAGTACCGCGTGCCCGTGGGGGGTGGCCCGTCGGGGAAGACGTGGCCCAGGTGGCCCCCGCACCGGGGGCAGATGGCCTCAGTGCGGACCATCCCGTGGCTGGCATCGACGTCGGTGTCGATCCGGTCGGGGGCCAGGGGGCTGTGGAAGCTCGGCCAGCCCGAGCCCGAGTCGTACTTCGCGTCGCTGGCGAACAGCTCCAGCCCGCACGCGGCGCATGTGTAGACGCCCTCCTCGTGGTGGTCCCAGAGGCTGCCGGTGAAGGCGCGCTCGGTGCCCTTCTCGCGCAGCACCCGGTACTGCTCGGGGGACAGCTCCCGCCGCCACTCCTCTTCGCTCTTGACGGTCCTCTCCACGCTCGCCTCCCCGGCCGGGCGCCCGGCCGTCGCGTTGTGTATGGAGCCTCCCGGGGCCGGGGGCAAGACGGCTCCCGCGGTCTTGCGGCGGGGGGGCCGCGGGCACCATCATGCCCCGTCGCCGTGACCTTCCCCGCCGGGGGCCGGGGTGCGGCGGGAGGGAGCGCATGTCCCGCTACATGACCCGGGAGGGGTTCGAGGCGATCCGCAAGGAGCTGGACTTCCTGTGGACCGAGGAGAGGCCCCGGATCGTGCGCGAGGTCACCGACGCCGCCGAGCTGGGGGACCGCTCCGAGAACGCCGCGTACATCTACGGCAAGAAGCGCCTGAGGGAGATCGATTCCCGCATGCGCTACCTGAAGAACAAGCTGGAGGGGATCGTGGTGGTGGACGTCGCCACCCTCCCCCCGTCGACGCGGGTGAAGTTCGGCGCGGTGGTGGTGGTGGAGTCCGAGGACGGAAAGCGCAACACCTGGCGCCTCGTGGACAAGGACGAGAGCGACGCCCAGCGGGGGCGGATCTCCGTCCAGTCCCCCATCGGCCGCGCCCTGCTGGGCCGCGAGGCCGGCGACTGCGCCACCGTGGAGGTCCCCAAGGGGACGGTGGAGCTGGAGATCGTGGAGGTCCGCTACGGGCCCGGCGAGCCCTGACCGTAGGGGGCGCCCCCCAAGCGGGTCGAGGGGGCACCGCCCGAGGAGGTTCCCGGGCTTGCGCCGGGCTCGCCCCTTCGGCTAGGGTCGGCGGGCCGGAGGCCGACCATGAAGCTCCACACCAGGATCGGGATCGGCCTCGGCCTCGGGGTCGCGGCGGGGCTGCTGGTCAACGCCCTGGACCTCGACGCGGGGCGGGCGGTCCTGGTGGCGCTGGACCCCGTCGGGACCGCGTTCATCCGCCTGATCACGATGGTGGTGATCCCCCTCGTGGTGGCGAGCCTGGTAGTGGGCACCGCCTCCCTGGGGGACGTGCGCCGGCTGGGGCGGATCGGGGGGCGCACGGTCGCCCTCTACCTGTCCACCACCGCCGTCGCCGTGACCATCGGCCTCTTCCTCTCCCAGGTGGTGCGGCCGGGCTCGCGGATCTCCGCCGAGACCCGCGACCAGCTCTCCCAGGCGTTCGCCGGGGAGGCCGCCAAGAAGGTCTCCCTCGCCGCCGAGAAGCCCGGGCTGAAGGACGTGCTCCTGGACATGATCCCCAGCAACCCCTTCGCCTCGGCGGCGGACGGGGAGCTGCTGCCCCTGATCTTCTTCGCCATCGCCTTCGGGGCCGCCCTGAGCCTGGTGGCCACCGACCGCCGCCGCGCGGTGCTGACCTTCTTCGAGGGGGTCAACGACGCGGTGATGGTCCTCATCGACTGGATCATGCGCCTCGCGCCCTACGCGGTCTTCGCCCTCACCGCGGGGGTCACGGCCCGCTTCGGCCTCGACGTGCTCCGGTCCTTGATGGTGTACGCCCTGACGGTGGTGGCGGGCCTCGCCCTGCACGCCTTCGGGACCTACTCGGTGCTGGTGCGGGTGTTCGCGCGGCTCGACCCGAGGGACTTCTTCCGCCGGATCGCCGAGGCGCCGCTGGTGGCGTTCTCCACCTCCAGCTCCAACGCCACCCTGCCCGTGACCATGGAGACGGCCGAGGAGGACCTGGGGATCTCCCCCGAGGTCAGCTCCTTCGTGCTGCCCTTGGGCGCCACCATCAACATGGATGGGACCGCCCTGTACCAGGCGGTGGCGGTGATGTTCATCGCCCAGATCTACGGCGTCGCCCTGGGGCCCGCGGAGCAGCTCACCATCGTGCTGACCGCCACGCTGGCCAGCATCGGCGCCGCCGGCGTGCCCAGCGCCGGGATCATCACGCTGGTCCTGGTGCTCCAGTCCGTCGGGCTCGGCGCCCACACCGCCGAGGGGATCGCCCTGATCCTCGCCGTGGACCGCATCCTGGACATGACCCGCACGGCGGTCAACGTCACCGGCGACCTCGCCTGCGCCGCCTGCGTCGCCCGGGGCGAGGGCGAGAAGCTGATCCCCCACCCCGTGGACCACCCCCTGCGCCTGGGGGGCAAGGGGGCCGAGGCCTGACCATCCCCCCGGGGCGGGACGAGCCTTGGAGCCGCCCGGGATTCAGCGAGGAGAGGCGCGCCGGGTCGCCAGCGCGACCGCCCCGAAGAGGCCCAGGGCAAGTGCCGACGGAGAGGCAGGGGCCGATTGGCACGCGCCGATGGGGGCCACGACGGTCGCCTCGCCCTCGGCCGCGTCCGGGTCGCCGTCGCCGTCCTCGTCGCGGTCGTCCCCCTCGTCGTCGTCGTCCCCCTCGCCGTGGCCCCCGTGGCCCTCCCCGTCGTCGTCGCACCCCTCGTCGTGACCCTCTCCGCCGTGCCCGCCGCACCCTCCGTGCTCGTCGCAGTCGCAGCCGTCCCCGCCGTCCCCGTCCTCGTCGTCGCAGTCGTCCCCGCCGTCCCCGTCCTCGTCGTCGCCGTCGTCCTCGCCGTCCTCGTCCTCACCGTCGCCCTCGCCGCCCCCGTCGTCGCCGTCGCCCTCGCCGTCCCCGTCCTCCTCGTCGCCGTCGTCCTCGCCGTCCCCATCCTCGCAGTCGCCCTCGCCGTCCCCATCCTCGTCGGGGCAATCGCCCTCGCCGCCCTCGTCTCCGCCGCCCCCCTCGTCGGGCTCGCAGGCCTCGGAGCGGAGGTCCGCCAGCGCGCCGCACAGCCCGTGGTCCGCCCCCAGCTCCGAGGCGCAGGTGTCCGCGAGGACGTCGATCTCGTGGCAGAGATCGGGGCATTCCCAAGCGTCGGGGTCGTCCCCCTCGTCCCCCTGGGGGCAGGCCTCCTCCACCTCGCCGATCTCCTCGCACACGGGCGTCCCGTCCCCGAAGTGGTCCTCGCACCGCTCCTCCAGGGCGTCCAGGTCGAGGCAGATGGAGCAGGGATCCGCGGCCCGAGCGGGGCTGGCGGCGACGGCGAGGAAGGCGGCCAGGGCGGCCGCGGCGGCGGAGCGGAGGGACATGGCGATCTCCCGACCGGGCCCCCAGGCGTACGGGGGCCGACGTCTCCCGCATCATGGCACGGGCCGTACGCCGGTTGAAGCCCGGGCGGCGCCGTCAGTCGGGATCGCAGGCCCCGTCGCAGACCTGGACGATGGCGCCGGTCTCCAGGAAGGTGGTGACGTGCTCCTGGTACACGTCGAGACCCCGCACGCTGCCGTGGGCGCCGTTGTCGTCAGGGGGAGGGACGTTCCCCTCGGGGACGGGAGGGTAACCCTCGTCGTAGACGAACAGGGCGCCCGCAACGGGGGTGCCGCCCGGGGCGGGCGCTTCCACGGTGTCCAGGCCCCAGATCTCCACCGGGGAGGGGACCACCAGGGGGATCCCCGCCTGCCGGGCCACCCACTCGGTGACCAGGTTGGAGACCTGGCAGTCGCCGACGGCCTCGTGGAGGGTGACGCGGACCTCGGGGCGGCCGGGGAAGCGGTCGTCCACCAGGTGGGACACGTAGTTCAGGGAGTCGGCGGGATCGAAGACGTTCTGGAGGATCCCCATGGCGAGCTGGAGGTCCAGGGGATCGGGGTACTGGAGCTCCACCAGGGCTCCGAGGCTGGTCCACTGGGTCGCCCTCTGGAGCATGTGGGTCCAGCCGCCCCCGGGGACGACGAGCACCCCCCGGGTGAGCTGGGGTGAGGTCGCCATCTGGACCAGCCCCTGGGTGCCGCCGTTGGAGGCGCCGATCCACGCGAGGGCGTCGGGATCGAGGATTGGGAACGCCGCCGCCCCCTCGCCGGAGACGACCTCGTCCGCCAGCTCCTCCCGCACCAGGCGGGCCAGCACCGTGAAGTCCACGTGGGACTGGAGCTGCTCGTCGATGACCACTCCCAGGCGCGAGAGGTCCCCCAGCACCGCCAGGGTGGAGGGGAGGTCGTCCTCGTTGAAGCCGATGAAGTCCGTGGACGCCGCCGTCATGCGGGCCCGGTGGAGCAGGTCGTTCATGGACCCCCAGGTGGGCTCGTAACGGGTGGAGAAGAAGCCGTGGCCCGCCAGCACGAAGGGGCGGGGCCCGGAGTCGATGGAGGAGGGGATGGTCAGCACGAACGGCACCTCCCGGGTGCCCCTCTGCACCGGCACCCCCTGGGCGTCGAGCTGGATCCGGTGGTCGTCCCCCAGGAAGTCCGGGGCGGTGAAGGTCCCCTCCACGATCCGGTCCGATCCGTCCCCCTCCCAGGCGTCGGAGGTGATGGCGTAGGACGACGTCGGCGCCGCCATCGCCGCGTCCTGCATGGCCAGGAGGGGAGCGACCACCTGCTCCTCGGAGCGGGTGTGGAAGCTCCAGGCCAGGACGGCTCGGGCGGGGTCCAGGCCCACCCCCTCCAGGGCGTCCAGGACCAGCCGGAAGTCGTCCCGCTGGGCCTCGACCTCGGCGCTGTCGGTGGGGATCCCGTCCCGGAGGGCCCGGAAGGCGTCGGTGACGGGGGGCGGGCCCGAGCCGTCGGCGCTCCGGAGGGCGTCGGTGAGGACCACCGCGTACCCCGTGCCCGGCTCCAGGGGGACGTGGGGCCGCAGGATCAGGGCCTGCTCGGCGGGGGAGGCGGCGTTGAGGTCCAGCTCCGCCAGCACCGGCACGGGCTCCCAGTCCCCCTCCCGCAGCAGGAGGACCGGGGAGTCGGACGCCAGGGACGCCCCGGGATCGTCGGCGTCGGGGAGGAAGGAGGGGTCGATCCCCCCCTCGAAGTACGCCAGGATCGCCGGGATCCGCGTGAATCCGTCGTGCCCCGCCACCACGTCCGGGGACAGGTCGCCGGGCATGGCCTCGGCGGGGAGCTCGACCCGCCGCCCGGTAGGGGTGGCGGCGTCCTCCACCAGGTAGTAGTCCGAGGGCCAGGGGTAGAGGGCGACCTCGGGCACCAGCGGATTGCCCCCGGGCAGGTTGGGGATCCCGGTGATGGGCTCGGGCCCGGTGTCGTCGTCGGCGGGGACGGTGTCGCCGTCCCCCTCGGGCTCCCCGCACGCGCAGGGCAGGGCGAGGAGGGCCGCGGCGAGGGCGGCGAGGGCGGCGGGGCGGGACATGGGGGAGGGCTCCGGCGGCGAAGTGGGCGGGCGAGTGTACTCCGGGGGGGCGCTCATTGGGGGAGGGCGAGGGGCCGCGTTCCAGGTCGATGGGCCTGGAGCCCCCCTCACCACCCCGACGCCGATGACCCGGGGTACGAACTCGGAAACTGGGGACTTGGTCTGGAACGACGGACTGGCACTTCGCCGCGGGGAGAGTCGCCCCGTTCCCGAGTCCGCGTCCCGGTTCGTGGGCGTCGCGGATCCCGGCGCGGCGGATCCTGCGCCGGCGGCAGGGGCGCGCCAACGCGCCAAGAGTCACCGGCGAGAACGCCGCGAGCCCCGATCCGGCGAGTTGCCGATCGGGGCCGGGCTGACGGTCCGCCGGCTCAGTCCTCGCGGATGGCGGAGCGGACGCGGAGGCCGTGGTTGTCGGTGAGTGACCCGGCCCGCACCGCGGAGCGGACGCGGAGGCCGTGGTTGTCGGTGAGGGACCCGGCGCGGACGGCGGAGCGGACGCGGAGGCCGTGGTTGTCGGTGAGTGACCCGGCGCGCACCGCGGAGCGGACGCGGAGGCCGTGGTT
>JAKLKC010000055.1 GCA_023150875.1 Myxococcota bacterium | reverse complement strand
TTCGCGGGACCGCGACGCCGATGAGCTGGAAGGCGGACTCAGAAACTGGGGAACTCGCTCTGGAACGACGTACTAGCCCGCGTTGCGCGGGCGGCGCGCCTCCGGCACCCTCCCCCCGTGGCCCATCCGACCCTGCGCCCCCGCCCCGACGGCCCGATCTGGCCGGCGGTGGTCGCCCTCGCCGTGCTCCTGCACGGGGCGACCACCTGGGCCTGGCTGCGGGCCAACGGCCTCCCCGACGGGTTCCAGAACGAGTTCATGCACCTGTCGTTCGCGGCGGAGGTGTTCTATCGGCTGCGGGCGGGGGACCTGCCGGGGCTGCACTACTACCTGTTCGAGGAGTACTACCCCCCGCTGCTCCACCTGGGGGCGGCGGCGTTCATGGGGGCGTGGGGACCCGGTGAGGACGCCGCGGCGGCCTCGAACGTGCTGTGGCTGGGAGTGCTGGCGGCGTCGGTGTACGGGCTGGGGGCGCGCCTCCGGGGGCCCCGGGCGGGGGCCCTCGCCGCGGTGCTGTGCCTCCTCTACCCCTCGGTCTTCGGGAACGCCCGGCGGCTGGAGCCCAACGTCGTCCTGACGGCGATGGTGGCGGCCTCGGTGTGGGCGCTGGCGGCGAGCTCGGGGTTCCGGCGGCGTCGGGCGAGCCTGGCGTTCGGCGCCCTGGCGGGGCTCGGGATGCTCGCGGACCGGCTGTCCTTCGCCCTCTTCCTGGGCCTCCCCGCGGCGCTCGCCCTGTGGGACGGCCTGCGGGGGGCGGCGGGCCGGGTGGGGCGGCGGCGGGTGCTGGCCCACGCCGGGATGGCGGCGCTGCTGGCCCTGGCCCTCTGCGGCTACTACTACCTCAACTTCGCGCGGATCCACCTCGCCGAGATCGCCGGCCAGGTGGTCGCGGGAGAGGTCATCGAGACCGGCGAGGCCACGGAGCGCCGGGGCCTGTGGCACTGGACGAACTGGGCTTACTACGGCGTGAGCCTGCTGGACTCCCAGATGGGCCTGGCCCTCGGGGTGGCGGCCCTCTTGGGGGTGCGCGCCGTGCTCCGCCACGGGCCCCGGGACGACGAGCGGCTGGTGGTGGCGTGGGGGCTGGGTTCCATCGCCCTGTTCACCCTGATCCACAAGAAGCAGCCCTTCTACACGGTCCCGGCCCTGCCGGCCCTGGCGCTGCTGACGGCGGCGGCCCTGGACGACCTGCGCCGCCCCTGGGCGAGGCGGGCGGGGGTGGCGGCGCTGGTGGTGCTGGGGGTGCACCAGCACGCGGCGCTGACGGGCCTGTGGCGGCCCCTGGTGCCCGCCGACGGCCCCGATCCCGGGGGGCGCGCGCTGCGGGCGCTGGCGGGGGGCAGCCCCTTCCCGTCGTGGTGGGCCGACCACGAGCTGACCCAGGCGTCGCCGCCCCGACCCGCCCCGGCGGACCTGGGGGAGGCGGAGCGGGCCCTGGCGCGGGCGGGCTTCGACCCCGGGCGGGACCGGGTGGTGCTCCTGTCCGACAGCGAGGACTTCCCCGAGGTCTTCGCCGAGCCCATGGCCAAGCTGCGCTTCGGCACCCGGGAGGTGGACGGGGCCCTGCTCAACCCCGAGGCGGTGCGGGAGCGCTGGGGGACGGCCCGCTTCTTCGTGTACGTGAGCGGCGATCCCTTGCGATCCTGGCCCCGGGACGAGGACGTGGTCGCGGCCATGGACCGCTGGAAGGGCTGGGAGGACGACGCCGCCTTGTTGGGGGCCTTCCACGCCATGGGCGAGGGGGCCGTTCCGGTGCCCCTGCCGGAGCCGAGCCCGCCCGCGCCCGGGGAGGAGCCTCCCCGGGCGGGCCTCTTCGTGTGGGAGCTGCGGGGGGATCGCCCCCGCCGTCCCTGGCGATCCGCCGAAACCCCTCGGCCCCGCCCTCCCTCGAAGGGACGGCGTCCCTCCCCGGGCCGGCGATCCCCCCGGCGGCCAGGGAACCCATAGGAGTGGTCCCGATGCGCCCCCTCGCCGTCCTGGCTGTCCTCGCCTTCGCCGCCGCCTCCGGGGCCTGCGGGACCCGTCTCGCGGGGGCATCGGCGGATCCCGCGGAACGTCCGCCGGGGGTGGTCCGCCCCGCTCCGGGCGAGCCCGCCCTGCCGGGCCTGGAGGTGCGCCCGGTGGTTCGGGCCCCCGAGGAGTGGAGGTCCCGGCTCACCCCCGAGCAGTTTCGGATCACCCGTCAGAAGGGGACGGAGGTGGCGTTCACCGGGAAGTACTGGAACACCCACGAGGCCGGCACCTACCGCTGCGTGGCCTGCGGGCTCCCCCTCTTCTCGTCCGCCGACAAGTTCGACTCCGGCACGGGCTGGCCGAGCTACACCCGTCCCCTGGACCCCGCCTATGTCTCCCTCCTCGCCGATGGCGACCATGGGATGGTCCGCACCGAGGTCGTGTGCGCCCGCTGCGCCGCCCACCTCGGACACGTCTTCGACGACGGCCCCTCCGGCGGGCGCCGGTACTGCATCAACTCCGCCGCCCTCGACTTCGAGGCGTCCACGGGCGGGCCGTAACCCGGCGCGCGAGGGAGCAAGGACATGGACCGGATCTTCTTCGCCCTGGGCAGCGGCCTGGCGGGTCTGGCGGTGGTCCTGGGGGCCTTCGGCGCCCACGGGCTGCGGCGGCGCGTCCCCCCGGACCTGCTGGCGGTCTTCGAGACCGGCGTCCGCTACCACTTCTACCACGCCCTCGCCCTGCTGGCGGTGGCGTGGGCGGCCTCCCGCTGGCCCTCGGCGGCGGTGACGGCCTCGGGCTGGCTCTTCGCCTGCGGGATCGCGGTGTTCTCGGGGACCCTCTACGCCCTGGCCCTGAGCGGCGCGCGCTGGCTCGGGGCCATCACCCCCCTGGGGGGCCTCGCCCTCGTCGCGGGCTGGGTCCTGTTGGCCTGGGGCGTGGCGCGCGCGGGTTCCTGAGCGACGGGGGCGGGCGGTATGATGTCGCCCTCGCCGGGGGCGCGGGCCCCGGCCCCTCCCGCGCCGGCCCGGGCGAGGCGGAGATCCCGTGACCCCGTTCCCCGACCTGGAGTCCCTCCTCGCCCTCGTCCCCCCCGCCGACGAGGGGGCCTCCGAGGCGGCCCGCAGGGCGATGGACCAGAAGACCAAGCCCCGGGGCAGCCTGGGCCGCCTGGAGTCCCTGGCCTGCCGGCTGGCGGCCTCCCAGGGGACCGCCTCGCCTCGGGTGGCGAGCCCGGTGGTGGTGGTGATGGCGGCGGACCACGGGGTCGCCGCGCGGGGGGTGAGCGCCTACCCCCCCGAGGTCACCTTCCAGATGGTGTTGAACTTCGTCCGCGGGGGCGCGGCGATCAACGTGATCGCCCGCCAGGCCGGGGCGAGGGTGGTGGTCGCCGACCTGGGGGTCGCGGTCCCGGTGGAGAATCCGGGAGTGGAGGACCTGAGGCTGGGGCCGGGCACCGCGGACTTCACCGCCGGGCCGGCGATGGACCGGGCGACGGCGGCCCGGGGGGTCCTCCAGGGCGCCGTGCTGGCGGGCCGGCTCGCCGACGAGGGGGCGGACCTGATCTGCACGGGAGAGATGGGGATCGGCAACACCACTTCCTCTTCGGCCCTCGCCGCGGTCCTCACCGGCGCCCCGGTGCGGGAGGTGGTGGGGCGGGGCACGGGGGTCGACGCCTCGGGGCTGGCCCGGAAGGTCGCCGCCATCGAGGCGGGCATCGCCGTCAACGCCCCCGATCCCGCCGATCCCCTGGGGGTGCTCGCCGCCCTCGGCGGCTTCGAGATCGCCGGGCTGGCCGGGCTGATCCTGGGCGCGGCGGCGCGGCGGGTGCCGGTGGTGCTGGACGGCTTCATCACCGGGGCCGCGGCCCTGGTGGCGGCGCGGCTGTGCCCCCGGGTGGTGGGCCACCTCGTCGCCTCCCACCGCTCCGTCGAGGACGGCCACCGCCACGTGCTCCGCGCCCTCGGCCTCGCGCCCTTGCTGGATCTGGACCTGCGGCTGGGGGAGGGAAGCGGCGCGGCCCTGGCGATCCCCCTCGTGCAGTCCGCCGTGCGGGTCCTGGCCGAGATGGCGACCTTCGGCGACGCCGGGGTCACCGACTCCGGGGCCTAGACCCTACCCGTCCTGGCGCGCCCAGTCGTAAGGGATCCCGGGATCGTCGTGGGGGCGGCGGTACTCGTCGGGGTCGTCGTGGCGGTAGGGCTCGGTGGGGACGTTGATCACCACGGCCTCCCTCTCGCCGATCCCCTTGAAGCCGTGGAGGACCAGGGGGGGGACGCTCACCAGGAGGGGGGAGTGGTCCCCGATGAAGAACTCCTCCACCCGCCCCCGGGTGGGGGAGCCCTCGCGGTCGTCGTACAGCACCAGCTTTAACATGCCCGACACCACCGCGAAGTGGTCGGTCTGGACCTTGTGGTAGTGCCAGCCCTTGACCACCCCCGGGTAGGCGGTGGTCACGTAGACCTGGCCGAAGCCCTGGAAGAACGGGTCGTCCCGGCGGAGGATCTCCATCAGGCGCCCCCTCTCGTCGGGGATCACCCGGAGGGGCTTGACCACCACCCCGTGGATGCGGCCCCGAGGGGCCGGCCGTTCGCCCTCCATCGCCCTTCCCCTTCCCTGGGATCCGCGGGGCGGATCCACTCGCTCCCGGGTGCTCGCCGGTCGGGAGCGCCGATGGCGAGCAGACCACGCCCGGGCGGGCCTGTCGACCCTCGTTCCGCGCCCCCGCTCTCTTCGGCGCTCCGCCGCGGAAGGCGAGGCCGCGAGGCGGCAAGAGGACGAGGACCGCGGCCCCGGGCCGTCAGCCCCCCGAGGACATCCCGGCGCCACCGGCGTCGTGGGCCGCCAGGGAGCGCAGGGCGAGGACGTGTCCGGCGTAGAGGGTCGCCCCGAGCATCGAGCCCCAGAGGAGCACCGAGGCGACCAGGATCTTCAGGCGATCGTCGAGGGGCACGGGGGATCCTCCTCCCGCGGGGCAGGCTGCGGGCATGTTACGCGCCGTCGCGGGGCTGCGCTACCGTCGGGCCGCCCGCAAGACGACGGAGACCGGCCCCCCGGGCGGGGGGGCCGGTCTCCAAGGGGGCACCCCCCATCAGACGCTCGGAGGCGGCGGCTGCGTGGGGTAGGCGCGCGGCACCTCGGGGGGAGGCGCGATGGGGGCGATCTCCGGCCGGTGGGACAGGTCCTTGCGGATGCGGCTGGCCACCGCGATCCCCACGCCGACGGCGATGCCGCCCGCCAGGAACCAGGTGCCGAACCACATCCAGCTCAGGCCCGCGGCCCAGTCGATCACCGCGTCCAGGGCGCCCCGCGCCTGGACGGCGATGTCCTCGGGGGCCCCCTCGGGGACCACCGCCGTGCGCCCCCGAAGGACGTTCTGGATCGCCGTCTGGGCGTCGGCCACCATGGCCTGCGCCTGCTCGGGCGGGTAGCCCAGGGCGGTCAGCAGGTTGATGGCGCGCTGGTCCAGGGCCGCGGGCCCGGCGGCCACGCCACCCACCACGCCCCCCGCGGTCTGCACCGCGGCGGTGGTCGTGGCCACCGTCACCTGGGTGAGCCTGCCGGCGAGGTTCCCCACCATGGACCAGCTCACCACGCTGTAGACCAGGAAGGCGACCGCCCAGGCGGTGAAGGCGTGGGCCGCGCCCAGCTTCCGGCTGGGGTGGCCGGTGAGGTACACCGACACCGCACCACCTACGGCCGCCCCGATCAGGATGGAGATGATCCCGGTGACGACGAGGGCGACGATGGCGCCTTGGAGCGAGTCCACCGTCGGTTCGGTCGCCGAGAGGGTGATGGCGAGCGTGAGGGCCCAGATGACGAGGGCGGCGCCGAGGGTGGCCGTGGCGCCGGCGAGGATCGCCCCCCAGCTCACCGACAGCCCCGACAGCGGCGTCGCGTAGTTCTCGAACGGCCCCCGCTCGTTGACGAGCGTGTCCCTGGCCATGGAGCAGTCCTTTCCGGCAACGGGGTCCGCCGCGCCGGAACTGGACCGGCTCTCCCGCCGTCACCTTGGCTCCCCCGGCCTACAGGAGTCGTGCCAGACGGCCCGGAGGCCCTCGGGGCGGCGGGAGCGCCTTCCCGCCGGGGCGGCACCCGCCGCGACTCGGGGGCGTGGGCGCGGTACACTGGGTGGCCCGCTGGGAGGAGCGCCCGCCGTGCCCGATCCCGTCCGACTCCTCCCCCTCGGGGCCGCCCTGGTCCTCGGGGCCGGGTGCGGGGATCCCGAGGATCCGCCGGCCCCCGGGGCCGCCGACACCCCCTTCGAGGTCGCCGCCGACGAGGCCCGGGCGAAGCTGACGGTGACGGCGGGCGGCGCGCCGCTCCTGGAGCTGCTCCCGGGGGGGATCGAGGCCCAGGCGGTGTCGGCGGAGGTCGAGGAGGCATACGGGGCGTTCCTGTTCCACGACGACGTCGCCTGGACCCTCCGGGCGGAGGCGCTGGAGGCCCGGGAGGGGGGCGGCTGGGACGTCGTCGGCCCCGGGGGGCGGCGGATCGGCGCCCTGGAGGTCTCCTTCCCCACCGACCGCGCTCTGTGGGACGCCGAGGGGCGGGGCGAGATGTCCTTGCGGATCGCCCTGGACGTCTCCGTCGCCTCCGAGGCCGAGTCGCAGGGGCGGGTGCCGCGGGTGGGCCTCTCCTTCGCCTGCGCCGAGGGGGACGCCTTCATGGGCTTCGGCGCCCAGACCGCCGCCACGGACCATCGCGGCCACCGGCTGCCGGTGTGGGTCTCGGAGCAGGGGATCGGCAAGGCGGAGTCGGACGAGCCCCCCGACGACTGGTTCCTCCGGGGTCACCACTCCACCTCGTACTTCCCCGTGCCGCTGTTCCACGACCTGGGGCGGGAGGTGCCCTTCGCCGTCCTCCACGACGGCACGTCCCGGTCGGTCTTCGACCTCTGTGCCGCCGATCCCGGGGTCTGGACGATGGCGATGGAGGGGGCCGAAGCGACGGTGAGGCTCTTCGCCGGGGGGACGGGCGCGGCGCTCCAGGCCCAGGTGACCGAGCGGATCGGGCGCCCTCCCCCGCTGCCGGACTGGGCCTTCGGGGTGTGGATCGACGCCGTCGGGGGCCAGGAGCGGGTGCAGGAGAAGGTGGAGCGCCTGCGGGCCGCGGACGTCCCCGCCTCGGCGATCTGGACCGAGGACTGGGTGGGGGGCGAGGAGGGGGCCACGGGCTACCACCTGCGCTACGACTGGTACCCCGACACGGCGCTCTACCCGGACCTGCCGGGGCTCGCGGAGTGGCTCCTGGGCCACGGCCTCCGCTTCCAGGGCTACGTGAACCCCTTCCTGACCGAGGGGACCCGGACGGCCCAGGACGCGGCGGTGGCGGGGGCGTACGTGGTGGGTGGGGACGGCGAGGCCCTGACCTTCCCCGGCCCCCTCTTCGACGAGGTGGGGCTCCTGGACCTGTGGAGCGACGCGGGGCTGGGCCTCCTCGGGGAGGCCGTGGGGCGGATGGCGGAGCAGGGGTTCGGCTCGTGGATGGCGGACTACGCCGAGTGGCTGCCGGTGGGGGCGGCGGTGGAGCCGGGGCCCGGTCGCTACGCCCACAACGCCTATCCCCTGGCCTGGCAGCGGGCGAACCGGGACCTCGCGGTGGGGATCGCGCCCCCGGGGGAGCCCCCGGTGTACTTCGCCCGTTCGGGCTTCACCGGCAGCGGGGCCATCGCGCCGGTGATCTGGGCGGGGGACCAGCAGACCTCCTTCGGCACCGACGACGGACTGCCCACGGTGGTGCCCATCGGCGTGGGGCTGGGGCTGGCGGGGGTGGCCGCGTTCGCCCACGACGTCGCCGGCTACTCCTCCTTCGGCGTGCCTCCCAGCACCGAGGAGCTGTTCCGCAGGTGGACGGCCCTCGGCGCCTGGACGCCGGTGATGCGGACCCACCACGGGGCCTACGCCGACGACAACTGGTCCTGGGACCGGGACGAGGCGTCGACGGGTTTCTTCCGTGAGTTCGCGCACTTGCACATGCGCCTGCTCCCCCTGTGGAGGGGCCTGCACCTGGAGGCGACCCGGACGGGGATGCCGTCCTGGCGCCACCCCGCCCTGCACTTCCCCGGGGACGAGGGGGCGCGCCGGGCGGAGGACTGGTTCCTGGTGGGGGAGGGGATCGCCGTCTACCCGGTCCTGGCCGAGGGGGCCACGGGGCGGACCTGCGCGCTCCCCGCGGGCGCCTCCTGGGTGCCGTGGACGGGGGGCGGAGCGCGCCAGGGAGGTGGGGAGGTCCAGGCGGACGCGCCCGCCTTCGAGGGGGACGCGGCGGCGTCGATCCCGGTGTGGGTGCGGGCGGGGACGTGGGTGCCGCTGCTGGACGAGGGGGTGCGGACGGCGGTCCCGGGCCCCGTGGCGGGGCTGCTGTCGTCGTCCGAGGTGCCGGAGTTCACCGAGGCCCTGTGGTTCGCCGGCGCCGAGGGGCGGGCGGGAGCGGCCGCTCCCTCCACCCGGGAGGACTGGGGGATCGAGCTGGAGCAGGTCGCCGGGGGTGGGGCGCCCCTCGTCGGGTGGGTGGACGCGGGCGGGCAGGCGGTGGGGGAGTGCCCGGGGGGCGAGGCGTCGGGGAGCTCCCCCTGCACCCTCTCCCCGGGCCCGGGGGACGACGCCCGGATCTGGCTGTCCGCGGGCGCGGGAGCGTCCCTGCACGACTCCGCCGGGGCCCTCCTGGAGGCCCGGGTGGAGAGCGGCGTGGCGGGAGAGGGCAGGATCGTGACGGTGCGGGGGCTGGGTCCCTGACGGCCGGGGCGCGGGCGCGGCGCGGGGGGAGCCGGGGACGCCGTCCCCCCCCCGCGTGAGCCCGCCGATGGGGACCCGTTCCCGTTCAGCCCTTCGCCCGGCGGGTCCTCCGGGCGGCCGCGGGCGCCGGGCCGCCCTCCGCCGGGGCCTCCGGGGAGGCCACCGCCGTCGCACGGGCCGCGGGCGAGCGTCGCGTCCGGGCGGGTGCCGCCACGGCGGCGGCCTCGGGCGCGGGCCCCGGTGGGGGTGCCTCGGGCGCCGGGCGCGCCCTGGGCGCCCTCTTCTTGGGGATCGCGGTCGCCTCGGCCGCCTCGGGCGGCGCCTCGGATGCCGGCTGCGCCCTCGATGCCCTCTTCTTGGGGGCCGCGGTCGCTACGGGGGGTGCGTCGGGCGCTGGCGCTTCGGGCGCCGGCCTCGCCCTGGGCGCCCTCTTCTTGGGGGCCGCGGCCGCAGAGGTCGCCCCCGGGGAAGGCGCCTCGGGCGGCGGCGCTTCGGGCGCCGGCCTCGCCCCGGGCGCCCGCTTCCTCGGGGTCGCGGTCGGCTCGGTCGCCTGGGGTGCCGTCGCCTCGGGCGCCGTCGCCTCGGGTGCCGGCCTCGCCCTCGCGGCCCTCTTCCTGAGGGCCGGTATCGGGTCGGCGGCTTCGGAAGGACGCGCCTCCAGGCTGGGCTCCCGTGGCGTCTCCGGCTCGGCCCGTCGCGGCGCCTCGGAACGCCACGCCGCCTCGTCCCAGGGCGAGTCCCCGGATCGCCACTCCTCCTCGACGCGCCGTGCCCCCCCAGTGGCCGGCTCCCTCCCCCGGACCTCCGGAGCGGGCCTCGGGGCGCCCGGGGCCTCCCCCGTCCCTCGCCCCCGACCGCGCCTGCGGCGCCGCCTCTTCCTGCCGGTCCCCTCCTCGGGGGGGGACGGCCCGCGGGCGGGATCGGCCGGCCTCTCCCCGGCGCCCTGAGGCGCGGATCCCCGGGTCGCCCCGGTGGCCGCGGCGCCGGTGGCGGCCGCCGCCGCTCCCTCGGCCCCGGCGCCCCGCCCGCGGCGGCGGCGACGGCGGCGGCGGCGGGAGCGCGCCTCTTCGCCCGCCGCTTCGCCCTGGGGCCCCGCGGGCTGGCTCGGCGAAGCCGCCGGGACCGCCACCGGCACGGCGCTCGCCTCCGCCGCCCCCGTGGCTCCCTCGGCGTTCCGGTTGCGGCCCCTGCGGCGCCGCCTCTTCTTCCGTCCCTCCTCCGCGGGGGGGGCGGCGGCGGGCGCGGGAGGGGGCCGGGTGGGCCTCGCCGGGGCGGCACCTCGCCGCGCTCCCTGCCTCGACGCCCCCGGGGCACCCCTCGCCCGGTCCTTCCGGGGGGCCGGCCTGGCGCCCCGGGGCTGGCGGGGACGGCGGGAGGGGAGCAGGGGCTCCAGGTCCTCCTCCACCGGCTCCGCGGCGAGCTCCCCCGCGGCGCGCCGGTCATTGTCGCAGGTCCCGCAGGTGGGCGGGTCCTCGTCCCCGAAGTAGCGCCGGACGTAGGCGGAGCGGCACTCGGTGGTGGTGGCGTACTTCACCATCTCGTCCAGGCGCCGCCGGTCCTGGATCCGCTGCACGTCGTAGGTCGCGGACGCCCTCTCCGCCTCGATGAGGGGCGGCGGCTGCTCCGCCATGGTGAACTCGCCGCCCTCGTTCTCCTTGGCGAAGCCGATGTCCACCAGCAGGCGCAGCACCACCCGGGTGCGGGTCTGGGGGACGTGGGCCGCCAGGGCGAGGTCCCGCAGGGACACGGTCCGGCCGTCGGCGCCGCTCCAGTCCTTGAGGGCCTCGGCGACGTGCCGGACCTGGCTGCGGGTGGGGTACTGCTGCTCCAGGAAGTGCTCCTGGATGTCGAGGTCCGCGGGGTCGTACTGGAGGATGCACCGGGACGGCTTGCCGTCGCGCCCGGCCCTCCCGGCCTCCTGGACGTAGGACTCCAGGGACCCGGGCACCTGGTGGTGGATCACGAAGCGGATGTCGGGCTTGTCGACGCCCAGCCCGAAGGCGTTGGTGGCCACCATCACCACCGGCTTGCGCCCCGACATGAAGGCCTCGTGGGCCTGGTCCCGCTCCGCCTTGAGCAGGCGGCCGTGGTACATCTCCGCGGGGATCCGGGCCTTCTTGAGCACCGCCCACACGGTCTCGACCTCCCGCACCGTGGCGCAGTACACGATCCCGGGCCGCGGGATCTTGCGGATCCGCCGGATCAGGGCCTTGAGCTTGTCCACCTGCCCCGAGGGGGTCTCCACCTCGAAGGCGAGGTTGGGCCGGTGGGGTGGGGCGACGACCTTGCGGACGTCCTTCATCCCGAGCTGGTGGAGGAGGTCGTCCCGCACCAGGGGCGTCGCCGTGGCGGTCAGCGCCAGGATCGGCGGCCGCCCCAGCTCCTCCACCACCGTCTTCAGGGCGAGGTAGCTGGGCCGGAAGTCGTGCCCCCACTGGGAGACGCAGTGGGCCTCGTCGACGACGAAGAGGGAGATCTCCCGCCCCGAGATCCGCTTCCGGAACGTCTCGGAGGCGGCCCCCTCGGGGGTGATCAGCAGGAGCTTCGCCCGGCCCTCCTCGATGAGGCGCATCGTCGCCTCCCGTTCCTTGGCGGTGCGGGAGGAGTCCAGGCGCGAGCCGTCCAGCCCGAGGGCCGTCAGCTTCTCGGCCTGGTCCCTCAGCAGCGCGATGAGGGGCGACACCACGATGGTGAGCCCCGGCAGGAGCATCGAGGAGAGCTGGTAGGTCAGGGACTTGCCCGACCCCGTGGGCATGATGGCGAGGGTGTCCCTCCCCTCCAGGACCGACTCGATGACCTCGCGCTGGCCGGGCCGGAACTGCTTGATCCGGAACGTGCGCCGGAGCTGCGCCAGCAGCGCGTCGTCCACCGGCCCGCCCTCGCCCTTGGGCCCGCGACGCCTCTTCCGGCGCCTGCGTCCCCCACGACGGCCGGGCTCCTCGGGGCGCACCGCGCCGTTCTGCCGTTCTTCCACCGGGACTCTCCCGCCCGATCCGGACGCGCCTGCGGAGGCGCACGCTCGGGTCGCCGATTCTGGGGATCGCCGTCGAGGATGCAAGCGCGTGGCCCCCGGGCGTACCATGCCGGGACCATGCCCGCACCGTACCGCACTCCGCCCGTTCCACCCCGCGCCGCGCGGGCCGCCGCCGCCGGGTGCCTCGCGGCGTGCCTGGCGGCGGCCGGCTGCGCCTCCCCGGGCGCGGCCGACGACGACGTCGCCGACGACGATACCACTCCCGATGGCAATTCGGGGACCGGATTTCAAGGGCGAGCCGTCGATCGTGTCGATCCTTTCGTCGGCACGGGCGGCATGGGCTTCGGCGTGGGCAGCGCCTTTCCCGGTCCCAGCGCCCCTTTCGGCATGGTGCGGCCCGGTCCCGACAGCAGCTCCGACTTCGGCGCCCCGGGCTTCTACCACTGCTCGGGCTACTGGTACGAGGACGCCTACCTGGACGGCTTCAGCCAGGTGCGCCTGCACGGGATCGGGGTCGCCGACCTGGGCAACGTCCTGCTCATGCCCACCTCGGGGATGGACGGCGCGAAGACCGACGAGGAGGGGTGGCGCTCCCCCTACTCCCACGACACCGAGGAGGCGCGCCCCGGGTACTACGCCGTCACCCTGGACGACACCGGGATCCGGGTGGAGCTCTCCGCCACCGTGAGGGCGGGGGTCCACCGCTACACCTTCCCCGCGGGCCTGGATCCCGTGGTGATCGTCGACCCCTCCCACGCCCTCGGCGAGAACTCCTGCCCCTCGGCCCGGGTGGACGTCGGGGCGGAGGACGGGGTGGTGGAGGGGTGGACCCTGCACCAGGGGGGCCTCGCGGGGCGGGGAGACGGCGTGGTGGTGTACTACTCGCTCCGCTTCGACCCGCCCCCCGCCTCGTCCGGCACCTGGACCGACGGGGTCCTCGCCGAGGGGAGCCCCTCCGCCGAGGGGGGCGCCGACGTGGGGGCCTGGCTCCGCTTCGACCTCCCCGAGGGGGGCGAGGTCGCGGTGGAGGTGGGGATCTCCTTCCGCGGGGTGGAGGCCGCCCGGGGCAACCGCGAGGCGGAAGTGGCGGGCCAGTCGCTGGGCGAGGTCGCCGCCGCCACCGAGGCCGCCTGGGAGGAGGCGCTGCGGGTGGTGGAGGTGGAGGGGGGCACCGAGGAGGAGCAGGGGATCTTCTACTCGGCCCTGTACCACTCCATGCTGATGCCCGACGTTCTGACCGACGCCGACGGCTCCTACCGGGGCTTCGACGGGGAGGACCACGTCGCCGACGGCTTCGTGTACCACTCCAACATGTCCCTCTGGGACACCTACCGCACCCAGCACCCCCTGCTGGCCCTCCTCGCCCCGGGACGCCAGCGGGACGCGGTGATCAGCCTGGTGCGGATGTACGAGCAGGGGGGCGCGCTGCCCCAGTGGCCGGCGGGCACGGCGGACAGCGGCTCGATGGTGGGGGAGAGCGCCACCATCGTGATCGCCGAGTCCTACCTCAAGGGGATCGTGGACTTCGACGTCGAGACCGCCTGGGAGGGGATGGTGGCCGGCGCCGACGGCACCCTCCCCCCGGGGGTGGGCTACGGGGGGCGCCCGGGGCTGGAGGGGTACGTGGAGCGGGGCTGGTGCGCGGCGGACGAGGTGGGGGGCGCCACGTCGGTGACGATGGAGTACGCGAACGACGACCACGCCCTGTCCCTGCTGGCCGACGCCCTGGGCCGGGAAGAGGACGCCGCCCGCTACCGGGAGAGGTCCCGGGGCTGGCGGGGCCTCTTCGACCCCGAGACCGGCTTCCTGGAGGGGCGCTTCGCCGACGGCACCTGGGCGGAGCGCGCCTCGGACGTGACCTGGGAGGACTGGTACACCGAGGCCAACGCCTGGCAGACCGTGTGGTCCGTGCCCTTCGACCCCCCGGGGCTGATCGAGGCGATGGGCGGGGAGGAGGCCTTCGTCGCCCGGCTCTCGGAGTTCTTCGACCTCTCGGCCCAGCAGGCGGACACGGCCCTCTTCGATCCTTACTACTGGCACGGCAACGAGCCGGACATCCACGCCCCGTGGCTGTTCGTCGAAGCGGGCCGCCCCGATCTGGCCCAGAGGTGGGTGAGGTGGGTGATGGACACCAAGTACCGCCTGGGCCCGGACGGCCTGGACGGGAACGACGACGGAGGGACCCTCTCGGCGTGGTACGTGTTCGCGGCCCTCGGGCTCTACCCCGTGGCGGGCACGGACCGCTACTGGGTGGGCGCACCCCTCTTCCCGCGGGCGACCCTGCACCTGGACGGGGGCGACCTGGCGATCGAGGCCCCGGGGGCCGGCGCCGAAGCCCCCTACGTGGCCGCGGCGGCCCTGGACGGCGAGCCCCTGGCCGATCCCTGGCTCACCCACGACCGGATCGCCTCCGGGGGCGTGCTCGCCTTCGAGCTCTCCGGGGCGCCGGCGGACTGGGGGCGCTGACCCGCCCGCCCGCCCGCCGGCGCGCCGTCCGCTCACCGCCGGGCCGCGAACCACGCCCGCATGGGCGCGAAGTAGTGGTCCTCCCAGCCCTGCCGGTAGCGCTCCCCCTGCCCGGCGGGGATCCCGGAGTGGCGCAGCGCCAGCCTCGTCCCCCCGCCGTCCCCGGGGGTCAGCTCCACCTCCAGCCTGCTGTCCGGAGCCCCGGGGGGGAACTCCGTGCTCCGCCAGGACTGGACGATGCGGGTCGGGGGATCCAGCTCCAGGATCCGGCCGGAGATGTAGTCCTCCCAGGCGGTGAACGCGCCCCCCACCCGGGGATCGCAGGTGGCCTCGCCCCCGGTCATCTCGCCGTGGGCGTCGCCGTCCAGCCAGGCGGCGTAGACCTCCTCGGGCGGCGCCGGCAGGGTGGTCTCGACCTCGATGCGCTCCGGCGCCCTCACCTCCTCTCCTGGGCGCGGCCGAGGCGGTGGGCGTCGGCGGCGAAGGCGATGTTCATCACGAAGACCGAGGCGAACATCGTCCAGTACAGGTCCGGATTCAGGGGCTTCAGGCTCAGCTCGACGTAGGTGAGGCCGATCACGCCCGCGAGCCAGAGGACGCCCAGGGGGGACTTCTCGCCCAGGATCAGGTAGCCCGAGCCGGGGAAGAGGAAGTTCGCGACGGTAGCGATGCGGGTGCGGTTCATGTGCACCTCCTTCGACCGCGATTGTCGATCCGTCCCGGCCGTGATGGAATGGCGGAGCGTCCGGATGTCTTTGCCGGACGTCCGCGTTCGGGGGTGGCGCACATGGATCCGCTGAGCGACGTGCTCTCCCTGGCCCGGGCCGAGGGATCGGTCTTCAGCCGCGCGGACATGCGGGGCGAGTGCGCGGTCCGGACGGAGGGGGCGGACGGGGCGATCTTCCACGTGCTCCTCGCGGGGGACGCCGAGTTCGTCCGGGACGGCGGGCCGCCGCTGCGCCTCGCCGCCGGGGACTTCGTGGTGGTGCCCCATGGGGACGGACACGTGATCCGCACGTCCCGGGACGCGGTCCCCGTGCCCCTCCGCTCGCTGCCGGTGGAGAGGGCCGACGGGCTCCCCTGCGTCCGGGCCGGCGCGGGGAAGACGCGGGCGGCGGTGGTGTGTGGCACCTTCCGGTTCCCCGGCCCGGGACGGGACCTGCTGCTCCGGGCGATGCCCCCGGTGCTGCACGCCCCCGCGAGCGGCGGACACGGCGCGTGGATGGACGCCTCGGTGCGGCTGCTGGGGGCGGAGCTCTCGGAGGGGCGCCCCGGGGCGGCGCACTTCGCGGGGAAGGTGGCCGAGCTGCTGTTGCTGCAAGGGCTCCGCTCCCACGCCCTCAGCCGGGAGGCCGCGGGATGGCTCCGGGCGACGGCGGATCCCTGCCTGGGGCCCGCCCTGGCGCTGGTCCACCACCAGCCCGCGGGGGACTGGACGGCGGACCACCTCGCCCGCCGGGTCGCCCTCTCCCGCACCGTCTTCTACGACCGGTGGACGCGGGTGATGGGGGAACCGCCCCTGGCCTACCTCACCCGGCTCCGGATGGTGCTCGCCCGGGACAGGCTCCGGGGCAAGGCCAGCGTCGCCGAGGTCGCGGCCTCGGTCGGCTACGGCTCCGAGGCCGCGTTCAGCCGGGCCTTCCGGCGCCACGTCGGGACCAGCCCGAGCACGTGGCGGCGAGGGGGGAGGGCGGCCGGCCCCGGTCCGTCTCCCTCCGCCGAGCGGTCCTAGTCGCCCCCGGCCTCGGGCACCCGGCCCGCCTCCACCGAACGGGCCGCCTCCTCCGCCGCTTCGCCTCCGCCCTCCCGGGAGGCGCGGGCGCAGGCGCGGCGGGCCTCCTCCCACCTGCCGGCGAGGGCGTAGGCGCGGCAGGCCAGCCCCGCGGCCTCGGGGTCCGGGGCCGTCCCCGCCGCCCCGGCGCGCAGCGCGTAGTGGAGGGAGAGGCGGGCCTTGACCTCCCCGTCCGGGCCCGGCGACTGGTAGAGGCGCGAGGCGAGCAGGAGCAGGCCCCGGTGGTGGGGGTGGTCCTCCAGGGCCCCCCGGAGCAGGCCCTCGGCCCCGGCGGCGTCCCCCGCCCGAAGGGCGGCCCGGGCCTCCGCCTCGGCCCGGTCGGGGTCGGCGCCCCCACACCCGGCCAGCGCGCCCGCGGCCAGCGCCAGGGCGGCGATCCGGGCGATCTCCGGGCGGATCCGCGGGCGATCAGCGCCCATCGCCCGCCATGGGGGCCCCCTCCGGCGGCGGCACCAGCGCCTCCAGCAGCGACACCACCGCCTGGAGCTGCTCCGCCCGGACCAGGATCCCCCGCACGTCCGCCACCAGGTCCCCGCCCTCGGGGAAGAGGGCCACCAGGGGGCCCCTCTCCAGGTGGGGCCGGGCCCGGGCCACCAGGGCGATCCCCGCGTCCCGAGCACCGGCCACGGCGATGTAGCGCCTCCCCACCCCTTCGGGCAGGGGCAAGGGAAGGGCGCTGGCGGGCGGACGGGGGTGGTCCGGGGCGGACCTCTCGATGAGGTAAAGGGGGACGGCGGCGGTGCGGACCCGGAAGCGGGTGTGGGTGATCGTGCTGCCCCCGCGGACCATGCGGACGATGCCGACCTCGACCTCCCGCCCCTGGAGGCGCCCCAGCAGGCGGGTCCCCTGCCCGGGGTCCCGGCGCAGCTCCATCCCCCGGGCCTGGCCGAACTCCCGCCACGCGCGGGTGTGGCGGCGGTACAGCAGGGTGGCGGCGGCCGCGAAGGTCGCCGCGACCACCAGCAGGAACGCACCGACGAGCAACGAAGACGACAGCAATCGACGTGGATCCCGCCGCGCCGCCCGCTCCCGGGTGCCGGGCGGCCCCTTCCCGGCGCGGGCGAAGGCTCCCCTGGCGCCCCGCGGGTATACGGTCTCCGCGGGGGAGTTGCAAGTTCGGTGTAACCCCTCCCGCTTTTCCGCCGTTCTAGTGCGGCGTGGACGCCATCGCCTCGATGGTGCAGCATTCACCGCGGTCGCGCGCCCCTGGGCGCTCCTGGAGGCCCCGTGAACCCTTCTCCCCTCGCCCTCGCCGCGGCCCTCGCCACCGCCGCCCTCCTGGCGGGATCCCGCCCAGCCGCCGCCGCCCTGCCCATCGGTTTCGACCTCGGCGTCGGCGCTGGCGCCCGCGGCTCGATGAAGGACTGGCGGCCGGCCACCCTGGACGTCCGCGTCAACGCCGACCTCCGCCTCGGGATCCTGACCCTGGGCGGCGAGTTCCGGGATCAGCCCCCGGTGTTCGGCGCCGGCGCCGACAACTACGCCCTCGGCTACTTCAACCTGGGCCTGAACCTGCCCCTGCCCAAGGGGCGCATCGCGCTTCGGGGCGGGATCGGCGGCGGCTCCGCGGCGGGGACCTCGCTGCTGGGCTTCCACGAGTCGGTGGGCCTGCACGTGTTCCCCAAGGGCCCCGCGGGCTTCGGCTTCCAGGTCGACTTCGACCAGACCTTCGACACCGAGACCTTCACCCCCGACCACGGCGCCGCCGGCAACGTCATGTTCCTGGTGCGGCTCTGAACACCCTGGCTGCGGAGCCCCGGTGCCCGACCTGGGCCCCGAGTCCGTGACCACACCCTCGGACCCCATCCGCGCGGTGGTGGAGGGAGGGGAGCCCCTGCGCCTGGACCAGGCGCTGGCGCGCTTCTGCGGTCTCTCCCGCACCCGGGCCCGGGCGGTGATCGCCGCGGGGGGCGCGAGGGTGGACGGACAGAGGGTGCGCGTCGCGTCCCGCACCGTGGCGCCGGGCCAGCGCATCGAGGCGTTCCCCGGGGCGGTGGAGCGGGCCCGGACGGCCCGATCCCCCGGCGCTCCCGAGCCCCGGATCGTCTGGAGCGACCGCTTCCTCGTCGCGGTGTCCAAGCCCGCGGGCATGCCCTCGCAGCCCACGCGCGAGACCGACGCCGGGACCGTCGAGGCGTTCCTGAAGGAGCGGTTCGGCAGGGTCCACCTGCCCCACCGCCTGGACACCCCCGCCTCCGGGCTGCTGGTCGCCGCCATCCACCCCGCCGCGGCCGGTCCCCTCCAGGACCTCTTCACCCAGCGGCGCGCGGTGCGGATCTACCGGGTCGTGGTCCTGGGGACGCCGGAGCCCGAGGAGGCGGAGCTCCGCCACCACCTCGTCGTGGAGGACGGACGGCGTCGCGCCGTGGAGCCCGGGACCGATCCGGGGGGTCAGGAGATGGCCCTGCGCTACCGCGTCCTGGACCGGGAAGGGGATCGCGCGCTGCTCTGGGTCCGCCTCCTCACGGGCAGGACCCACCAGATCCGCCTGCAGATGGCGGCGGCGGGGCATCCCGTCGTCGGCGACGTCCTGTACGGTCCACCCGAGGGGCGGGCCCCCCGCCTGGCGCTGCACGCCGCCGAGCTGACGTTCCGCCACCCCGTGCTCGGGGGGCGGGTCGACGTCGTGGACGCTCCCGGGCCCGACTTCCCGTGGCCGCGCACCGTTCCCGTCGGAGCGGGGGCGGATCCCCCCGCCGACGCCTGAACCCCGGACGCCTGCCTCCGTCCCCACCCGCCCGCGCAATCCTGATTCACATCCCCCGTTGCACCCATTCGAGATCCGCTCCTTGACAGCGGCGGAGCCGGATCTACCTTCTGGCAGCGAACCGAATTCACCGGGCCCTCCGCGGGGACCGGACGAAGTTGGACGGGGGCGTCCACGTCGCGCACCTCCGTCCCGAACGCAGCGGCCACCATCGGCACCGAGAGAGGAGGCGATCCGTGTATCCCATCCGTTACGAGCGCGGCCGGTTCCCCAACCTGTTCGACGACCTGTTCCGGGACGAGGTCATCAGCCGCTTCTTCGGCACGCGCCCCGCGCGCACCGGCGAGGCCGACACCTTCGCGCCCCCGGTGGACATCAAGGAGACCGACAAGGCCTTCGTGGTGGTCGCCGACCTGCCCGGAGTCGACCGCAAGGACGTGAAGGTGAACGTCGAGAAGGGGGTGCTCACCATCTCCGCCGAGACCCGCGCCGAGGAGGCGAAGGAGGGCGAGAACTGGCACATGACGGAGCGGCGCTACGGCACCTTCCAGCGCAGCTTCCGGCTGCCCGAGACCATCGACTCCGAGCACGTGGACGCGGTGTTCCGCAACGGCGTCCTCACCCTCACGCTTCCCAAGGCCCAGGGTGCGGCGGCGAAGCAGATCTCCATCAAGGAGTGACCGGCGGCGGTCGCCGGCGGCGGCTCACCCCCGCCGCCGGCCCGCCCGGGGGATCCCAGGAGTCCCGGCATCGCGTCGGGGACGTGGGCGATCCAAACCGGGGTCGCGACCGTCAGAACCGGGCCCTCAGGCTCCCCGAGAACCCGATGTCCACCCCGACGATGAGGGACAGCCCGGGGGGAGGCGGGTCCTCCCCCAGGCCCTTGCGTTGGAAGAGCAGCGCGTCCGCCCAGGTGGACAGGGCGAGGGACCCGGCGATGGGCACCGCGATGGTCGACTTCACGTTCAGGCTGTAGGACAGGTCGTCGGCGCGGTCCTGGCTGGGGACCGGGAACCAGTAGAAGAAGCCGACGTCGGTGCGCCACTTCACCGGCTTGATCGGCCACTCGTGGACCAGCCCCGCGGAGAGGCCCGCCTGCCAGGCGGGATCCCCCCAAACGGAGAGGTCCTGCTCGGCGAAGGCCGCGATCCTGAGGCTGGGGAGGGCCTTCCAGAGCTTCTGCACCAGCAGCCCCACCCCCTCCCGGAGGACCCGCTGGGGGTGCTCGTCGTTCTCCAGCAGGTCGAAGACGGAGTCGTAGGTGAAGTTCACCACCGGCCACAGCGACACGCCCTTGCCCACGGGGACGTCGGCGGGCTTGACCTGGAGCTCGGTGGTGAGGGCCAGGTCGTCCTGGGTCTCGGCGGGCTCCGCCCCCTCGATGCGGGAGAGGGTGTAGGTGGCCAGCAGGACATTCATCCAGTTGGCGCGGGGGGTCTCGACGCCCACGCGCCCCAGGACGTTCCAGCCGACGTCGAAGGAGTTGACGGCGCTCGCCCGGGGCTCCTGGACCTGGGCGTAGGCGTCGGGATCGGGCACGTAGGAACGGTTCCACAGCAGGCGGAAGGCGGCGGTGTCCAGGCGGGCGACCACCGCGGGCTCCGCCTGGCCGCCGTACCCGGGCAGGAGGGCGCGCACCTGGCGGGCGTAGCGGGGCGAGAAGTCGGGGTGCCGCTCCCGCAGCGAGGCGAGACCCTGGAACACCACGTCCCTCAGGGCCAGCTCCCGTCCGCCCAGGAGGGCGGGCAGGTGGTTGCCGCCCGGGGCCCGGTGGAACCGGCTTCGCAGCCTGGAGCCGCTCAGGATCCGGGCGAAGTCGGGGCGGGTGGCGATCCGGTCGGTGAGCACGACGTGGTAGGTCTCGGCGTCGGCGATGGCGCCGCCCCGCACCTTCCACGCGGCGATGTCCCGCGCCCCGATCTCGGCGCCCGCGACCATGGGGGCGGCCCGCCCGGCCCGGGTGCGGAGGTCGGCGCCGAACTCGGAGTCCCGGTCCGGGGTCCCCTCGTCGCTCCACGCCAGCAGGAGCAGGCGGCGCAGCAGGTCGCCCCGGACGTGGACGGAGACCAGGCGATCGGGGACGGCGAGGGAGGCCAGGGCCTGGATCTCCCTTGTGGGGCCGGAGAGGTCGAAGGGCCAGGGAAGGGGAGGGAGCATCACGACGTCGGCCTGGGTGCTCCGCCGCACGAGGTTCCCGGCGAGGTTGAGCCAGCGGCGGTAGTCCAGCCTCTCGGCCGCGGCGCCCCCGGCGGCGGCCCCACCGGGGAGGGAGGCGAGATCGGGGATCAGCACGTCCTCGGACTGGCGGTACACCTGCTGGCGGATGGCCATGACCCGCCGGAGGAGGCCGTCGTCCGGGGGCAGCTCCTGGGGCAGGGTGACGATGCGGTTCTCCAATGATTCCAATGTGTTGTACGGTCCGATGGAGGCGGTGAGCACGCCGTAGGTGGCCCCCGACGAGCGGGAGATCAGCAGGGGGCGCCGCCGGTCCCGGGGGAGGCCGCCCGGGACCTCGGGGGCGGCGACGATCTCCTCGACGCGCCCGGAGGCGAGGCCGGACGAGAAGTCCCCCAGCACGGCGTCGACCCCGGTGACGTGGCCGGCGACCTCGGCGAGGGTGTCGTGGGCCAGGGTGGCGAGGAGCACCACGAGGTCGGCCTCCACCCCATCGAGGCATCGCTCCAGCGCGGGCAGGGGCTCGGCCACGGCGACCTGGGCCCTCACCTCGGGGCCCAGGAGGGGCCAGACGGAGGGATCGGTGAGGCCGGCGAAGGCGACCTTCACGCCGTCCAGCTCGACCGTGGCGGTGGTGCCGAAGACGGGGTTCCCCTGGGGATCCACGAGGTTGCACGACAGCAGCTCGACGCCCGCCGCCGCGGACTCGGCCGCCAGGGCGGCGACGCCGGGGACCAGCTCGGCGAGGGAGGGCGCGAGGAAGCGCAGGCGCGCCTCGCCATAGCCCTCCCAGGAGTACGGCCGGTGCAGGGACGTGGCGTGGTCCCGCAGGAACGAGGCCCCTTCCACGGCGCCCCCCGCGGACACGTACAGGGCCGGGACCTCCGGGACGGCGTCGAGCTCCCGCTGGACGGCGGCCTTGCGCCGCGTCCCCTCGCCCACGCGCTTGGCCAGCAGGACGAGGTCCTCGGGACCGGTGGCGAACCGCGCGCCGAGGCTGACACGCTCCCGCACCTCCCAGGCGTTGGGATCGGGCTCCAGGGCCGCGCGGCCGTCCCCACCGCGGGTGTCCAGCACCCAGGCCTCCCTCCCGTCCCCGGCGCGCCACAGCGCGAGGGTGCCGGAACGGGCCTCGCGACCCTCGCCTCGCCCCGCCACGAACAGCGGATGGGCGCCGGGATCCGGGGGAGGGGCGCCCGGCGCGGTGGGGAGGGCGAGCAGGACCCCGTCCACCCCGTCGAGGATGGGGACGGAGACGGGGGGCGACGCGGGGGCGAGGGCCGGGCCGGCGAGGAAGGACGTGGCCCCTTCGAGGGTGGCCTCCCCCGCGGCCCAGAGCCAGCGCCCCTCTCGATAGAGGGCCCCCAGGGTGGCCTGGTGCGCCTCCACGGTGGCCCCCCCCTCCTTCGCGGCCCGGTAGAGCAGCCCCGCGCCGGAGAGGTCCGCCAGCCCCGAGGAGATCCCCCCGGTCTCGCCGTCGTACACGATGCGGACGAGCCTCCTCCCGGGGGAGCCCGCCGCGGGGACGAGGGTCCCCTGGGCGGCGGGGGGCGAGGCGTCGCCGGGCGGCGGCTGCCCGGCGCCGGCGTCCGCGACGTCTTCGGCCGCCACGTCCCCGGCGGGCGCCAGCGGGAGCGCCGCGGCCAGCAGGGCGGCGACGGCGAGGCGGAGGGGGGGCAGTGGGGGGCGGGGCATCGTTCCTCAATCCCCGCGCGCGGACCGGCCACCGGCGAGGTCGCCCCGTGACGGGCGGGGGCATTCTACCTGGAGGACGTGCCCGCGAAGTCCTCCTACAATGGCCGACACGACGCCCGGGCGCTCGTCATCGGCGGGGTCGGGCGCCCGCCCCGTCGGCGCGCGGGGCGACGAGGAGATCTCCATGGGGAAGCGGGGCCGGTTGACGCGGGGGATCGGGTTCGCGGCGGTGGCGCTCGTCGTCGGGGTCCTCGCCGGCGGCGAGGTCCGGGCGGCGAGCCTGCCCGTGGACCTCGTCGTGAAGGTGTTCCCGGGCCTGGCCCCGCCGGCGCTCATCGCCGCGGGCGACGTCCACGTGCTGGCGTGGCCGGAGTCCGCCGAGGGCACGGGGGCGATGTGGGCGGGGGTGAGGTCCGACGGGAGCGTCGCCTGGCAGCGGAGGAGGGACGGGCCGGACTTCCACGGTCCGTTCTGGTACGACCATTACGGATCCCTGGCCCTCGTCGGGGCCGGGCGGGTCCTGGCCGCCATCGACGCGCGGGACGGGAAGGAGGTGTGGAGGAGGGAGGTCGACGCGCCCCTGGGCGTCGTCGTCCTGGCGGGGGGGCGCGTGTACGCCTCGGCGGCGGACGGCCGCCTGCGGGTCTTCGACGCTGGGACCGGGGCACCTCGGGGGGACCTGCCCCTGGGCGCGGCTTCGCTGGTGACGGCGCAGGCGGTGGGGGAGCGGACGGTGATCGGTGTCGGCGAGAGGAGCGGCCAGGGGATCCCGGGGATCGCGGCCCACGACGCCGCGGGGCTCGAAGCCCGGAGCGAGTTGCCCGGCGTGCTGTGGACGACGGCCGGGGATCCCGCGGCGTTCACGGCCGTCCAGACGGGGGGGGCCGTGCTGGTGAGGCCCCACAGGGCGTGGATGTCCGGCGTGGACGCCCTCACCGGGGACCGCCTGTGGATCGCCCCGGTGCCCCGGATGGTCCCCGCCATGCCTTCCCCCCGCAACCTGCTGTTCTTCTCGACCGACGCGGGCGGGAAGGTGCGGATCGGAGCCCTCCGGTCCGAGGACCTGACGGTGCTCTGGGAGCGGCCCTGGCCGGGCGCCGCGCCGCCGACGGCCATGGACGTCGAGGGGGTGAACGACGTCTTCGCCAACCGGGAAGGCTTCGTGGTGCTCTCGTCCACCGACGGCTCCACCCTCGCCGAGGAGACGTTCGCCGGGGCCCCGGCGTCGGCGGGGGTGAGCGCGGCGGCCCGGTCCGTCGTCGTGCTGCGGCTGGACGGACCGGCGCCGAGGGTGGAGGTCGTCCCCTTCGCGGGCGCCGCGGGCGCGCCCCCGGCGCCGCCTCCCCTGGCCGACGTCCCGTGGATGGCCGCCGGCACCCGGCTGCACTACGCCCTGGTGCAGTACGAGGGCCGCCGCCCCGGCGCGACCCTGTGGAGGGAGATGTCGCTCCAGGACTTCGTGGTCACCATCGAGGACGTGGGCGGAGGGGGGATCACGTTCGCGTGGGCCGCCGAGGACGGCCGGTCGGGGAGGCGGCGCGTACCCGCAGAGGTCTTCGCCCAGTCCCAGTCCCACTCCGACTTCTTCGGGGACGCCCCACCGGACGAAGTGGAGACGGTGGGGGCGACCTCGGTGTGGCTCGGGCGCGGAGTGATGAGGGAGCTCCTCGCCGGCCGCGGGATCGGGCTCGACGACGCCTCGGCGCTCCGTCCCGACTCCATCAGCCCCAAGGGGCGCTCCTACTTCTCGGTGTCCCTGGACGACGCCGCCGGGCGCAGGCGGGTGGACCTGCCGGTGGTGGTCGCGAAGGGCAAGCACGGCGAAGGCCAGTACCGGCTCCTGCGGTCCCCCGACTGGCCCCTGATCGTGGGGGTGGAGCGGCCGTCCTTCGCCGTGTACCTCGAGCGGATCGAGGTCCCCAAGGGCGCGGCGGGGGGCGGAGGGCCTCCCCCGGGCGGGGGGTAGGCGGCGGTCCGGGGCGCGCCGCCGCCGGGCCTAGCGGAACAGCTCCCCCACCAGGCGGCGGGCGAGGGAGGGCAGGGAGTCGTAGTCCGGGAGGACGTGGAGGGGGCCGCGGCCGTTGCTGGCCAGGCGGGCGCAGAGGCCGCGGTCCGGCCCGGGGGCGCCCACCTGGACGACGTGCAACCGGGGAAAGCGGCGGGCCAGGGGGGTCGGGTCCCAGCCGACGTTGTACACGCCGTCGGTGACCAGGAGTCCGCGGCGGCGGCCCAGGCGGCCCCGGGCGAGGGCCGTCAGGCCCTTCCGCATGCCCGCCTCGATGCTGGTGAAGCCGTCGGCGGGCACGTCCAGGACGCGGCCCACCAGGGTGTCGGGGGGGACGCGCTCCCCCAGGCGCTTCAGGAGGGTCGCCCGGTGGTCGAAGGCCACCACCGCCAGGTCCTCGGGGTCGAGCTGGAGGGAGAGCACCGCCGCCGCCGTGGCCACCAGGGCCACCTTCTCGCCGGTCATCGACAGGCTCATGTCCAGCATCAGGACCACGTCGGCGCGCCGGGGCGCCGGCACCGTCACGCGGACCTGGTCGGGCTCCACCGCCCCCGGGGGGACCCCCTCGTCCACCAGGGCGTCCAGCGCCAGCTCGCCCCCCGGGGCCTCCGTCCAGGGGAGGTCCTCGTCCCGCCGGGGCCTGGCGCCGTGGCGCAGGAGGGCCCGGGCCCGGGACAGCACCGCCCCCACCGCCTCCCGCCTCACTCCCTCCCTGGCCCGGGCGTCCCCCAGGACCTTCTTGAGGCGATGGTAGTTCCGGGCCGCCTCCCAGCCCGCCGGGATCCGGGCGGGGGTGGGCTCGGACTCCGGGCTCTCCACGAAGGGGGCCGTCTCCTCGTCCAGGCCCATCCAGGCCATCGTGGCCGAGCGGGTCAGGTCCAGGGTCGGCTTCAGGGCTTTTTTTTTGACGGGAGCAGCTCCCGCAGCAGGGCGCCGAGGTCGGGATCGGCGTCCTCGGCCCACTCCACCCGGGTGGGCAGGGCCATGCGGGCGGCCTCCTCCAGGGCGTGGGCGCCCCCCAGGCCCGCGGCGATCTCCACCAGGGACACGGCGGCGCGCACCGAGGCGCCCCGGCGCAGCCGCGGGTGGCCCCGGGTGGCCCGGACCATCGCCACCGCCTCCGCCACCAGCGCCCCGTCGTCCCCGCCGATCCGCGCCTCCTTCACCACGATCCGCCGCTCCTCCTCCTCCCCCTGCCACTCCAGGCGCAGCAGCTCGAAGCGGTCCAGCAGCGCCTCCGAGAGGTGGCCCGTGCCCACGAACTCCCGGGGGTTCTGGGTGGCCACCACCGCGAAGCCCTCCCGGGCCCGCACCACGCCGTGGCGGGGGACCACCAGCAGGCCCTCGTCCATCGCCGGCAGCAGGACGTTCTGCACCCCCTCGGGCATCCGGTTCAGCTCGTTCACCAGCAGGACCGCCCCCTCCGCCATCGCCGCCGCCAGGGGGCCGGGCACGAAGGCGTCGGGCACGTAGCCCTCCCGCAGCACCCGGGGCGGATCGTGGTGCCCCACCAGGCGGGCCTCGCTGTAGCGCCCGTCGCCGTCCACCCGGTGCACCCCCCTGCCGAGGGCGTCCGCCGCCGCCCGGGCCAGGGCCGTCTTGCCCACCCCCACCGGCCCCTCCAGCAGGACGTGGCGACCCGCGGAGAGGCACGCGAGCAGGGCCCGCAGCTCGGCCCGGCGGCCCACCAGGCGGTGGCGCAGGGCGATCTCCTCGGCGCGGGCCGCCGTCATGGCGCGGCGGTCCCGTCGGGAGCGGCCCCGGCCAGCAGGCCCCGGAGCAGCAGCCCCCAGGTGTGCTCCACCGCCGAGACCGTGTCCAGCTCCGGCCCCAGGCCCAGGCAGTCGTGGCAGGAGTTGTAGGCGAGCAGGCGGGCGACGCCATAGCTGGAGGCCCAGAACATCGCCGCCACCTCCATCACCGGGTAGGGGCTCGTCAGGGTGCCCTCCCGGAGGCCGTCGGACACCACCGCCGCGAGGATCCGCATGCCCTCCATCATCCGCTCCTCGCAGGGCTGGGCGACGTCCTCGCTCAGGCGGTCCTGGCGGGAGTGGAAGTGGGCCAGGAGGCGGAAGAGGGCGGGCTGCTCCCGGTAGAAGGCGCCGTAGGCCCTGCCGATGGCGGCGATGCGCTCGGGGGCGGGCAGGGGCTCCGCCGCCGCCGCCCGCAGCGCCGCGTTCAGGACGTCGAGTCCCTCGTGGAGCAGGGCGACGTAGAGGTCCTCCTTGCCGCGGAAGTACAGGTACAGGGTCGCCTTCGAGAGCTGCGAGCGCTCCGCCACGTCGTCCATGGTGGCGCTCTCGAACCCCGCATCGAGGAAGAGACAGCGGGCCGCGTCGAGGATCAGCTTCCTGCGCTTCTCCTTCGCGCACCCGGTGCGTTCCTGGACGTCGACCGTCATCGTGATCCGTGCTCCCTCTCCCGTCCCGGCGTCCCCGGTCCGGCTCGCGCCGCTCGGGGGGAGGTTAATGACTCTTCGGCCGGGCGAGAAGGAAGAATCGCTCCACGTTGCCACTCTTCGCCCCGGGGAGCCGGCTGTCCGCCTCCCCCAGCCGCAGGAGATCCAGCCCCTCCGCCAGCTCCCGCACCGCGGCGAAGGCGGCCTCCCGGTCCGCCTCGTCCCGCACCACCCCCCTCTTGCCCACCCTCGCCCGGCCCACCTCGAACTGGGGTTTGGCCAGGGCCAGGATCCGCCCCCCCGGCCGCACCAGCCGGGCCGCGGGGGGCAGCACGCCCCGCAGCGAGATGAACGAGGCGTCGATCACCGCCAGGTCCACCGGCTCGGCCAGACGGGAGGGGTCCAGGGTCCGGACGTCGGTGCGCTCCAGGCTGACCACCCGGGGATCGGCGCGGAGCTTCCAGGCGAGCTGGGCCGTGCCCACGTCCACGGCGTAGACCTTCGCCGCGCCCCGCTGGAGGAGGCAGTCGGTGAAGCCCCCCGTGGACGCCCCCACGTCCAGGCACACCAGCCCGAGGGGGTCCACCCCCAGGTCCTGGAGCGCCCCCTCCAGCTTCAGGCCGCCCCGTCCCACGTAGGGCAGGTCCGCGCCCCGCAGGCGCACCTCCGCCCCGGCGTCCACCAGGGTGCCGGGCTTGTCCACCACCGCGTCCCGCACCAGCACCTTCCCCGCCAGCACCAGGGCCCGCGCCCTCTCCCGGCTGGGGGCCAGGCCCCGGCGGACCAGCAGGGTGTCGATGCGCTCCTTGCCGGACACGGGCGCGGCCATGGGGAGGGGAAGGGGCCGGGGGGGGAGGCGGATCCCCCTCAGCGGCGCCTCTCCGCCGCGTGCCAGGCCAGGTCCACCAGGAGGGCGGCGCCGGGGCCGAATCCCTCCACCGCCGCCGCCGCCTCCCCGGCGAGCTGGCGGGCCCGGGCGCGGGAGGCCGCCTCGCCCAGCAGGGCCGGGTAGGAGGGGGGGCCGCCGGCCTCTTCTCCCGGAGCGTCCTGGGCGAGGTCCAGGACGTCGTCGGCGATCTGGAAGGCCAGGCCGAGCCGGTCGCCGTAGGTCCGCAGGGCGGCGAGTCGCTCCGGCGTCGCCCCCGCGGCCATCCCCCCCGCCACCGCCGAGAACACGAAGAGGGCCCCGGTCTTGCCCCGGTGGAGGGCGTCCAGGGACTCGGCGTCCCGCACCGGGCCGGCCAGGCCGACGTCCACCGCCTGGCCCCCCACCATGCCCCGGTGGCCCGCGGCCTCCGCCAGGGCCACCACCAGGTCCCGGACCAGGGGGGCGGGGGTGTCCGGGGGGTAGCCCCGGGGATCGGCCAGGACGCGGAACGCCTCGGTGAGGAGGGCGTCGCCGGCGAGGATGGCGGCGGCCTCCCCGTAGGCGCGGTGGCACGAGGGCCGGCCCCGCCGGGTGTCGTCGTCGTCGATGGCTGGCAGGTCGTCGTGGACCAGGGAGTAGGTGTGGACCAGCTCCACGGCCACCGCGGGGGGGATCGCCGCCCGGCGGCGGGACGCCGCGCCCGGGCCGCCGCGGTCGGCGGCGTCGAACGCCGCCAGCACCAGCACCGGCCGCAGGCGCTTGCCTCCCCCCTCCAGCGCGTGGGCCACCGCCTCTCCGAGCCGCCCCGGCGCCTGGCCCGCCGTGCACAGGTGGGCGAGGTCCCGCTCCACCTCGGCGCGGCGGCGGGCGAGACGCTCCTCCAGGTCGGAGGGGTTCAAGGCAGGCCCTCGTCCCCGAGGTCGTCCTCCTCGCACGCGTCCTCCGCCGGGGCGGCCCGTCCCCCGCGCCGCGCCAGGACCTCGCCGGTCTCGAAGTCCACCTCGGAGATCCCGTCCCCCTCGGCCAGGAGCAGGGCGACCTTCCGCTCCGCCTCGTCCAGGCGGCCGGTGCACAGGCGCGAGAGGCGGATCCCCTCCTCGAAGTCCGCCAGGGACGCCTCCAGGGGTACGTCCCCCGCCTCCAGGCGGCGCACGATGGCCTCGAGGCGCGACAGGGCGTCCTCGAACGGGAGGGCCTCCCCGGGAGCGGGGAGGGCGGGCGCCTCGGGGGCGGGATCTTCGGGACGGGTGGCCACGGCGGCCCTCCAGCGAACGGCGATGACGAGGTGCGGAGCCCCGGCCGGGGCGGGCTGGGGCCCGGATCATGGCAGCGGCCCCGTCGCCGCGCAACCGCCGGTACCGGGTCCCGAGCGCGCCCGCCCGACCATGGCGCGGGCCGCGCGGCGTCACTAGAATCGGCGGGCCGCGCCCGCCCCCTCCCCCGGGCCGGCCTGGGAGCAGACGCAGATGAACGGAGCGCAGATCCACCTGGCCGTGAACCACCTGCCCGTGGTGGCGTCGGTGCTGGGCGTCGCCGCCCTGCTGAGCTGGGCCGTCCTGCGGCGGACCGGGCTGGCCGCCACGCTCCGGCGCGCCGGACTCGGGTTGCTGGTGGTGGCGGCCTTCGGGGGCGCGGTCTCCAACGTGAGCGGCGAGGAGGCCGAGGAGCAGGTGGAGGGCCTCCCGGGGGTGAGCGAGGACCTGATCCACGAGCACGAGGAGGCGGCGGAGCCGGCCGCGATGGCGTTGGTCCTGGCGGGGATCCTGGCGCTCGCGGGGATCGTCGGGGACGCCCGCAAGGCCCGGTGGACCGACGGCGCCGCCGGTGCCGCCCTGGTGGTGGGGCTGGTGGGCTTCGCCCTCGTGGCCCGCGCCGCCCACGGAGGGGGGCTGATCCGCCACCCCGAGCTGCGCCAGGACGCGGCGGCCCCGGTGGGCGACCACGAGGGACACTAGTACGTCGTTCCAGAGCGAGTTCCCCAGTTTCTGAGTCCGCCTTCCAGCTCATCGGCGTCGCGGTCCCGCGAACGGGAGGCCCCGTAGGGCGGGGGCTTGTCCCCCGCCGAAGCCCCGCGGCGGGGGACAAGCCCCCGCCCTACGTTCCGGATCGGGTGGGCCTGGGAACGGAGAAACTGGGGAGGAACCTTCGGAACGTGGTACTAGCTCCCCCGGGGGCGGTCCCACCGCGCGGGGTCGCGGCCCTGGGCGCGCCGTGGCATGATGCGTCCGTCCCGCAAGGAGGTCCGCGCCGTGGTCCAGCCCCATCGCATCGCTGTCGCCCTCTTCGCCGCGTGGGCGGCGTGGTGGATCGCCTCCGGCTGCGCGCCGGGCACCGGCGCCCTGCAGGTGACGGGAGCGGGCGGTACGGGGGACGACGACGTCGCCGACGACGACACCGGCGGGGACGACGACACCGCGGACGACGACACCGCGGACGACGACACCACGGCCGACGACGACACCGCAGACGACGACACCGCAGACGACGACGCCGCAGACGACGACACCGGGCCGGACTACAGCGAGTACGACGGGGCGGTCATCGAGATCCTCTCCCCCGAGTCGGGCTCCCTCGTCCCCCTCGGCGAGCCGATGCCGCTGGAAGCGGTGGTGATCGGGGTAGGGGGGAACGAACTGCCCTTCGACGACGTGGCGTGGAGCACCGATCAGGACGCCTCCTTCAGCTACGTCGGGGCCTCGGGGCTGGTGGAGGGCTTCCCCGTCGGCACCCACACCATCACCGCCCGCGCCGAGCTGCCCAACGGGGACCGCGTCGCCTACGCCGTGGGGGGCGTCCTGGTGCAGCACGAGTGGGCCGGCGTGTACAGCGGCACGTTCGGGCTCTCGCTGTCGGCGGAGATCAACGGCACGCCCCTGTACACTTCGTGCCTCGGCTCGGCCAGCTTCGTCGTGGACGCCTGGGGAGAGACCGTGGACGGCGACGCCGGCTGCACCATCGACCTCTTCGGCCTCTTCAGCCAGGACATCGCCTTCGGGATCGGGGGCGAGATGGACCCCGACTCGGGCCACGTGGAGGGGGAGCTGGGGCTGGTGATCTGGTACTGGGAGCTGCCGACCCCCTACACCGCCGACTTCGACGAGTCCGGCACGTTCGTGGGGAGCTTCTCCCAGGACCTGCTGGGCGTCACCGTGGAGGGGAGCCTGGAGGCGTCCCGGGTGGCGCTGACTCCGGGCTGACCTCCTCGCCCTCACCCCGGCCCCCGGAGCCGACCGCGGCGGGCGGGGCCTTCGCCGCCGCGGACGCCTCGGCCTCGGCCAGCAGGGTCCGGATCCGGGCCTCGTACTCCGCCACCAGGCGGCGCTGGCGGCCCGCCTCGGCCGCGAGCTCCACCGACTTCTTGTCCACGTCGGCGCGCAGGCCCTTGAGGACCATCGTGAGCCGCGCCACGTCCGCCCGGGCGGTGTCCCGCTCGGCCGTGACCACGGCGAGGCCCTGGAGGCTCCCCGCGACCGCGGCACGGGCCGCCTCCTCGGCGTCCTCCAGGCGCTCCACCATGCGGCGCTCCGCCTCGCCCACCACCCGATCCCTCTCCGCCTTCTCGCGCTTCAGGGTAGCGGTCAGCTCGCGGATCTCCGCGGCCTTCTTGGCCAGGTCCTGCCTGAGGGCCGGCACCTCGACGCCGTGTCGCTCCAGCCGGGCCGCCAGGCGGTCCCTCTCGCCCCGCAGGCGGGCGGCCTCCTCCACCAGCTCCGCCAGCTTCGCCCGGGCCTCGGCCTCGGCCTCGTCCACCCGGGCCAGGGCGTCGTGGGCCAGCTCCGCCGCCACCCGCTCCCTCTCGGCCCTCTCCCCCTTGAGGGCCGCCGCGAGGGCGCGGATCTCGGCGCTCTTCTTGTCCAGGTCCCGCCTCAGCACGGGCAGGTCCGCCTCGTGGCGGGCGATGCGGTCCGAGAGGTTGTCTCGCTCCACCCGGAACCGTGCCGCCTCGTCCCTGGCGGCGTCCAGCTCGGCCCGGGCCGCGTCCGCCGCCGCCTCCGCCGCCGTCGCGTCGTCCCGCTGCTGCTCGGCGAAGCGGACCTCCAGCAGGCGCCGCTCCTCCTTGATCCGCTGGCGCAGCTCCCGGGCCTCGGCGTAGCGCTTCTGGGTCTCGCGCTTGAGCTCCTGGACGACCTCCTCGGTCCGGGCGAGCTGGTCCCGCGCCGCCTTGGCATCGTCCGTGGCGGCCTGGAGGCGCTCGCGCAGCTCGGCGAAGACCGTCTCGGCGTGGGCCTCGGCCGTGGCCAGGACCCCCGCGAAGTGCCCCTCGGCCCGCACCAGGCCCTCGGCGGCGTCCCGTCGTTGTCTCTCCAGCTCCTTCGACAGCTCCTCGATCTCCGCCGACTTCTTCCGAAGGTCCCGCTTCAGCTCGGGGAGCTGGCTCTCCGCCCGCTCCAGGCGTCGCCGCAGGCCGTCCCTCTCGCTGCGGACGCGGCCGAGCTGGTCGGCGAGCCCCTCCAGCACGTTCCTGGCCTCCCCCTCGGCCCGCTCCAGCCGGGCGTGGAAGTCGGCCTCCAGCCGGCTCCGGGTCGCCTCGTGCTCCCGCTGCTCCGCCCGGCGCTCCTGCCTCTCGGCGCGCAGCTCGCCGGCCCTCCGGTTCAGTTCCCCCTTCAGTTCCTGGATCGCCCGCTCGAAGCCCTCCACCTTCACCCGCAGCCCGTCCCGCTCCGAGCGCAGGGCCTGGGCCTCGTGGCGCAGGGTCTCCAGGACCGAGCGGGCCTCGACCTCGGCGGCGTCCAGGCGGGAGGCGAAGAGGGCCTGGGCCTCCGTGAGCGCCCCCGCCGCCCGGGCCAGCTCCCCGCGCCTCAGGTCCTCCAGGTCCTCGATCTCCTTGGACTTCTTCTGGAGGTCCGCCCGCAGCCCGGCGAGGGCGGCGTCCTGCTCGGCGATGCGCTGCCGGACCTGGTCCCTCTCGATGAGGGCGTCGTCCAGGCGGGTCCGCAGCTCCTCCACCACCCCCCGGGCCCGGTGCTCCGCCGCGTCCAGGCGAGCCAGGAAGCGCCCCTCCTGCTCCACGACCTGGGCCTCGGCGCGCCCGGCCACCAGGGCGAGGCGGTCCTCGGCCCCGGCGAGCTCCTGGGCCTTCTTGGCGAGGTCGCCGGCGAGGTCGCGGGCCTCCGCCCGGGCCTCGGTGAGCTGGTGCAGCACGCGCTCTCGCTGGGCGCGCAGCTCCGCCACCGTCCGGTCCCGGGCGAAGACCTGCTCCCGGGCCCTCTCCAGGTCCCCGAGGGTGGCGGAGTGGGAGGCCTTGAGCTTCTCGACCCCGTCCTGGGCGGCGCGGAGCTCGTCCTCCTTCTTCTGGAGGTCGAAGCGGGCGCGCTCCAGCTCCCGGCCGATCTCCTCGGCGTCCCGGAGCGCCCGGTCCTCCTGCTCGCCCAGGTACTGGATGGCGACGGACTTGAACCGGGTCACCTCCCCCACCGAGAGGCTCATCCGGTCCACGGAGTCGATGAGCTTCCACACCTGGCGGTTGAGGTCCAGGACCTCCTCGGTCTTCTTCTGGTTGACCCGCACCTGGTCGGCGAGGGCCTCCTTGAGGCGGGGGATCTCCTCGTGCTCGGCCCAGAGCTCGGTGGTGACCTTGCTCATGGCGGCGAGCACGGTGGGGCGCTTCTCGCGGACGCGGGGGGACTCCACGAAGGCGGCGAGGGCGTCCAGGGTGCGGTCCCAGGTGAAGTGCTCCCGTGCCAGGCGTTGGGCCGCCGCCGACGCGCGGGCGATGGCGTCGGGGTCGTCGAGGACGGTGTCGATCACCGCCCGGATCCCGTCCTCGTCCTCGGGGTCCACCACCCAGCCGGCGCCGTATCGCTCCACCAGGGGCGCGATCTCCTGGAAGCGGGCGGTGACGAGGGGCAGCCCGCAGCGGAGGTAGTCGATCTGGCGGAACGAGAGGTTCATCTCCCGCTCGGGGTTCCGGGCCATCACGTCGAAGGCGACCGAGGCCCGGGCGTACTCGTCCAGGAGCTGGTCGAAGGGGACGAGTCCCCGGTGGCGCACCCGCCGAGAGGGGGGCAGGGCGTCCCGGGGATCGGCGTAGCGGGTCGCCTCGGACCGGATGGCGTAGCCGCCGCCGAAGACCTCCACCCGCCCGTTGCGCCTGCGCTCGAGCTGGTCCTGGAGCACCCTCAGGCCGGGGGTGAGGTCGGCCCAGGGCCAGAACACGCCCCCGCTGACGAAGACCGGGCTCCGAGGCTTGCGGGGTTCGGGGAAGATCGGCGGGCACGAGACCGGCACCACGCCGACCGGGGGGCGCGTGCAGTCCACCCCCGCGAGGGCCAGGAGCGCCAGGTAGAACACCTTCTGGCGCTCGTTGGAAAAAACGAAGAAATCCGCGTGGTTGAGGGCGTCGAGGGTGCGGACGACCTCCTGGTCCGCCTGGGGGCCCTGGAACTGCGCCTCAAGGAGGCGGGGGGCGAAGAGGTCCAGGGCGACGGGGATCCCCAGGCCGTGGAGCTTCCGGGCCTCCTCGAACTGCTCCACCAGCACGACGTCCGGCGAGGCCTGGCGGACGACGCGGACGAGGTCCTCCCGGGAGGCGAACGAGAAGGGGTTGCCCGGGGAGCCCAGGGGACCCCCCGGGGGAGCGAAGCCGGGGCGGACCCGCGGGGAGTCCCCTCCGCCCTCCGCCACGGGCCCGATCCCGCCTGGGGACTCGGGGCTCCCCCCGTCGGGCTCGCCGGCCAGGGCGGGTAGCTCCAGGGAGATGGGAGCGTCGGCGCCGGGCAGGTCCTCGGCGCGGGTCACGTACTGGACGCGGTGCCCCCGGGCGCGCAGCCCCTCCCCGTTGCACCAGGCCCGGATCCCCGCCCCGACGGCGGTGCGCCCGGGCGTGGGAGGCATTCCGTGGAGGACGATGAGGACGTGCAAGGCGGCGGGCGGACCTCGGGGGCGCGGGCACGGCTCGGACCGGCCCCCGAGGGCGCTCCGCGGGAGATAGGGTAGCACGGGAGGGTGGGGAGGAGGGGGCGAAGGTGGGGGAGGAGGCGCGGAGCGCGGCCACGGACGCGCGCCCGCGTCACTTCGCCGGCGTGCCAGGGCGCCACTCCGGGCCGGGGGCTCCCCGGGCGTGCCGCCCCGTCACCCCGGGGGGCACGCTGCGTTCCCCCGCCCAGCGGGGGAGGGCTCCCGTGGGGCACCAGCGACGGGCCGCCGCCAGCAGGGACTCCAGGGGGATGGGCTTCCGGAGCCAGCCGTCCACCCGCATCTGGAAGAGGCGGTGGTCCACGGCCGCGGTCATCGCCAGGGTGGGGATCGCCGCCAGGCCGGGGTCCGCGAGCTGCCGCAGGCGGAAGGTCGGACCGTCCATCACCGGCATCATCACGTCCACCAGCACCAGGTCCGGCCGGCGGGACTCGCCCAGCCACTCCAGGGCCGCCGCCCCGTGGGGGGAGACGTGGACCCGGTAGCCCTCCCCGGCCAGCGCCTCCGCCAGGGCCTCGGCGAGGCCGGGATCGTCCTCGACCACGAGGACCGACCCGGTCACGGCGGGTCCTCCCCCCCGCCGGCCCGCAGCGGCAGGTCCGCGGTGAACGCGGTGCCCCGGCCCGGCCTGCTCTCCACCGCCACCGTCCCGCCCATGGCCTCGACGATCCGGCGGACGATCCAGAGGCCGAGCCCGATCCCCCCCCGGGAGGGGGTGGCCTGGGCGTAGCTCTCGAAGAGGGAGGGGAGGACCTCCGCGGCGATCCCCGGCCCCTCGTCCCGCACCGTCAGCAGGGCGCGGTCGGCGCGGGCCCGCACGGACACCTCCACCGCGGCGCCCGGGGCGTGGCGGACGGCGTTGGCGATGAGGTTGTTGAACACCTGCTCCAGGCGGAGCAGGTCCCAACGTCCGAGCACCGGCGCCGGGGCGTCCAACCGGAACGGCCGGCCCGACCGGGCGAGCTCGTCGGAGAAGCGCGCATGGGCCTGTCCCGCCAGCGCCGCCAGGTCCAACTCCTCGGGGAAGAGGGCGATCCTCCCCGAGCGGATCCGGGAGAGGTCCAGCAGGTTGTTGAGCAGGGCGTCCAGGCGGTCGCACTGCACCCGGGCGCGCTCCAGGCGGCGCGAGGCGTCCGCGGCGTCCAGGGGGCCCCGCTGGGCGGCGCGGGCGAGGATCTCCACGTAGAGCTTCAGGGAAGCCAGGGGGGTCCGGAGCTCGTGGGCCGCCACCGAGAGGAACTCGTCCCGGGCCCGGAGGGCGTCCTCCAGGAGGGCCGTGCGCTCCTCCACGCGGCGCTCCAGCTCCAGGGCGTGGCGGTGGAGGTCCTCCGTGGCCCGCTGGGGCGACGGCCCTTCGATCCTCTCCCACCGGCCGCCGCGGCGGAGCAGGGTGGCCTGGTGGCTTCGCGCCGCGTCGAGGGCGTCGATGGGGCCGCAGCGGTCGAGGCGATAGCCGCACAGTCCGGCGACCCGGTGGGCGACGAACGCCTCGCGGACCCGGCCCTCGTGCTCGGCGCAGCCGCAGGGAGCGGCATGGTCCAGCCACGAGGCGTTCCCTGCCAGCCGCGTCCCACGGAAGCCTCCCTCCGCGGCCCGGCCGGCCTCGACGGCCCAGGGGGCGTCGCCGACCGCGGTGGCGCCGGCCCCCCGGGCGCGCCACTCCTGGTGACCGACGACGACGACCTGCCCCCGGGAGATCCGCTCCGCCAGGTCGGCGACGGCCGCCCCCAGCGCGGCCCGGGCCTCCCCCGCGGACACCGGCGGAGCGGCCACCCAGACGCACGCCTCGTGGCGCGCGATCCCCTCCCGGAAGAAGGGGATCAGGACGTCCAGCAGGTCGCCTCCGGTCCGGTAGAAGTGGCAAAGGTGGGAGCCCCAGGGGAGGGCGTCCACTCCGGGAGGATCGCCTGCCGGGGAAAAGGTCCCCCGGGCCCGCGTCGGCGACGCCAGCATCATGGGGTCGGGTCCTCTCCGGCCCGGGGTCGCGCCCTTCCGTGAGCAGTTCGGCGCCGGGGCCAACGTCGGATACTAGCGTTCCCGGGTCCGGGGGCAAGGTGTCCCGGGCGAGGGGGCGGCGATCCGTCTTCCCGCGGCGCGGGCGGGGCCGCAGGGAACGGGAGCGAGTGCCGAAGCCTTGCACCGCCGCCCTTGACCGCCCGCCCCCCGGAAGTAGCGTTCCCCTGGCGCCGGGCGTCGGGGAGGGGCCCCGCCGGACCGGTCCCCGGAGTCCGCCCGTGGACCGTGTCGCGCCGGCACGGTGCGGCCGGGCGGAGGCCGCCTTCCAACCCCCGCGTCCCCGCGCCGTCCTCCCGTGGGCCGAGGCGAGGCGACGCGCCGAGGTGTACATGCGCGTGGGAGCGATCCCGGAGTCCGTCGCCGAGAGGCTGGCCGTCGCGGCCGGCGTGGCGCCGGTCCCCCTGTACGACACCTTCATCTCGGTCTTCCTGGCCCGGACGGTGATGGTGGCGACCAAGGTCGGCGCCTTCGAGGCGCTGGCGAAGGGGCCGCTCACGGCGGAAGACGTGGCGCGGCGGTGCGACAGCGACCCCCGGGCCGTGGCCCGCCTGCTGGACGCGCTGACGGGCACCGGGTACGTCACCCGGCGGAAGGGGAGGTACGGACTGGGGCGCCTGGCGAGGACGTGGCTGCTCCAGGACAGCCCCCGCTCCCTGCGCGACAAAGTGCTCTTCCAGTTCGTGGAGTGGCGCTTCGTCGAGCAGTACGAGGACTACGTCCGCACCGGGCACACCGTCCACATGCACGACCAGATGTCCCAGGCGGACTGGAAGCTCTACCAGCAGGCGATGTACTCCCTCGCCCGGAACACGGCTCCGGAGATCGTGCGGAAGGCGCCGGTGCGGCGGAACCCCCGGCGGATGCTGGACGTGGGAGGGTCCCACGGGTTCGTCTCCGTGGCGTTCTGCCGGCGATATCCCGGCCTGCGGTCCACGGTGCTGGACCTGCCCGAGGCCATCGAGCACGCCGCGCCCCTCCTGGCGCGGGAGGACATGGGGGACCGGGTGGTCCACCGCGCCGGGGACGCGACCCGGGACGAGTTGGAGGCCGAGACCTACGACATCGTCTTCGTCGGCCAGCTCATCCACCACTTCGACGGCGAGCAGAACCGCGACCTCGTCGCCCGGGCCGCGGCGGCGCTGCGCCCCGAGGGGACGCTGGTGGTCTACGACGCGGCGCCGAGGCACGAGCACGGCGACCAGCACGGCGCCCTGGCGAACCTCTATGGGGCGGTGGCGAGCGCGTCCAAGGCGTGGTCCGAGGCGGAGATCGCCGGTTGGATGACCGGCGCCGGGTTGATGCCGGGGCGTCCCATCCCCCTGCGCGCGGGGACCCAGTGGCTGGTGCCGGGGCTGAAGCCGCGGCGGTGACTGAGCCGGGCGGAGGCGGGCGCGGTCACGCCCCCTCGCCACCCTCCGTCTCCTCCCGGAGTCGGAGCGCCCGGGACGGACGGCCGCGCCAGTCCACCGACACCCTCTCCTCCAGGCGGGGGCCCCAGCACGGCCGGTACCAGGCGCAGTAGCCGCAGGGGAAGGAGGGCAGGTCCCCGTGGCCCTTCAGGGGCCGCCCCCGCGCGCCGATCCGCTCCACCGGACCGATGGGGCCGCCGGGGCCCTCCCGGGGGACGTCGTGGGGACCGGCCGAGGACACGACCTGGGACAGGCGCCGGGACAGGCGTTCCGGGAAGCCCTCGTCCCTCTCCTGCCACCACCCCGCGATGGCCCCCGAGTCCTTGCAGAGGGCCAGTACGTAGCCCCACGCCGCCCCGACGGAGTGGAGGTAGGCCTGGAGCTGCCACCAGTAGGCGTCGCCGGGGCCCCAGCCGCCGGCGCCGGAGCGGAGGGAGCGCTCCCACGCGGTGAAGCCGTAGGACGACGTGCTCTTGACCTCCAGCAGCGCCACCGGCTGGCCGGGGAGGTCCCCGGGCCCGTGCAGGATCCCGTCGGGGTGCCCGGGGACGACGACGCGCACGCCCCCCCGGGGGGTGGGGACGTCCAGCGCGAGCTCCACCGTCCCCTGGCCACCGGCGCCCCGGACCTCCCCCAGCCGCCAGCCCGGCGCGGCGCCGGTGGCGAGGGCCTCGGCCAGGGCGGTGACCAGGAGCAGCTCGGTGACGTCCCCGAGGGCGAAGGTGGCTCGGGCGCGGTAGTCGACCTCCCGCCCGTCGGGCCGCACGCCGTGGTGATGGAAGGCGAGCTGGCGGATGCAGCGTCCGAGCTGGGAGGCCCGGAAGCCCGGGCCGGTGGCCTCGGGCGCCTGACGGAGCTGCCGCAGGATCGCCGCGCCCAGGGCGGCGGGATCGGGAGCGGTCAGGAGCTCGCCCGGGGACTCCAGGCGGCCCTTCAGGATGGCGGCGAGGTCGGGCAGGAGCATGGCGGATGCGGGGCGGAGGGGCGCGGTGGGGAGGGTAGCGGGTCTTGGGAGGGGTGTCACGCGGGGAGGAGGGAGTGTGAGGGGGAGCGCGGGCTCGGGCACGGGCCGGAGCGCGAGCGCGATCACGGGCGGGAGCACGGGCGCGATCACGCTCGCGAGCGGGTCCGGGCGCGCGGTCACGATCCGATGAGGGCGCGCGCTCGGGAGAGCACGGAGCGTTCGTTGTCGTAGGTCAGGCGGGCGGCGGCCTCGTCGAGGGTGAACCAGCGGGCCTCCTCCACCTCGCGGTCGTGGTCGGCGACGTCGCCCCCGACGTACTCCATCAGGAAGAAGTACACGCGCTTGTGGACCCGGTACCCGCCCTCGGCGCCCCTGCCGGAGAAGAAGAACTCCACGGAGTCCAGGGGAGCGAGCGGCGTGGCCTCGATGCCCGCCTCCTCCCGGACCTCGCGCCGCGCCGCCTCCTCCCGGGTCTCTCCGGGCTCCACCAGGCCCTTGGGGAGCTGCCAGCGGCCCGGCGACCCCACCCGCACCAGCACCACCCGGGGCCCGCCGTCCCCCCGCTGGAAGGCGACGCCTCCCGCCGAGACCCGGTGGACCGTCGGCGTACCCTCCCCGGTCGTCCTCCCCGCCATGGGTCGTTCCATCGAGACCCCCGCGCCGGCCTCCCCGGGGCGGGGCGGCGGCAAGAAGCGGACCCGGAGGCCGGCTCGTCGCCCCGGCGGACCCGAGATCGGGGCCCAGGATGGCCCCGACCGAGCGTTAGGGAATACCATGCGCCGATGCGGGACATCGGAGCGGCCTCCCCCACGGGCGGAGAGGAAGGCGGAGCGACCCGCCCGGGCCGGGTGGGTGGCCAGGCCGCACCCCCGCCGGGCGCCCGGAAGGGCTGGCGGGGTCCGCTCGCCCGGGTCCTCCCGCCGCCGGTGCTGGCCCTCGGGGCGATGCTCCTGGCCCTCGCCGCCTCCAACGCGGTCTTCGACTCCCGCCACTCCCTGCCGCCCCTCTTCGACGAGAGGGGCGTCGCCGGGAGGTTCCTGGCCGTCGAGCAGGACGCGCGGCGGCACGGGGCCCTGGTGACGGCCCTGAGGGAGCTCTGGAAGGCGCCCGCCACCGACATCTACCCGCCCATGCCCCGGATCCAGGCGATCCCCGTCCTCCTCGCCCTTGGGAGCGATCCCGGCGCCGTGCGGGCGGCGAACCTGATCTCCGCCGCCCTGTTGCTCGCCGCGGCCTTCGGGATCGCGGCGGCGCGGGCCTCCCCCCGGGCCGGGGTGCTGGCGGCGGGTTCGCTGCTGGCGATGCCCGGGTTCGTCGGGTTCTCGCGGGTGCTCAAGGGGGAGTTCGCCGCCGCGGCGTGGGTGGGGCTGGCGGTACTCCTGATGGTCCGGGAGCCCGTGCCCCCGTCGTGGAGGCGGGGGGCCCTGCTGGGGGCCGTGGTGTCTGCCGCCATCCTCTCGAAGCAGGGGGCGGCGGTGTACCTGGTGGTCCCGCTGGCCCTGACGGCGGTCCGGGCCCTGGCCCGCCCGAGGACCGGCGTCCCGGCCCTGCTGGGGATCGGGGCGTCGGTGCTGGTCCTCGCCCTGCCCTGGTACCTGGGCCACGCCATGGACCAGGCGGGGCTCGTGGAGGCGAACACACGCCCCGACGGATACCGGGAGAGCGCGCTGGAGGACGTGGCCCGCGCCCTGGGCCGGGACCTGATGTCCGCGCCCCTGGCCGTGTTCTCGACGGTGTGCCTGGTGGCGGCGTGGGCCCGGCCCCACGCCCCCGGCCGGGCGGTGCTCATCGGGGCGACGGCGTTCCCCGCCGCCGTGGTGGGGGCGGTCTTCGCGTGGGAGAACAGCCGCTACTTCCTGCCCCTGCTGCCCCTGCTGGCCGCGGCGATGGGGGAGGGCCTGGACCGCCTCACCCGCCACCCGGCGCCGTGGCTCCCCGCCCCCTCCGTCCGCCGGGCCGCCGCCGCGGGGGCGGTGGGCGTCCTCGCCGCGCTGAACCTCGCCCCGGCGCCGGTCGCCGCCGGGGTCACTCCCCCCTGGGAGGTCCACCAGGCGTTCCAGCACTCCGGGTGGGCCCGGCCGGCGGCCCTGCGGATGGTCGTCCCTCCCCTCGCCTACCACGCCCTGCTCCGGGCGCGGGTGGACTGGGCGGGGCCCCGGATCGGGGTCCACTCCCCCACGGTGGGGACGGAGATCTTCGTCCACGGCTGGATGATGAGGGTCCGCGCCTCCCCCGACCTCTGGGACGGCGCCGATCTCCGGTTCGACCACGAGTGGGAGGAGGACCCCGCGCGGCGCTACCACAGCTCCCGGGGCTCGACGACGCGGTTCGTCGCCTTCGCCCATCGATTCGACGCCCTGGTCCTGGACACCCGGCCGCCCATGGGCCCCGATCCCCACATCGCGCATCGCCCGCGGGTGCCCGTCGTCCCCGGCTTCGCGGTGCGCGCCGAGATCCCCAACCCCCACTCCGGGGGCCCCGTGCTGGTCTTCCTGCCCGATCCCGAGGGTCGCGTCGAGAGGGAGTGGAGGGAGTGGGGGGGGCCGTCGTCGGGGTTCCGGGCGCGGGTCCGGGGGCTGGTCCCGCCGCCGCGGCCGGGGGAGGTCCGCTACGTCGGCCTGTTCCGGGGCTTGGAGGGGGGGAGGGTGGCCGAGGGCGAGCCCCTGGCG
>JAKLKC010000054.1:14765-43104 GCA_023150875.1 Myxococcota bacterium | reverse complement strand
CCCGGCCTCGCTCGCGGTCTCCGCCCGCTCGCGACGGGGTCTGGTGAACAACCCGGGCTGAGGAGAGTCCTACCACGGTCTCCCCCGTGCCAGCCGGTCCTCCAGGAGGCCGAGGCGGTCGTTCCCGAAGTAGATCTCGCCCTCGTAGGCGAGGCAGGGCACGCCGAAGGCGCCCAGGGCCAGGGCCTCGTCGGTGCTGGCCCGCAGCGCGTCCTTCCAGCGGGGATCGGTGGCGGCTCCGGCGAGGGGCGAGGGGTCCAGGCCGGCCTCGAGGGCGAGGCCGAGGAGCACGGAGGGGTCGGAGACGTCCCGGTCCTCGGCCCACGCGGCGCGGAAGACGGCGTGCACGAAGGCCGCATCCCCGGGGGAGGCGTCCAGGAGCGCCAGGGTCGCCCGCAGCGCGGGGAGGGTCTGGAACGGGAACGCGGAGGGGAAGCGGTACGGGATCCCGTAGCGGACCGACCAGCGGCGCAGGTCCTCGAACATGTAGCGGGCCCGAGCCGGCAGGGTGCCCGGGGGCTGATTGCCCGTCGATTTCATCACGGCCCCCAGCAGGACGGGCCTCCAGCGGAGCTCCACCCCCGCCCGGGCCGCCAGGGCCTCGACCTGGGTGGAGGCCAGGTAGCTGTAGGGGCTGACGTAATCGAAGTAGAAGGAGAGGGGGCCGGCGGTGTTCGTCATGGCACGGGAGCATAGCGCCTCGACCGCCGTCGCGCCCCGCGAACGCCTCCCCTTTGCCCGGGACCCCGTTCCGCCATAGGATGGCGGCTTCGCGTCCGGTCCCCACCCTCGCTCTCCGGGGAAGGACGCGGCGGGAGGGACATGCGAACCCGGGAACGGAGCCGGGAGATCCGAGACCGCGCCGCGTCCGCCCTGGCGGGCCTGGCGGTGGCGTGCGTCGCCCTCGCGGGTTCGGCCTGCGTCGACCGCATGACGGTGCGGACGGTGATGCCGTCGATGCTGCGGGACGACGACCTGGACAAGGCGTGCCGGGCGGCGACGGCGCTCGAGCCCCCGCTGGAGTCGATCCGGGTCGGCGGCAGGCAGGCCCTCCGGGCCCTGAGCCTGTCGCTGGTCACCTCGGGCATGTGCGCCGAGCGGGAGGCGTGGGAGGCCGAGCTGGAAGGGCTCCGGGCGGAGCACGACAGCCGGCACGCCCCGTGGCGCGCCGCCGCGTTCCAGGACGCGACCCTCCGGGAGAAGCGCCTGCGCGCCGTCGCCGGGGGGCGCTACCTGCGGGCGTGGGACTTCATGGTGGAGCGGTACGGCGACCCCGACTCCGGCACCTGCCCGAAGCTGGGCGCCGACGACGGGCTGGCCCACGCCCTGGGCCTGACGGCGGGGGTGCTCGCCTTCTCGCACCAGGGGGGATCGGGGACCTACCTCGGGGTCCCCGACACGGTGCCCGCGGCGGCGGCGGCGGGGGCGGCGTGCGTGGACGACGACCGCTTCTGGGGGCTGGGATCGGCGCTCCGGGGGGCGCTGTGGGCCAGCATCCCCGGCACGGCACCCGAGGGGACCGATCCCTGGGCGGTGCTGGAGGGGGCCGTGGGGAAGGGCGATGCCGCGGGGGTCCTGCTCGCCCGCGCCTTCCAGATCGTGGCCGCGGTCCCCCGGGACGACGGCCCCGACGCCTGCGCGCTCCTGGACGCCTTCGCCACCGCCCAGGAGAAGCCCGGCGCCCCGGCGTTCCGGATGTTGAATGTCTACGCGGCGGCGCTGGTCCAGCACGAGGTCGATCGGCGCTGGATCCGGGCGCGCGGCCACCGCGCCCCCTACGCCGGGGCCGGCTGCCCTCCGGACGAGCCGGTCCTGCCGCCCATCGCCCAGGAGCCCCCGCCGCCGCAAGCCGACGGGGGCGGGTCCCCCCTTCCCGTGGAGTGAGACGAGCCGTGCCCGCCATGACGCCCCCGCCTCGACCGAACCGCGCCCCCGATCCCGCCCCGCCGCGCCGCGCCCTGGCCCGGGGCTGGCTCCTGGCCGGCGTCCTCGCCGTCCTCCTCGCCTCCCCCGCCCGCGCCGCGGGCACGTTCAACGTCTGCGTGTACGACCCCAGCGGCGAGAGCGGGCCTGCGTTCGCCATCGCCAAGGACTACAAGACCAGCGCCTCGATGTGGGGAACGACCATCAACCTTCGGGCGTTCACCAACGAGGAGCAGGCCAAGGGCTACCTCAAGGACCCCGCCACCGACACCTGCCACGCCGCGGTCCTGACCGGGGTGACCGCCCGACAGGTGGTGCGCTACAGCGGCTCCATCGAGGCCCTGGGTGGCGTTCCGACGTACGCGCTGCTGCAAAAAGCCATCGCGCGGGTCATCTCCGATCCCGCCCAGCGCGCCCGCATGAAGGAGGGGGAGTTCGAGACTGTGGGGATCTTCCCCGCCGGGGAGGTCTACCTGTTGGCCAGCGGCAAGCTGGTGCCCAAGGACGGATCGGGCCAGAGGAAGGTGCCCACGGTGAAGGGCCTCAAGGGCCGGAGGATCGCCACCATCAAGAGCGACCAGGCGGCCCTGACCATGGTGAAGCGGGTCGAGGCCGTGCCCGTGGACTCCACCATCGCCGACTTCGCCAAGAAGTTCATCAACGGCCAGGCCGATGCCTGCTACGCCCCCGCCTCGGCGGTGGGCCCCTTGGGGCTGACCGCGCCCCTCAAGGCCGGGGGAGGCGTCATCCACTACGCCATGTCGCCGCTGACCTTCCAGATCCTGGTCCGTAACAGCGCGGGCTTCCCCGAGGACTTCAAGGCCCGCACCCTCCAGTGGGCGGCGGCGAACTTCGACGCCATCCGCCGCCAGAAGCTGGTCCCCGCCGAGAACACCCTCGCCCCCTACTGGGTCGAGCTGCCCGAGGCGGATCGGCTGGAGTACGATGCCCTGTTCCGGTCCGTCCGGAAGGAGCTCTCCCAGGGGGCGAACCCGGTCTACGACCCGGCGATGGTCGCCCTGATCGAGGAGGTCCGCGCCGGCCGCTGAGCCCCCCGCGGAGGGATCCCATGGAGAGTCCCCGCCTCGATGAAGACGGGCCGGCCGCGGCGGCCACCCCCGCCCCCGCTCCCGCCGCGTCCCCCGGCCCGGGGATCGCCCGCACGGTCCTGTCCACGGTGCCGGTGCTGGCGCTGCTGGGGACGGTGGTGCTCTACCGGACCGGGGGGAGCCTGGTGGGGGCCATCCCGGGGTGGCAGGAGGGGCTCACGGAGGGGGAGGCGGCGTGGGGCGCGCTGGAGGGCCTGAACGGCGCCACCAACCGCGCCCTCGACGCGTTGCGTCCCCACATGGACCACCTGCTGGTGGTCCTGCTGGGGGTGTGCGCGGCGACCGTGACGGCGTTGCGCTCCCACATCTCGCTCCGGCCGGTCCGGGGGCGGCTGGAGGACCGCGTCTCGAACCTCGCCCAGCTCGGCGCCTACGCGCTGTTGCTGCGCTCCTGCGTGGCGAAGCTGGAGATCGAGGGGGACGAGCAGGCGCTGCTGTGGCGGCTCTGGATCGCCACCTTCGGGGTCCTGGCGGCCATCAGCGGGCTCCACCTCCTGCGGCCCCTCCCCCGGCGGGACGGGGCCGAGGGCCTGTCCCGGGCGCTGCTGGCGGTGCCCCTGCACGCGGGCATGGGCCTGGTGGCGGGGATCTACTTCCTGGCGGAGGGGGTGCCCTCCGGCCTCGCCATCTACCTGAAGGGGATCACCGACGCCAGCGACCTGTACGTGCAGGTGCCGCTGTACGTCTGGGCGGGCCTGATGCTCAAGCGCACCCGGGTCGTGCACCGGTGCTTCGACCTGGTGCGCCCCCTGGGGCTCTCGCCGGAGCTGCTGGCGGCGCTGGCGGTTGCGGCGGCGGCCGTGCCCACGGCCTACAGCGGGGCGTCGGGGATCTTCGTCATGGCTGCGGGCGCCCTGGTGTACGACGAGCTGCGCCGTTCGGGGGCCTCCCACTCCCTCGCCATGGCCTCCACGGCGATGTCGGGCTCCCTGGGGGTCGTCCTGCGCCCCTGCCTGCTGGTCTACATCGTGGCGATGCTCTCCGTGGGGGGCGACGTGAGCGCGGGCCAGCTCTACGATGCCGGCGGCCGCGTGTTCATGCTGACGGCGTCGCTGTTCGCCGTCGCCGTCCTTTCGTCCCGGCGGGGGACCCTCCGGATCTGCCCCCAGCCGGGGGCGGCGGGGGCGGCGCGGACGGCGGGCCTCGGCCTCCTCCCCGCGGTGGCGCTGGCGGCGGGGGTGATCGGGATCTACCGGTGGGGCCTCGACACCCGCCTCGACGAGGTGACGGCGCCCATGATCGTCCCGGTGGCGATGCTGGGCCTGATCGGGCTGGATCGCGCCACGGATCGGCGCATCGCCCGGTCCGCCCCCGCCGCGGCGGCCGCTCCCGCCGAGGGGCGGGGCAGGCTCCTGCCCGCCACCGCCGACACCGCCGACCTGGTGGGCGCCCTGCTGCTGCTCATGGCCTTCTCCACCTGCCTGGGCGGCGTGATCCAGGAGTCGGGGCTGGTGGACCTGGTGCCCCAGAGCTTCGCCTCCCCGAGCCAGGCGATGGGGGTGCTGCTGGTGGCGCTGGTGCTGATCGGCATGACCATGGACCCTTACGGGGCGGTGATCCTGGTGAACGCGACCCTCAAGCCCGTCGCCGACGCCAACCACCTGGATCCCGTACACTTCTGGATGGTGGTCCTGGTGGCCTTCGAGCTGGGCTACCTCACCCCCCCGGTGGCCCTCAACCAGCTCCTGGCCTGGCAGGTGGTGGGGGATCGGGACGAGGGGGCACCGGCCCGGACGATCTGGGGTCGCCACGAGCGATACGTACTGCCCATCGTGGTGATGGTCGCGGCGCTGCTGGCGGTCGCTTTCGTGCCCTTCGCGTGGCCGGGGCTGCTGGGGATCGCGCCCGCGGAGCCGCTGCTTCCCTGATGACAAGAGCTGGAGCGCCCGCTTCCTGGTGGTGATCGCCTCGGGGATCATCGCCGGGGAGAGCCTGACGGGGGTGGCGGTGGCGCTGGAGTCGCTGCTGGGCTGATCCGCGCGAGCGGGGGCCGGCTCAAGCCCTCGCGGGCTGGGGGTGGCCGGGATCCTGGCCCGCCCGGGCGGGGGAGGCGGTGGTCTCGGGCTCGGGGGCGACGCAGGGGAGCTCCACGGAGAAGGTGCTGCCCGCGCCGGGGGTGCTGGTGACGGTCAGCTCGCCGCCGAGGTAGCGGGCGAAGGCGCGGGAGATGTTCAGCCCCAGGCCGGTGCCGCCGTAGCGCCGTGCGTCGGTCCCGTCGAGCTGGCGGAAGGCGTCGAAGATCACCGCCTGGTCCTCGTGGCCGATGCCGATCCCAGTGTCGGTGACGTCCACCCGGAACCAGCCCGGGCGGCCGGCGCCGGCGCAGAGCACGATCCGGCCCTGGGTGGTGAACTTCACCGCGTTGGTCACCAGGTTGAAGAGGATCTGCTTGAGCTTCTGGCGGTCGGTCTGGACTCCGGGCAGGCCCGGCTCCACCAGCCCCTGGACCGTGACCGACTTGCCCTGGGCCAGCACCCGACCCAGGTCCGCCACCTCGTCCACCACCTCCCGCAGGTCGAACGCCTCCCGCGTCAGGCTCAACCTGCCCGCCTCGATGCGGGAGAGGTCCAGGATGTCGTTGATGAGGCGGAGCAGGTCGTTGGCCCGCTCGTGGATCCCCGAGACCGCCTTGTCCTGCTTCGTGTTCAGCTCGCCGTAGACCTTGCCTCGCAACAGGTCGGCGTAGCCGATCACCGCGTTGAGGGGGGTGCGGAGCTCGTGGGAGATGTTGGCGATGAACTCGCTCTTGAGGCGGGTGGCCTCCTGGATCTCCTCGAACTGGCGCCGCAGCTCCCGGTTGGCGTGCTCCAGGGAGCGGGTGTAGCTCCGGAGCTGCTCCGCCATCGCCCTCTCGGTGGTGATGTCGGTGCCCAGCACCACCACCCCCGACGAGGGAGCGCCGTCGTCCTCGCCGGGGAGGGGACTGAAGTCGGCGCGGCAGGGGAAGAGGGCCCCGTCCCGGCGCGCGCCCGTCAGCTCGGCGCGGAACTCCCCCGCGCTCCTCACCCGCTCCAACAGGGCCGAGAGGTCCGCGCCGTCGTCGAAGCGCAGCAACTCCCCGAGCCCGAGGCGGCCGATGACGTCCTCGTCCGCCCAGCCGAAGATCCGGCGCGCCCCCCGGTTGAAGGTGAGCACCCGGCCGCGGGCGTCGGTGGCGATGATGAAGTGGTCGGCGGCGGCGTCGAGGACGCGGTTGAGGAAGTCGGTGGTCCGGCGCAGCTCGGCGGTGCGGACGTTCACCTGGCGCTCGAGGTCCTCGCTGAGCTGGGTGAGGAGCTCCTTCCGGGTGCGGAGCAGGTTGTAGGCGGCCTCCAGGGCGCGGTTCTTCTCGTCCAGCTCCAGGCTCCGCTGGGCGAGGACGTCGGACTTGGCGCGGACCTCCCCCTCCAGGCGGCGCCTCTCCAGCACCGAGTCCAGCGTGCGCCGGAGGAGGTGGCGGTCGATGCGCGACTTCACCAGGTAGTCGTACGCACCCATCCGGAACATGTCCGCCGCCACCAGCTCGTCGCCGCCGCCGGTGACCATCACCACCGCGGTGTCGACGCCGCGGTTGCGCATCTCGGCCAGCACCCCCAGGCCGTCCAGGTCGGGCAGGCGGTAGTCCAGGAGGACGGCGTCGAAGGCCGCCCCTCCATCCGAGAGCGCCCTCAGGGCCTCCGTACCCGTCGCCGCGACCTCGACCCGCGCCCCGGGGAAGAGCTGGGCGAGCAGGCCGGACGTGGCGGTGCTGAAGTCGGCGTTGTCGTCGACCAGCAGGAAGCTCGGGGATCGGTCGCGGTCCATGGAAGGTACCCCCAACCCATCGGCCAGGGGATCCTAAGGGTGGGGGGGGTGGCTGGCAACGCGGGGGGCGTCAGTGACCGGGGCGGACCGGGACGCGGCGGCGCAGGTACGCGGCGATCAAGGCGGCGGCGAGGGCCGGCAGCGGGGCCGCCCCCGCCCCGCGCCCCGCGGCCGAGCAAGAGCCGCAGGCGGTCTCGGGGGGAGGATCCCCGGCCGCGGAGTCGTCGTCGTCGCCCGGGGGCGTGGTGTCGTCGTCACCCGGAGGGTCGCAATCCTCGTCCACCGCGCCGTCGCAGTCGTTGTCCAGCGCGTCGCAGCCGTCCTCGGTCGCTTCCGGGGTCACCGCGGGATCGGTGTCGTCGCAGTCCCCCTGGTGCTCCGACACCCCGTCGCCGTCGTCGTCGTCCCCGGCGGGGCCGAAGGCGACGATGTAGACGCGGCCACCGTTGGTGGTCTCGTCGTCCCGGTCCGGGGCGCCGGCCAGCAGGTCGGGGACGCCGTCGCCGTCGATGTCCCCCGGCCCCGCCACCGAGTGCCCCGCGAAGTCGCCGCACCACGACGTCTGGCAGCGCTCGCCGTCGTACACGTCGGTGACGGCCTCCACCAGCTCTCCGGCGAAGTCGGCGCCGTACCCGATCACCGCGCCCCCCTGGAGCTCCAGGTACTCCTTGAAGCCCAGGACGAGATCGTCCCGGCCGTCCCCATCCAGGTCGCCGAGCCAGTCCAGGGGGGTGCCGAGGCCGCTGTCGGTGCCCGACATCCCCACCCGCGCGTCGGCGTCGGAGAGGAGGAACTCGCCGCCGGTGGCCAGGCGCCCCGAGGGCCCCCCCCGGAAGATCCACGCGGCGACGCCGAGATCGGCCATCTCGGGGTGGCGGTCGCCGATGGCCAGGTCGCCGTAGCCGTCGCCGTCGAAGTCCCCCGGGCCGGCGAACTGGTGCGCCGCCTCGCGGTTGGCCTCGTCGCCGCGGATCACGGTGAAGGCGTCGTCGGGGGCGAGGGTGGCTCCCCACCGGGCCCCGCCCCGGAAGAGGTAGATCGCCCCGGCCTTGCTGCCGGCGTCGTCGTTGCCCGGGGCCCCCACCGCGAGGTCGGGATACCCGTCGCCGTCCACGTCGCCCACCCCCTGGACGCCGAAGCCCAGGTTGTCGTTGTCCGCCCCGCCCCGCACGACGGTGGGGGCATCCTCCAGGGAGCCCCCCTCCACCGTCGGGCCGCCGTAGAAGACGTAGGCCGCCCCCTCGTTGGTCCCCTCGCCGTCGGCGTAGCCCGAGCCGACGGCGAAGTCGTCGTAGCCGTCGCCGTCGACGTCGCCGAGACCCGCCACCGCCCGGCCGGACTGGGAGTTCTCCTGCCCCACGAAGAAGGCGTCCGCGCCGGTCAGGGAGGCGGGCCAGGTCTCCCCCCGGGGGCGGCCCAGGAAGAGGCCGGTCCCCCCGGCGGTGTTGCCCTCCTGGGGATACCAGGCCAGGGCGGAGATCAGCACGTCGGCGAGACCGTCCCCGTTGACGTCGCCCGCCCCCGCCATCGCCTCGCCGAACTGGTCGAGGTCGTGCTGGCCGGTCATCACCGCCAGGGCCGTCGCCCGGGTGAGGGGCCGGGGCCACCCGTGGGGGATCCCCGGGAAGAGGTAGACCTTGCCGGTGTCGGAGTCGAAGCCCCGGGACGCGACGAGGTAGTCGGCGAGGCCGTCCCCGTCGACGTCCCCGGCCCGGGCCACCCGGCTGCCCGCCTGGTCCTGGGTCTGCTCGCCGTCGAACCAGGTGATGGAGTTGTCCAGCAGCCCCCCGGCGGAGGCCGCCGCCGGGGCGAGGCAGGCCAGGAGGACGCCCGGGAGGGCGCCGGCCCTCGTGGGCGGGTGCCACCGGGCGCGGAGGGCGGGTCGAGGCACGTTCACGCTCCGGGCCGGGACCTCCGGCTCGCTGGCGATTGTCCCCGAGGGGGACGCGGGCGGCAAGCCCGGGAGCGCGCCTCCGCGTCGATCAGCCCTGGGGCCCCTCCGCGGGGTGGGGATCCCGGGCGATCTCGGTCCGCACGGCGTCGAGGATCCGGAGGGCCACCTCGGGGGGCAGCTCCGGCGGGGGCACGAGGCGGGCGCCCTCGAGCATGTGCCGGTAGGAGTGGACGAACTCCCGGCAGGGCGGGCAGTCGTGGAGGTGGAGGTCCATGCGGGCGAGGGTCTCCCCCGTCAGCCCGTGGCGCTCCACGAGGCGGTCGAGGAGGTCGACGACGTCCCGGCAGCGGATCATCCGCTCCTCCTGGAGGATCCCGTCCGGGTCCCCGGACCGGCATCGGATTGGAGTGCCGCGGCGGGGTCCGGTTGCGGCACCGCGCCCCCGCCGCCGCCGCCGTCGCCGAAACGCTCGGCGAGCAGGGCCCGCACCATCAGCCGGGCCCGGTGGATCCGCGTCTTGACCGCCGGGACCGTGAGGTCCAGGACCTCCGACATCTCCTGCATCGACAGGTCCTCGACGTCCCGGAGCACGAACGCCTCGCGGTAGCGCTCGGGCAGCCGGGGCAGGGCCTCGGCGATGGCGTCGGCGAGCTGCCGGCCCTGCACCGCCCGGTCCCCGTCCACCGCCCAGGACTCCATGCCCGCCACGAAGTGGCCGTTCGGGGCGAACTTCGGCAGGACCTCCTCCAGGTCCACGTCCGCCACCGGGCGGCGGCGACGGAGGGCCCGGCGGGACTCGTGGATGGCGATCCGGTAGATCCAGGTCTCGAAGGCGGAGTCGCCGCGGAAGCCGGGGAGGGCACGCCAGGCGGCCAAGAAGGTGTCCTGCACCACGTCCTGGGCCAGGGCGTCCTCGCCCCCCATGCGGAGGGCGAGGGCGTAGATCCGCCGCTGGTGGCGGCGCACCAGCTCGCAGAAGGCGGCGCCGTCGCCCCCGCGGGCGGCGTCGACGAGCTCCTGGGGGCCCTTGTCCGGCGGTTGATCCAAGGACTCCGGGGCCCTAGACCGACATGCCGCCGTCGATGTCGATGCAGCGGCCGGTGAAGAAGTCGCACTCCACGATGAAGCGGACCCCCGTCCAGATCTCCTCGGTGCTGCCGGCGCGGCCCAGGGGCACGCCCTGGAGCATCTTCTGGAGCACCTCGGGGCGCATGCCCTGGAGGATGGGGGTGTCCACGAAGCCCGGGGCGATGGCGCCGACCCGGATCCCGTAGCGGGCCAGCTCCTTGCCCCACAGGGCGGTGTCGGCGACGAGGCCCGCCTTGGCGGCGGAGTAGTTGCTCTGGCCGACGTTGCCGTGGCGGGAGACGCTGGAGACGTTGACCACCACCGCCGGGCCCGCCTTGGCCTCGATCACCTTCGCGGCGAACTCCCGGGTGCACAGGAAGGGGCCGGTGAGGTCGACGGCGATCACCGCGTTCCACTGGTCCAGGGACATCTTCTTGATGGCGCCGGTCTCGCGGTCGGCGCGGACGAGGAGGCCGTCCCGGAAGATCCCGGCGTTGTTGACCAGCACGTTGAGCCCGCCCATGCGCTCGTGGGCGGCGCCGACGAGGCGGACGACGTCGTCTTCCGAGGCGACGTTGCAGAGCTGGGTGTGGAGCTGGCCGGGAAGGCCCTGGGCCTCCGCCTGGAGCTGGGCGAGGGCGTCGGCGTTGACGTCGGCGGCGACGACCTGGGCGCCTCCGCGGGCGAAGGACAGGGCGAAGTGCCTGCCCATGCCGCTGGCGGCGCCGGTGACGATGGCCCGGGCGTCCTGGATGCGCATGGCGGATCTCCTTGAGGGAAATGGTCGGGAAAGGCGGGCAGGGGATACCACAGGAGGCCCCCGAGGGGAAGCGGGGGGCGCGGCGCAGGCCGTGGCGGCGGCGGTCGCCCGGCCGGCTCCTGGGGCATACTGCCCCCGTGCCTCGCCTCCTCGTCACCGGGCCGTCGCCCTGCCTGCCCCTGCTGGTCGCCTTCGCCCGCGAGGCGAGGGAGCGGGGGTGGTCCGCGGAGTTCGCCCCGCCCGAGGGCGCCCGGGCGGCGCGGCTGCTCGGGGCCGCGGGGGAGGGGGTGGCGAGGGAGAGGGGCGCGCGGGCCGCCTCGGCGCCTTCCGAGGTGGTCGCGGGCGCCCTTGCCTTCGCCCGGGGGGTGGCGCGGGTCGACACGCGCTGGACCCGGGCGGCCCTGGCGCGGGAGGAGGCCAGGCTCCGGCGCGCCGCGGCGGAGATCGAGGCGGTCCTCCGCCGGACGCGACCGGACCGGGTGGTGGTGTGGAACGGGCTGGCGGGGTCGGGGGCGGTGGTCGCGGGGGCGGCGCGGGCGCGGGGGATCCCGGTCCTGCACCTGGAGAACGGCTTCTTCCCCGGCACCCTCCAGGCGAGCTACGCCGGGGTGAACGCGGGATCGGGGCTGGCGGCTGTGCCCGATCCGGTGCTCGCGGTCCCCGGGGCGGGTGCCGAGGAGGCGTACCGCGCCGCGGTCGCCGCGGTGCGGGACGGGCCGGCGTGGGAGGGCGACGCCCTGCATGCCTTGGCCCCGAAGGGATCCGCCGCCCTGGACCGGGCCCTGCGGTGGGCCGAGGAGGGGCCCATCACCGGGGCGCGGCTCGGCGGAGGGGCGCGGCGGGCCCTCCGGGCGCGGTCCGACGAGGCGCGGGCGGCGGGGGCTCCCCCCCGGGGGCCCTACGTGCTGCTGGCCCTCCAGGTGGGGGCCGACACCCAGATCGTGCTCCACGGCGGCGGGATCGAGAGGGCCGCGGACGCGGTGGCGCCGGTGGCGCGGGCGGTGGCGGAGGCCTCCGGAGGCGAGGTGGGGCTCGCCGTTCGCCCCCATCCCCTGGATCCCGAGGCGGGCCGGGCCCGAAAGGAGGCGGCGAGGGTCGGGGCGGCGGTGGCCGGGGGAGCCCTGGGACCGTGGATCGACGGGGCCCGGGCGGTGGTGGTGGTGAACTCCACCGTGGGCTTCGAGTCCCTGGCGAGGGGCGTGGGGGTGCTGGCCCTGGGGAGGGCCGCCTACGGCCGGGCGGGGGTGGCCGAGGTTGCCCCCGGCGGCGAGGGCCTCGGGGCGGCGCTGGTGCGGGCCGGCGCCGGGCCCGGACCCCTCGCCCGGGGCTTCCTGGCCGTCGCCTACCGGGACTTCTCGGTGCCCGGGGCCCGGGACCGGGTGTTCGGGGGGACCTGGGACGCGCTCTTCGGGGCGCTGGAGCGAGGGCGGGATCCGGGCGGGGAGGGGGGGCCGTGAAGGGGGCTCCGGCCCTGGCCCCGGCGGCGACGGCCCTGCTGGCGCTGCTGGTGCTGGGGATCCCCTTCGAGCCCTGGCTGCCGGCGGGACCGGGCGGGGTGACGTGGCAGCGGGTGGTGGGGGCGGCCTTCCTGGGGTCTGCGCTGGCCGCGGCGGGCCTCCCCCGGCCCTGGCCGCCGGGGAGCGCGGCTTTCGCGGGGTTCGGTGCCCTGGCGGCGGTCTCGGGCCTGTGGGCGCGGGATCCGCGCACCTCCATCGGGGCGGCGGCGACGCTGGCGAGCCTGGTGGCGCTGTACGCGGTGGCGGGGGCGTGGCTGCGCCGGCCCGAGGCGAGGCGGTGGGCGGCCCGGGCGGCGGCGCTGGGGGCCGCGGCGCTGGCGGCGGGGATCGCCGTCCACTACCTGCGGGTGGCGGGGCTCCCGGAGGAGGCCCAGCCCCGGCGCTACGCCCTCCCCCCGGGGGACGCCAACGACCAGGCTCGGCTGGTGCTGTTGGGGCTGCTGGTGGCGGTGGCGGGAGGGGGAGAGGGGCGGTGGTCCCGGGCGGGGGCGGTGGCCCTCGCCGCCCTGGCGGGCCCGGTCCTGGGGGTGCTGGGCTCCCGGGGGGCGCTGCTGGCGGGGGGCGCGGCGGGGGTGGCGCTGGTGGTCGCGGGGGATCGCCGGGCCAGGCGGTCGGCGGGGGTGGCGGCGCTGGCCGCGGGCCTCGCCGCGGGGGCGGCGGGGGCGGCGGGGCTCTACACCCCGGCTGTGGGCGCCCGCGCTTCCCTCGCCGCGGACCCCGATCTCGGCGAGGCGACCAGCGGGAGGGACGCGATCTGGGCCATCGGCCTGGAGATGGCGCGCCGCGCCCCCGCGGGCGTCGGGTACGGCAATTTTCCCATTCGTTACGACGAGTTGCGGGACGAGATGGGGATGGAGGGGCGGACGAAGCCCGGGCGGGACGCCCACTCGATCTACCTCCAGGCCCTGGCGGAGACCGGCCCCCTCGGGTTGGCGCTGCTGCTGGGGGGGCTGGTCGCGGTCCTGCGGGCCCTTTGGCGGGCGGAGCCGGGACGCGCGCGGGCGGCGGCGCTGGCGCTGGTGGCCTTCGCGGCGGTGTCGGCGGCGACGACCCCCCAGCTCCCCCGCAAGTCCTTCTGGTTGGCCCTGGCGGCGGCGTCGGCGCGGGTGGGGAGGGGGGAGGAAGGCGGGCAGGGACGGGGAGCGAGCGCGCCGCCGGGTCGTCCGCCGGTCGGCCTGAGGAGGCCAGCATGACGGGAGGATCCGCGAGGCGCCGATCCCACTTCGCGGTCCTGTCCTTCGGCGGGCACGGGGCGGCGGTCTTCGCCGTCGTCTACCTGGTCGGGCTTGCGCTGACCTGGGTCCGCGCCGTCGAGGCGCCGCCGACGCGCTTCGGGGACACGTCCATCGTCGCGCAGGTCCTCCTCTGGTGCCTGGTCGGCGGTCCCATCCTGGGCGGGATCGCCGGCGCCGCGGCGGGCACCCTGGCCGCGGTGCTCTCCGCGTGGGGGGGGACGGCCGGACGTTGGATCTCGGTCGGCACCAGCCTGCTGCTGGCCGCGGCGGCGGCGGTGTGGATCGCCCGCTGGCCATCCGCGTACAAGCGGGAGATGGCCGAGGAGGCGGCTGAACGCGCGATCGAGCGCGCGGCCCTCGAGGAACGGGTGCGGGCGGGGGACCTGGGGCCGTTGACCGGCGGCGGGTCCGGTGGCGTCGCCATCGCGGCGTGCGAACCCCTCCGGGCGCTCCTGCTGTCGGGCCGGACGATCGACGGCGGGGACCTGGACCGCATCGAGGACTACCTCGCGGGCCAGGGAAGTGTCGCCTGCGAGCGCGAGCCGAACGTCTGGCCCGCCCTCGCCCGGCGGAGGGTCGAACAGCTCGGGTTCGAAGGGATGCTGCGGCACTTCGCGGGGCGGATCGGCCCGGTCCACGCCGCCTTCCGGGGGCCCGATCACCGCGTCGATCTCGCCGCCCTCGGCCCGGCGGAGCGGGCCGCCCTCCGCGCGTTCTGCCTCGGGATCGACGGCCCGGGGGACCGGGAGCGGCTCCTCGCCCGGTCCCTCGCGGTGGAGACGGCCTTCCCGCAGGGCGTCCCGACCGACCTGCGGGCCCTGGTCGCGCCCGCCCGGGAGTGGCTCGCGGGTGGGGACGTCAAGAGCGTGGCGACGCTGGTGGAGTCGTTCGCGGATCGCCCCGAGGACCGCGAGGTCGGGGACTCTCCGTCCCGGCTCACGGAGTTGGGCATCGTCGCAGACCTGGCACGGGACCTGGTCGCCGCGGCTGCTACGGCGGGGGAGGGGGTCCCTCGCCGGGCCGCCGAGGACGCCATGGACGCCTTCGTCAAGCGGGACGGGTCGCGGGTGCTCGCCGCCCGGGGCGCGCGGCACTACCTCGACCTCGCGGCCCCGCGGCCGGACCGGGTGTGGGTCGCTCCCCTCCTCGCCCCGGGTGCCGCCCCGGTACTGGCGGCCCTCACCCCGGGCGACCGGGCGATCCTCGCCACCGCGGTGGACGCCGCGGACGCGCGCACCACCCACCGCGCCAGCGCCCGGCGGCTGCTCTCGCTGGCGGGGGACCTCGATCCGGCCTGCCCCTCCCTCGCCGAGCTCGACACGATCGCCAACCACGCGGCCCGGGCCCACGCCGCCGAGACCCTGCTGGTCGCCCTCGTCCAGCCGGGGTTCGAGCGGTGCGTCGACCCCCGGGGCCGCGTGCCGGTCGCCGCTCGACAGCGCATCGCCCGGGCCGTGGGCGATCTGCGCCCCGCGGAGCGGCCGGACCCCGATCCCGTCGTCGAGGCCGTGGCGGCCTGGCTGCGCGCCCACGGCGGCCCGGGCACCCCGGAGTAGGCCAGGCGACCGGGGCTCCGTCCCGGCGTCTCCCCCACCCGCGGAGCCCGCCGCTTGCGGGTGCCCGGAGGCGCGTGGTACCGCTGTTGGCGTCACCCCCGGGCCTGGAGTGCCGATGTCGCGCCCCGTCGCCGCGCTCGCCGCGCTCCTCTTCACCCTCTGCGTGGTGGGGCCCGCCCGGGCCGCCCCGGACCACGCGGGCGCGCTCCGGGAGTTCCGGTCGGGGCAGGCGGCGCTGCGGGCGGGGGATGCTGGCCGCGCCGTCGCGCACCTCGACCGGGCCGAGGCCCTGCTCGGCGCCCCCAACCTCCGCCTCCAGCCCCTGCTGCTGCAAGCGCTCTTCGCCGCCGGGGAGTACCGGCGCTACCTCGAAGAGCACCGGACTCTCCTCGAGCTGAAGCCCGATCCCGGTCTCGCCTTCCTCGCCGATCTCGAGGGGATGCGGCGGAAGGCCCAGGAGATCGTGGGCGCCGAGGACGGGCGCCGGGCCACCGAGGCGAAGGCGTGGGCGGCGGTGGAGGGCCCGTGCGCGCAGTCCCTCGCAGCGCCGGAGGACGAGGCCCTCGACCGGTGCGCCGCCGCGGCGGAGGCGTACCGGAAGGCGTGGAAGGACGCGCCCCCGGAGCCCTGGCGAGACGCGGGAAGGCCCGGGGCGGCGCAGGCGTACGCGAAGAAGGCGGCCGCGGCCAAGATCCTCCTCGCCGCGAAGCGGGCCTGGGCCCAGGTGGAGCGGGCGTGCAACGCCTCCCTGCTGGAGCTCGCGGGCACCGAGAAGGCGTACGAGGGCTGCATCGCCGCGGCGCGGGAGTACCACAAGGAACACTCCTCCACCGGCTACCGGGCCTCCGAGGCGAAGGCGACCGAGGCTTCCTACCGGCAGGCCCTATACGACCTCCGCCGGAAGAAGCTCGAGGCCGATCTCGCCCGGTACGAGGGGTACGCGCTCCGGGACCGCCGGGCCTCCATCGGGGTGGGGATCGGCACCGGGGCCGCGATGGGCACGGGCCTGGTCCTGTTGGGGGTCGGGCTCGGGGGGGTGCTCCTCCAGACCCTCTCGGCCGAGGAGGACCCCGCCGCGCTCCGCGACGGGATCGGGACGGGGATCTTGGGGCTGGGGATCGCGTTCGGGGCCGGCGTCCCCCTCGCGAAGGCGTCCTTCGACCTCGCCGCCAGCGCGAAGCACTACGAGGGGCAGGCGGGCAAGGTGAGGCGGAAGATCCGCGACCTGCGGGTGATCTTGGTGCCCGCGCCCCCCGCCCGGCCCGGCCTGGCGCCCGCGGGGGCCTTCGCCCTCGCCTGGAGGTGGTGATGCGACGCCTGCTCGCGCTGTGGCTGGCCGCGATCTCCCTCCTCGCGGCCCGGGGAGCGACCGCCGGGGACGGCCCCACCCTCGAGACCAAGGGCGTCCTGGACGTCCAGGTGCGGGAGGAGGACCTGCGCTCCCGCCCGGCGGGCCACACCTACTCCTTCGACGCCGGAAACACCCAGATCGCGTTCTCGTTCAAGGTCTGGACCCTGATGGGGGAGCCGGTGGTGGACTGCACCTCGGCGCTGCTGAGCGGCGACGGGCGGGTCGGGGCGCGGGAGATGCGGGTGGGCCGCTGGGAGCTCGGGAACGGGCTCGTGCTCCCCGAGGAGCCGGTCCCCGCCGAGGTGGTCGCCAAGGTGAGGCTGGTCCGCTCCGTCGTGGCGGTGCCGGTGACGGCGGGCGGGCGGCGGCTCGGCTGGATCGACTGCGAGACCGGAGTGGCGGGCCGGACCTACCGGGGCTCGGAGAAGGCGTTCCGCGCCCTCTCCAAGGAGGGTCAGGCACCCCACTGGACCTTCCACATGCCCGGGAGCCCCGCCTGGGCGAAGCTGATCCGCAACGGCGGGTACCAGGGCTTCCGCGGCTACGGCGAGGGGGATCACTGGACCAAGGACCAGGCCAAGGAGGCGATGAGGGAGGGGCTGCGCGTCGTCGACCCGCCACCGCCGCCTGCCGTCGTCGAGCACGCCTGGGACCTGACGGCGATCTGGGCCTGGCGGGGCGAGAAGGCGGCCGCCCTGTGGAAGGCCGCCCACGAGGCGCGGAAGGATCCCCCGTCCACCAGCGAGGACGTGACGGCCGCGGACGCGGAGTTCTGGGGCACGCCGGAGGTCGTCGAGACGGCGGCGGCGCGGGACGAGCGGGTGGCGGAAGCCAGGCGGGGAAAGGAGGGCCTCGATCGCACCGACAAGGAGAACGCCCAGACCGAAGCCCGAAGGAAGTCCGTCGAGGCGGAGCTGGCGAAGAAGCGCAAGGAGATCGAGCTCGCCGCCGGCCGAGTGGGGCGGCGAGGTTACGCCCGGCTGGACCTTCGGAAGGTGCCGGAGGCGGAGTGCGAGGGCAAGGCGGTGCAGGGACCCGTGCGACCGAAGGGGCTCGAGCTGCGTAACAAATCCCAGGGACTCCGATTTTTCGAACCGTCATTCTGCGGAGTCGACCCGGAGGGGGATGCGGTGGTTGTGACGAGGCTTGGCGTCGACAGAGCTCATATGCAGAATGGCGACGTGGCCCGGGCCTTCCGCGTGCGGGTGCATGGCGGCTCGGCGGACGCGTTCACCGGCGACCTTCCCATCGCGGGAGGGATGTGGTGGGGAATCCAGGGCTGCCGCACCCTGCCTTCCGGTGATACTTGGTACTCGGCGCGCCGAGAGTACGGTTTGGCCGGCGGAATGCTCGCCATGATTGGGCCGTCCGGGAGCCACCGGATCGCGGCCGAGGGGCGCTTCATGAACGACCCAATCCCGGTCGAGGGGACGGAGCAGGTTCTCGCGTTGAAAGAGCCGTGGGACGGTAAGCTGTCGGACAGATCGGAGAGCCGCACGCTCGTCCTCGCCGAGGCCGGCGATGTCGTGGCCACCGTGCCCGTCCTGTCTTTGAACTCCGGCTCTTTCAAGATCGTCCAGGCGGATCGGGAGCGGATCCTCCTGCGGGCTGCCGGCGAGTGCTACGAGGTGCGTCCCTGATGGAGCACGGCCCCACGAGGGCGGGCGAGGACCCTCACCCCCGGCGACGGAGCCTCCGCGCCCTGAGGTCGAGGGCGACGACGGAGGCGGCCAGGGCCAGGGAGGGGGCGACGGGGAGACCCGGGCCGCGCTTGCGCCTCCGAGTCGGAAGCGACATGATCGTCTTGTGCGCTGGCACGGCGATCCTGATCGATTTTCATGCAAACAGCCCCCGCTGATCGATTCTCCGACCTGGTGACGGATTTTCAGGGCCAGCAACTGCCCGAGCCCGGACGGCTCGCGGGTTACGCCGCTCTCGTCAACGCCTTCGGCCTCCCGGTGCCGGCCCCCTCCGTGCTGAGCCTCATCAGCCTGAAGCACCGCCGCTACGACACTCCGGAATGGCGGGTCCTCACGCCGCGCCACGCCCCGGCGGCCGACGCGATCGGTCACCTGGATTTCGCCCTCCGGCACGAGGCCTTGGACCTGGGCGTGCTGCGCGCCCTCTTCGACGTCCTCCCCGCCGCGACCGTCGCCGGGTGGGTCCGGGACCAGCCCACCGGTCGCACGCGCCGGCGCCTGTGGTTCTATTACGAGTGGCTCATGGGCAACGCCCTGGACGTCCCGGACGTCCGCGAGGGCGGCTACGTCCCCGCCCTGGACGGCCGCCAGTTCGGCCTGGCCCGCGGCGACCGCCTGAGGCGCTACCGCGTCGTGGACAACCTGCCCGGGACGCCCGGCCTGTGTCCGCTGGTGCGGCGCACCGAGAAGCTCGCGCGCCTCGCCGGGACGGACCTGCGGGCCCGCGCCGCCGCGCTCTTGGATGGCGTCCCCGCCGATCTGGCCGCTCGGGCGTCGGCCTTCCTCCTCCTGGCCGACTCCCGGGCCTCCTTCGACATCGAGGGGGAGAAGCCCCCCCAGGACCGGCTGCACCGATGGGGTCAAGCCCTCGCCCAGGGCGGGTCACGCCCCCTGAGCGCCGACGAGCTGCTCCGCCTCCAGCGCCTGGTCGTCGCCCCGGCGCGTTTCGTCCGCCTGGGCTTCCGCACCGAGGGCGGCTTCGTGGGCCGGCACGACCGGGACAGCGGTGCTCCCATCCCGGACCACGTCAGCGCCCGCCCCGAGGACCTCCCGTCCCTGTTGGAGGGCCTCCTCGCCCTGGTCTCCCGGACGCGCGACCGCGACCTGGAACCGGTCGTCGCGGCGGCCAGCGCCGCCTTCGCGTTCGTGTTCGTGCACCCCTTCGAGGACGGCAACGGCCGGGTCCACCGCTACCTCCTCCAGCACGTCCTGAGCGAGCGGGGCGTCGGCCCACCCGGCCTCCCCCTTCCCCTCTCGCCGGCGATCCTGGCGCGCCTGGCCGAGTACCATCGCGTCCTGGAGCGGTACTCGGCGGCGGTGCTCCCCCTCGTCGAGTGGAGGGCGACTCCCGATGGCAACGTGAGGGTGCTGAACGACACCGCCCGACTCTACCGGTACTTCGACGCCACGCCCCAGGCCGAGTTCGTATACGAGTGCCTGGAGCAGGTGGTGACCCGGGACCTCCCCGCGGAGATCGACGGGCTGGAGCGCCACGACCGCCTGAGGGCACACCTCCAGTCCCGGCTGGACATCCCCGGCCGGAAGCTCGACCTGCTCATCGCGTTCCTGCGCCAGAATCGAGGCCGCCTCTCCCGGCGGGCCCGGTCCGGCGAGTTCGCGCCCCTCACCGACGAGGAGGTGGCGGAGGTCGAGGCGGCATACGCCGACGCGTTCGAGGGGGGCTCACGCTTGGGCGGGTACCCGCGTTCACCCGGCCGAGGACGCAGGCGATCGCCTGCTGCGAGGTGAACCCCTGACGGAGCGCCGCCCTCTGGCGGGGGCATGGGCAATCACCCCCGGCGGCGGCTCCACCTCGCCCCGAGGCGCCGGACGACGCCGCGGGCGCGGTCGGTGAGGGCGCGGGCCTCCTCGATCCCCGCCAGGCGGCAGGCGCCCAGGAAGAGGGGCACGGTGGCCGCCCCCACCAGGACCAGGCGGGCGAGCACCGCGGCGGGGGAGTCCGCGGGGAGGGCGCGGGACAGGGCGGAGTGGAGGGCGAAGGCGCCGCCGGTGGTGAGGAGGAGGACGCCGACGGATCGGAGCAGGAAGCCGCGGAAGCCGGGAAGGGGCGTGGCGGGGCCGGCGGCGGCGCGGGCGCGGCGGCGCAGCCAGAGGTAGAGGGGGACGATGTAGCAGGCCAGGGCCAGGGAGGAGGCGAGGGCGAGTCCCGGGGCCCCCGCCGTGGTCCGGAGCACCACGTAGAGGGGGATCACCGCGAGGGTCACCCCGGTCCCGATGATGGTGGGGGTCCAGGTGTTGCCGGCGGCGTAGAAGCCCCGGGCCAGGAGGGGGTGGAGGGACCAGGCGCCGAGGGCCAGGGCGAACAGGGACAGGCAGTCCGCCGCGCCCCGCACGTCGGCGGGGCCGAAGCGGGGGTTGGAGAAGCCCCACACCAGGCGGATGGCGTCCTCCCCCAGCACCGTCAGCAGCGCCTGGGACAGGAAGGCGAGGAGCAGGGTGAGCTTGGCGGCGCGGATCAGCAGCTCGTGCGACTCGGCGTGGCGTCCCTCCGAGGTCAGGCGCACCAGGGTGGGGTAGGCGGCGGCGCCCGCGGCCAGGCCGAAGACCCCCGAGGGTACGTCCCTGAGGGTCTTGGCGTAGTTGAGCCAGGAGACGGCGCCCTCGTCCAGGAAGGAGCCCTGCCACTTCCACAGCCACGGGTCCACGGCGACGATGGACTGGCCGACCATGATGGGCAGGGAGAGCAGCAGGTAGCGGCGGAAGTCGGGGTTCCCGAGGCGCAGGCGGAGCTTCCAGCGCATCCCCGCGCGCCAGCAGGCCACCAGGGGCACGCCGAAGGAGCCGATGGCGGCCCCGGCGAGCACGCCCCAGGCGAAGCCCTCGGCGCCGAGGCGGCGGTGGAGCGCCAGGCCGAAGGCGATGATGAAGAGGGTGTAGGCGCTGGGGGCCAGGGCGGGCACGACGTGGCGGTCCCGGGCCTGGAGGGTGGCCTGGAGCAGGGCCCCCAACAGGATGAAGACCTGCCCGGGCAGGATGATCCGGGTGAGGCGGGTCAGTAGGGCGAGCTGGTCCTCGTCGAAGCCGCCGGCCACCCGCGGCCCCAGGTGCGGCATCGCCCAGCCCACCGCCAGGGTGAGGGGGAGGCCCACCAGCAGCAGGAAGTTGGCGATGTCGCTGAAGGAGTCCCATCCCCGGTCCTCCCGCCCCTCGGCGAGGTGCCGGCCGAAGATGGGGATGAAGGTCAGCGAGAGGGCTCCCCCCGCCAGCAGGTAGTTGAAGAAGTCCGGGATGGTGAAGGCGGTGAAGTACACGTCCGCCTGGGCCGAGACGCCGAGGGTGCGCCCGATCACCGTCTCGCGCACGAAGCCGACGAAGCGACCCAGCAGGATGGCGAGGCTCCAGATCGCCGCGAAGACCCCCACCCTCGTCGCCGCCGACGGGGCGGGGGCGCGGGTCTCGGGAGGGCGGGCGCTCAACCCCGGCCCCCGGCGACGTGGGGGGAGACGTCCAGGCCGCCGAAGGCCGCGCCTCCCTTCCGCAGGGACTTCACCGCGGCGTAGAGGCGGAAGAAGCGGCGGATCCGCGACACCTCAGCGGAGGGGATCTCCCCGTCGGGGCTGACGATCCACTTGTCGTCCACCAGGCCCCCGTCGGTGAAGCGGACCACCGCCGCCACCGTCCCCGCCACCATGTCCAAGGGCCGGGCGCGGGGCCCGATCCACGCGGCGTCCTGGAAGAGCCCGTCCCGGGCCGGCCAGCCGGGCACGTGGCCGTAGTCGAAGGGGCACGGCCAGGGGGACACGAATGCGATCCGCAGGCGCCCCCCCACGAGGTCCCTCTTGACGAAGGCGCCCCGGGGGGTCTCGACCCTCATCTCGACGTGCAGACCGAAGGGGAGGGCGGAGGGGGGCAAGGCGACCTCGGGGGGGCCGGCGATCATAGCGGATCGCCTCGACGGCGGCTCCGGCCCTCCCCGGGGAGAGGCGGGCCGACCGGGCACGTTCCGGCCCGGCCCGATGGCGCGGGGCCTGCGGGCACCCGGGGCAACGGAGCGCGACATGCACCCTCGCTGGATCCCGGTCCTGTCCATCGCCCTGGCCCTCGGCTGCGGCGCCCTGTCGGCCGACGACGACGACTCCGCCGGGGACGACGACTCCGCCGGGGACGACGACTCCGCCGGGGACGACGACTCCGCCGGGGACGACGACACCACCTTCGAGGAGCCGCCGGTGGTGGAGGGTCCCATGGGGTTCGCCCGGATCGGGCCCTCGTGCGCCCCCGACGACGGTCCCGCCGTCGAGCTGGCCGTCGGCCTCGCGGAGGAGTCCTGCGACGCGGCGCTCTCCCCCGACGAGTGGCTGCGGGTGGCCCTTTGGACCTGGGAGGGGGGCACGCCCCTGCCCCCGGGCTCCTACTCCTTCTGGGGAGGGTCCGGTCAGGCGTGGTGGGACGAGGACGGCGACGGTCCCTCGGACTGGGTGACCGTGGAGAGCGGCTCCTTCGGGCTGTGGGACCCCGGCGACGGCTCCCTCGTCGGGGAGTACACCCTGGACCTCCCCGACACCCGGATCCTGGTGGGCAACTTCGAAGCGACCTGGTGCGACCTGGACGTGCTCTGCGGCTGAAGTCGCACCCTCGAGGTCCCATCGGGGCCCCTTCCCGCCGTTCCCCGGCCCCCGCCCTCGTCGCCTCCCGCGGGGTCCTCGGGCGGGCGAGGCGTGCCGTCGCCTCGGATCCGCCGCCACCGCCGGGGGGTGTGGACCGCAGCGCGGGGGACCTCCCCGAGCCCGTCCCCGCAGGGCGCGGCGGATCCCGCGGCGGAGGGAGCCTGGCCCGCCACGCCCCGCGGCGGACGCGGGTGGCCGCGCCCGGAGCGGGCTTCCCTACTTGCAGGGCAGGAAGCGGACGCTCGCCTCCATCTCGCGCAGCACGCGGCCGACGGCCTCCACGGCCGTGTCGATCTCCTCCCGGGTGCTCCACCGCGAGAGCGAGAAGCGCACGGCGCAGTGGGCCTCCTCCGGGGAACGACCCATGGCCAGCAGGACGTGCGTCGGATCGGGGGAGCCCGACTTGCACGCCGAGCCGGAGGAGAGCGAGATGCCCTGGCGGTCCAGGGCGATGACCAGGGACTCGCCGCGCACCCCGGGGAGGGTCAGGTTGAGGGTGTTCGGCAGGCGGCGCGTGCGGTGCCCGTTCAGGCGCGCCCCCGGCACGACGCTCCGGATCCCGTCCTCCAGCGCGTCGCGGAGCGCGCGGATCCCCTCGAAGACCTCGGGCCCGCGGGTGGCCAGCTCGGCGGCCTTGCCCAGCCCCACGATGCCCGGGACGTTCTCGGTGCCGGCCCGCAGGCCGTTCTCCTGGGGGCCCCCGTGGACCAGGGGTTCCAGGGCGATCCCCCGCCCCACGTAGAGGGCCCCGATCCCTTTCGGGCCGTGGAGCTTGTGGGCGGAGAGGGTGAGCAGGTCGACCTTCGACGCCTCCACGTCCACGGCGACCTTCCCGACGGCCTGGACCGCGTCGGTGTGGAAGACCGCGCCCCCCTCGTGGGCGACGGCGCAGAGCTCCTCGATGGGCAGGAGGGTCCCCACCTCGTTGTTGGCGGTCATCGCCGACACGAGGATCGTGTCCCGCCGCAGCGCCCGGCGCAGCCGATCCGGCGCCAGCCAGCCGTCCTCGTCCACATCCAGGAACTCCACGTCGAACCCGGACGCCAGCAGGGATCGGCACGAGCCCAGGACGGCCGGGTGCTCGATCCGGGTGGCGATCACGTGGCGGCCGGCGGCCCGTCGGGCGAAGGCGGCGCCCTTGATGGCGAGGTTGTTCGCCTCGGAGCCTCCCCCGGTGAACACGATCCGGCGCGGGGAGGCGCGGAGCAGGGCCCCCACCTGGCGCCGGGCGGCCTCGACGGCGGAACGGGCGGCACGTCCCATCGCGTGGATGCTGGAAGGGTTCCCGCACTCCCCGGTCAGGTACGGGAGCATCGCCTCCCGCACCTCGGGGGCGATGGAGGTGGTGGCGTTGTTGTCGAGTTGGATCCTCCTCCGGGCCCCGGGCCCCGGGGTGGACCGGCTCCGGCCGGCCTCGGGATCGGCCTCGCCCCCGGAGGTCCCCGGGGGCGGCCGGTCCCCCGCGCCGCCTTCCAACTTCACGACCTCGCACAGCAGCGCCTTGTAAACGGGGAAGCCGCTGATCTCGTCGCGGTTGCCCAGGTCGGTGAGGAGGTTGACGTTCCACTCCCGCCACGGCCTCGGCCCCACGGGCGTGCCTCCCCCCTGGCTGCACTCGACGCTCCCCCGGACGATGTCGGCGGTGACGCGGGCGCGGAAGGGGACCTCGCCCCGGGGCGTGCGGACGGCGGCCAGGTCGCCGTCCCGGATCCCCCTCGGCGCGGCGTCGGCCGGGTGGATCTCCACGGTCGGCTCGGGGTGGTCCTTCACCAGCCCCGCGATCCCGTGGTGTTGCGATCGGAAGTCGGTCTGCGGCCTCGCCCCCGAGTTGAAGACCAGCGGGAACTCCCCCGCGAGGACCGGATCGGCGAGGGGGCCCTCCCGCGGCTCGGTGTACTCGGGGAGCGGCGGGTGGCCGTACTCCTCCAGCACGCTGGAGCGGATCTCGAACTTCCCGCTCGGCGTGTCGAACCCCGGTCGGCCGTCGGGGCGCAGCCCACCGCTCCGCCACTTCTTGTACTCCATCATCGGCGTCGGCCGCTTCACCCAGCCCCCCGCCGCCCTCACCTCCTCCAGGGTGGTGCCGGAGCCCCGCAGCACGTACCGGAGGACCTCGTCCTCCGTCTGCGGATAGAGGTCCCCGTAACCCAGGCGGCGGGCGAGCTCGGCCATGATCAGGTAGTCGTTCCTCGCCTCGCCGACGGGCTCGACGACCCGCTCCCGCACCCGGAAGATCGGCCCGTAGGTCATGTAGGACTCGATCTCGAACATCGTCGTCGCCGGCAGCACCAGGTCCGCGTAGGCGGCGTCGGCGGTGAGCTGCCGGTCGATGCAGACGAGGAAGTCCAGGGCGCCGAGGGTCTCCCTCCACACCGGCGCCTGGGGCCAGGAGGTCAGGATGGACGCGCCGTGCACCAGGAGACCGCGGATCCGGTAGGGATCGCCCCGCAGCACCGCGTCCACCAGCCCGCTGGCGTGGGACTCCCCCCGATAGAGGCTGTACAGCGGGAAGCGATCCCGGGCGACCGCGCGCTCGATCGCCGGGTTCGGCTGGTTGCAGGCGTCGTTCACCGGGAAGTGCGTGTCCCGCATGGCCAGGCCGATCCCGCCGGGGACGTCCAGGTGATCCGCCAGGGCGAACAGGGTCAGCACGGCCCGCACGGCTTGCAGCCCGGTGTTGGAGTACTCGAGGCCCGTGTACATCACCGGACACGCCCCCGAGGCCCGGCAGATCCGGCGCGCGAGGTCCCGGATCGTCTCCGCGGGCACGCCGGTGATGGACTCCACCGTCTCGGGGCGGAAGTGCTGGACGTAGCGCGCCAGGTCCTCGAAGCCGGTGCACCAGCGGGAAGCGAACTCCTCGTCGTGGAGGTCCTCCTCCAGCATCACCTGGATCATGCCGAGGGCCAGGGCGCCGTCGGTCCCCGGGCGGATGGGGATCCATCGGGCGTTGGTCCGATGCGCGGTCTCGGTGCGTCGAGGATCGATCACCACCACATCCGCTCCCCGGGCGACGGCGGACTCCAGGCGGAGCATGTCCAGGGGCGGCGAGTCGGTCGCCGGGTTGGCGCCCCAGACCACCACCAACTCGGCGTTCTCGATGTCCAGGAACATGTCGGTCAGCGTCCGGCCCAGGGTCAGGTGCGGCGCCATCTGCGCGAAGGAGACGTAGCAGAGCGCGCCGACGCCCATGGTGTTGGGCGAACCGAACGGGAACAGGACGTTCGAAGCCGACGAGACGCGCACCCCCTTCGGCTTGAACAGGTCGCAGAGCGAGAGCTCGAACGCCCCTCGCCCCGTGTAGATCGCGACCGCCTCGGGACCGGACTCGTCCCGGATCTGGACGAGCCGCTCCGCGATCGCCCGGTACGCCTCGTCCCACCCGATGCGCTCGAAGCGGTGCGTCCCCTTGGGACCGACCCGCCGCAACGGGTGGCGCAGGCGGTGCTCCGAGTAGACGATCTCCGCCGCATGCCGGCCGCGCCTGCAGATCATCCCCAGGGGGTGGCTGGCGTCCGCCCGCATCTCGCGGATCCGCCCCCCTTCGAGGCCGATCTCTACCCAGCAGCCCGCGGGGCAGATCCCGCAGATCCCCTTGGTCCAGCGCGGACCTTCCCCCGCGCCGCCGAGCTCGGGCTCCCGCTCCATCGCTCCCCCCGTTCGCTATCGTTCTATGCCCTTCCACCGCGGGCGGTAGGAGGGACGGGGGGTACGCCGCCCGCGACTCAGGGCGCGAAGACCGCCTCGACGAAGCGCCCGATCTCCTCCAGGTCCATCTGCTGCTCGTTGTCCGAGAGGGCGAGGGCGGGGTTGGGGTGGGACTCCACCATGACGGCGGCGGCGCCGGCGGCGAGGGCCGCGCGGGCCAGGGGGACCATGATGTCCTTGCGGCCCGTGGCGTGGGCGACGTCCACCACCACCGGGAAGGGGGTGCGGGCCAAGAGGAGGGGCACCGCCGCCAGGTCCAGGGTGTTCCGGGTCCACTTCTCGAAGGAACGCACGCCGCGCTCGCACAGGATGATCTGCTCGTTCCCCCTCTCGGCGATGTACTCCGCCGCCAGGATCAGCTCCTCCAGGGTCGCCATCAGCCCCCGCTTGAGCAGGACCGGCTTGCGGGTCTCCCCCAGGAGCCTGAGCAGGTCGTAGTTGAACATGTTCCGGGTCCCCACCTGGAACACGTCGGCGTGGCGGTCGATCCTCTCCAGGTCCCGGGGGTCCAGGATCTCGGTGACGGCGACCATGCCCAGCTCGTCCGTCACCTGCCGCATGATCTTCAGCCCCTCCTCCTTGAGGCCCTGGAAGGCGTAGGGGGAGGTGCGGGGCTTGTAGGCGCCGCCCCGCAGGAACCGCACCCCCAGGGAGTGGAGCCGCTCCCCCACCGCCCGGGTCTGCTCGTAGCTCTCGATGGAGCAGGGGCCGGCGATGAGCTGGGGGGCGTCGCCGATCCGGTGGCCCCGAACTTCGTACACGCTCCCGGGCTGGCCGGGGGCCCGGCGCACCCTCAGGCCAGGGCCGGCCTCGCTCCTCTCGGCGGAGGCGCGGAAGACCTCGCCGAAGACCCGGCGCACCGCCTCGGCGTCCCGGGATCCGTTCGTCTCCCGCAGCACCGCGTCCACCGCCCGCGCCTCCTCGGAAGGGTCGTAGGACGAGGCCGCGGCGCCCTCCCCCCTCAGGCGGTCGAGGATGTCGAACCGCCCTTGGAGGAGGCGGGCGATCTGGCGGTCCATGTCGTTCAGCTCGCCGCGGAGCTGCTGGGCGCTCGTCGTCATGTCGGATCCTTCACTCCCCGGGACGGCTCCAAGTTAGTCGGCGCCGACCCCACGGGCAAGCAGCGTCCCCGCCCTCGTCGGACACCACCGTGGGGCCTTCAGCGGGAACGCGACGGGGCGACGTCGACGGTCGCCTCGGCGAAGGCGGCCCGCCCGCCGACCCGCGCCTCGATCCGGTGCGGACCGGGGACCTCGGGCACGAACAGCACCGAGAGCCCCTCGCCGGCGGCCGCCACCGCGCCCCCGGGGTCCAGCACCCGCCACTCCACCCGGGGCGCGCCCTCGTCGAACCCCGCGTGCAGGACCCGGTAGGAGACCGGATCTCCGGCGCGGGCGTCCCCTGCCCCCCTGCCCGGCGCGAGCGAGGCGGCGGAGGGGGAGCGCCGCTCGAAGGGGGCGAGCCCCGTGGCGGGGTCGAAGAAGCCCGGTTCGAGGGGCAGGTCCCGCCAGTCGCAGTGGACGTGGCCGTCGTCGTACAGGGCAGTGTAGTCCGCCCCGAGGGCGACGCAGTCGTCCTCCAGCTCCCCGATCCCCGTGCCCGCCATGTAGAAGTCCACGGCGTCGCCGTACAGGTGCCGCGACCAGGTGGCCGCGCCCGGCTGGGCGGCGTTGTAGGCGGGGCTGCGGTACCCCGAGGTGACGTAGAGGGGCTCCCCCCGCCACGTGCGGATGGTCTCCATGAGCTCGACCACCGCGGGGCTGGTCAGCCCGTAGCGCCCCTTCCACGACTGCATGAACTCGTCCAGGGCGAAGTGGGGGGCGAGGTCGAAGCCCCCGTCCACCGCCAGCAGGTCGACGTAGCGGTCGGGCTCCTGGTAGGCCAGGGGATCGGGGCTCGCCGCGGGATCGCCGTACTCGTACTCGCCGCCGGGATCGGAGATCCCGCTCGCCGGGACCACCGGCACGCACGCGGTGCCGTCCAGGGCAGGGCCCGGGTAGCAGACCTGGCTCGGCGGGGGTTCCGGGGTGGTGTCGTCGTCCGGGGCCGCGGTGTCGTCGTCCGGGGCCGCGGTGTCGTCGTCCGGGGCCGCGGTGTCGTCGTCCGG
>JAKLKC010000054.1:0-14666 GCA_023150875.1 Myxococcota bacterium | reverse complement strand
GTGTCGTCGTCCGGGGCCGCGGTGTCGTCGTCCGGGGCCGCGGTGTCGTCGTCCGGGGCCGCGGTGTCGTCGTCCGGATCCGCGGTGTCGTCGTCGGTCGCGGTGTCGTCGTCCCGGCCCGCGCCCCCGTAGACGGCGGCGCGCTCGGCGCTCCCGGGGGCGCATGCGGGGGGCACGAGCAGGAGCAACAGCAGGAGCGGGAGCGGCAGCGCGGCGGATTGGCGGGGCATCGCGGGCGGGCCTCCCTCCCCGTGGGGAAGCCAGGATAGCGCCCGCTGGGAGCGGAGGGGAAGCTCCGGGGCGGCGTCCGCCCCAGCGGGGCTACTCCACCACCACCGTGACCGTCGCCGACGCCGTCTGGCCCGAGGAGTCCGTGACCGAGAGGGTGATCGCGTGGCTGCCCGGGGACAGCGCGTCGGTCGAGAAGGACGTCGTGCCGTCCCCCTCGGCGCGGGAGTCGTGGAGGACGCCGTCGACGTCGCTGCGCCACCGGAGCGCCAGGTCCCCGGGGGGGTCCTCGGCGTCGTCGATCCTGCCGGTGAACGACACCGCCTCGCCCGGGGCGAACGTGGAGCCGTCCTCCGGGCCGAGGATCTCGGCGGTGGGGGGATCTCCGGTGCCGCCGTCGCCCCCGACGACGACGTCGACCTCGCTCCATCCCCGGTTCCCGTCGGCGTCGGTCACCGTGAGGGTGAGCCGGTGCTCGCCCACCCCCAGGGGCGCGGCGTCCACGACGAACCCGCCTCCGTCGGGGTGACCGCTTCCCAGCGCCCCGTCCAGGTCCGACTCCCAGCGGTAGGTCAGGTCCACCTCGTCCGTCTCGCCGTCGTGGGCCACCGCCCGGAGGGGGACCTCGGCACCCTCGGCGTACGTCGCCCCGTCGCTCGGGGTGGTGATGGTCACGATGGGTCCTCCTTCGTCCCGGCCGCCGCCGGAGCCGCCCCCCCCTCCGCCGCCGCCGCCGTCGTCGGGCACTCCGGCGCCGCCGACGGGTACCGAGAGGGTCAGGTCGTCGCCGTAGGCGATCTGGAGGGTGGAGTCCCGGCGGCCCGTCTCCTCGGGGGCGAACACGACGACGATCTCGGCCTCGCCCATGGCGGGGACGTTCCCCGGGACCGTACCGGAGATCCGGAACGGTCCCGTGGTGCCGTCGCTGAACGAGACGGTGGCGATGGCGACGTCCACGGCCTCGTGGTTCTCCAGGATCAGGACGGCCTCGGCGGACGCCCCGACGGTCACGTCCCCGAACTCCACGGACTCGGGCGAGACGGTGACCGCGTCGTGGACCTCGCCGATCCCCGCTCCCCGCAGGGGGACCGTCACCGCGGGTTCGGTCGCTCCCTCGACGTAGGCGACCAGGCTGTCGGTGATGGACGCCTCCGCGTCGGGGGCGAACCACACGGTCACCGTCGCCGTGCCGAGTCCGGCGATCTCCGCCGGCGCCTGGCCGATGGAGAACTCCGCCGCGCCCCCCGCGATCCCGAAGTTGGAGAAGGCCAGGTCCGCCTGGTTGGGGTTCAGGAGGGTGACGGTGGCCTCCACCGAGGAGCCCGCCTCCACCTCTCCGAAGTCCACCTCCGAGGGCGAGGCGAGGAGCAGGACCTCGCCGGTCCCCTCGTCGTCCCCGACCCTCTGGCAGCCGGCCAGCAGGACCACCGCCGCGAACGCCGGCACCCCGCCGCCGAGGAGCGGGGCGCCACGCCGCGGGAAGCGCGCACTCGTGGGCATTCGTCGTTCCCTCCCCAGGATCGCGGGGAGGCCACGGGCCCTATCCGGCCCCTCCTCCCCCGCGGACAGTCATGCGCCGCCGCCCCGCCGAGGGAAGCCCGGTTGCGCCGCCCGACCCGCCCGGTGCGCGCCCGCGGCACTCCAGGCCGGGGGGCTCAGCGCGGCCCGTCCTCCGTGGGGAAGCCGCCCTCCACCACCTGGCCCCCCCGGGCCAGGGCGTAGGTGGCGATCTCCGCGTCCGGGACCGGGTCCAGGACCGTGTGGCCCGCCCGCAGGTCCACCCGCACCGGGTCGCTGGCGACGGTCCCCAGCACCCCCCTCTCGTCCCAGAGCACCACCGACACCCAGATCCACTCCCGGCGCACGCCCCACCGCGCCACCGTGACGGGGCGCAGCACGTAGAACCGCTCGACCCGGGGCGCCCACCCCACCCGGGCCCGCAGCGCCGCCACCGCCGCGGGATCCGCGCCCAGGGGCCGCTGGAGCAGGCCGCCCACGCCCGGGGCGGCCTCGGGGATCTCCCCCAGGCAGCCCGCGGCCAGGAGGCCGGCGCACGCGGCGGCCCGGGCGGCGGCCCGGCGCGCCCTTCCTCCCTTCGGAACCACCGGTCCTCCTCCCGCGCGGCGGACCAGCCGGCCGGCGACCGCGCCAGCGTGCCCGACGGGAGCGGAGGCGGCAAGCCCCGGCTCGGGCACCCTTTGCTCCTGGGCCCTTGGCCGCCTAGCATGTCTCCGCGAGGACGAGATGCCCGAGCGCCCCACCGCCTGCCCCCGCCCGGGCCCTCCGTGATATCTTCGCCGGCCCCATGCCCTCGCCGCGCCCAGACGAGATCCCCGCCCTGGTGGAGGGACTCCTCCGCGGGCAGTCCCGCGCCCTCGCCCGGCTGATCACCGCGGTGGAGGACGATCCCGAGGGGGCCCTGGAGGTGGTGGCCCGGCTGCCTCCCCGGCCGGCGGGCCACGTCCTGGGCGTCACCGGCCCCCCGGGGGCGGGCAAGAGCACCCTCGTGGACCGGGTGGTGGCCGCGGAGCGGGCCAAGGGGCACCGGGTCGCCGTCCTGCTGGTGGACCCCTCCAGCCCCTTCACCGGCGGCGCCGTGCTGGCCGACCGCATCCGGATGCAGCACCACACCGCCGATCCGGGGGTGTTCATCCGCAGCCTGGGCAGCCGCGGCCACGGCGGGGGGCTGACGGCGGGGACCGCCGAGGTCGTGGCCCTGGCCCTGGCCGCCGGCTACCCGAGGGTGGTCCTGGAGACCGTCGGGGTCGGCCAGACCGAGCTGGAGGTCATGGAGCTGGCGGACACCGTCGCCGTGATCGCCGTCCCCGGCGCCGGGGACTCGATCCAGGCCATGAAGGCGGGCCTCATGGAGATCGGCCATCTCTTCGTGGTCAACAAGGCGGACCGGCCCGGCGCCGACCGCCTGGTGGCCGAGCTGCGGGAGATGATCGCCGAGGGCTCGCCCCCGGCGAGGATCGTCGCGGGGGGGTGGCGGGTCCCGGTGATCGCCGTCTCGGCCCTCCAGGGGACCGGGCTGGCGGAGCTGGACGCCGCCGTCGACGCCCATCGCTCCCTCCGCCTGGCCCACCCCCGCCCGCCCGTCGCCCCCCGCCGGCAGGTGGAGCGCCTGGTGATCCGGGCCGTCGCCCGGCGGGTGGCCGCTTCCCTCCGCGCCTCGCTGGGCCCCGGAGGCGCCCGGGAGGCCCTGGGCGCGGGGCTCGACTCCGGCGCCGTCCCCCCCGCCGAGGCCGCCCGGGTCCTGCTCGCCGACGCCGATCTCCTCGCGGCCTGGGCGCGGGCGGGCCGAGGGGAGGCTCGGGAAGGACCGTGACGCCGAGCCCGGGATCCCTCCCCCTCCGCACCGCCCTGGCCTTCGCCGCACTGGTGGCCCTCGGGGGCTGCGCCCGCCGACCTCCCCCCGCTCTCTCCGCCGCCGAGACCGCCCCGCCCCCGGGGGAGCCCGGGCCCCGCGCCCTCCCCGAAGGGGTCGAGTCGGCTCCCGCCGACGGGGGCACCCGCTACGCCGACCGGACCTGGGGCTGGTCGCTCCTGGTGCCGAGCCGGTGGTCCCCGGTCCACGCGCCCGGGGATCCCCCGTCCACCCTGAGGGCGGCGTGGACCCTCGATGGCCCGGGCGCCCGGGTGGAGGTCCACGCCGGCAGCCCCCTCCCTCCGCTGGCCGACGCGGGCGGCGACTCCGTGGATTCCTTCGTAGATACGGGCACGTACTCGGTGTCTCGGCGCTGCGTCCCCTCCGGGGACGTCCAGGTGGGGAGCCACTTCGAGCCCGGTCCGCCCCCGGCCTGGCGCCTCTCCATGACCCTCCCCCGGGGCCCCGGCGAGGTCCGGCTGACCTGGTGGCTGCCGGAGTCGGGGTTCGCCTCGGCCTTCGAGGAGGTCCGGGCCCTGCTCTCCCACCTGATCTGCCTCTCGGAAGCGGCGGCGGTGCCGCCGTGAGGCGCGGGGCCTTCCGAGGCCTCCCGGGGCCGGCCGTCGCCTTGCTGGCGGCTCTCGCCGTCCTCGCCGGGTGCGCCCGCCCGGCGACGGTGCTCCCCGCCACCGGGGGCGGCCCCATCCCCATCCGGGGCGAGGTGCGGGGGCTGGTCGCCGCCGATCCCGAAGGCGGCGGTCGCCCGCGGCTCTTCGCCCTCTTCGAGGGGGAGCTGGCCGAGGTGGGGATCGCCGGCGGGACCTACACCCTCATCCGCCGCTACGCCGCGTTCGGGGTCCGGTGGACGGGGATCGGCGCCGGCGACGTGGACGGCGACGGGCGGGACGAGATCGCGCTGACGGGCTTCATGCCCCAGGTGGCCTCGGCGGTGCTGGGGGCCGGCGAGGGGGGCGCCCTGGTGGCCCGGGCGGCGGGGGTGCCCCTCTACCTCCGGATCGCGCGCCTGCCGGGGGGCGGCGGGATCGGCCTCGCCTGCGAGCGCCCCGCCGCCGAGGAGCCCTACCTGCCCCCGCCGATGCGCTGCGCCGTCCGGGACGGCAGGGTGGAGCGGGGCGATCCCCTCGCCCTCCCCCCGGGCGTGCACCTCGACGACTTCGTCGTGGTCCCCCAGGCCGCCGGAGAGGCCCTGTACACCGTCGGGGAGGACGGGCGTTGGTCCCGGCGGCACGGCGGCGACGCCCTCTGGCGGAGCGACGCCCGCTGGACGGCCCGGCCCGTCGCGGTGGAACGCTCCTTCAGCGGCCTGCTGGGGGAGACCACCACCCGCCTCCACGCCTTCTCGACCTACCCCCTGGTGGCGGACCTGGACGCCGACGGCCGCGCCGAGGTGTGGCAGCCCACCGCCGACGAGGCCCCCTTCACGGTGCTCTCGCGCCTGCGGATCTTCCGGGGCGGGAGCTGGCTGCGCCTGGACCCCGAGGGGTACGGCCTCGCCGTCCGCCGATCCGGGCCGCTACTGGGCCAGGCGACGGTGGGCCTCGCCCCCTGGGACGTCACCGGCGACGGGATCCCCGAGGTGGTGGCGGCGGCGATCCTACGCCCCCGGACCCACCCGGCGGGGCCCCGCTCGACGTTCATGGCCTACGACGTGGGGACGGGAAGGCCCGTCGGGCCCGGGGCCCCCTCAGGGGCGGACGCGGCCGTCGTCCCCGAGCCGGCGCCCGAGCCGCTCCCAGCCCCCGAGCCGGCCCCGGATGTGGGCGATCGCCGGGACGGCCCGCCTTGACAGCGGGTCGGCGCCGGGGCTCACTGGCCCGTGGGGGAGGCGGCGGGGCGCGGAGATCCGGGGCCGCCTCGCCCCCGCCGTCGCCTCCCGGGGCCCCTCCCGCCGCCTGACTCCGGGGCCTCCCCCGGCAACCCGAGGCTCCCGTGGCCCACGTCACCCTGCTGGTCCCGTTCGATCCCATCGGGAAGCTCAACCCCTCCAACGCCTCCGAGCTGCCCCTCCGTCTCGCCTACCTCGCCGCCACCACCCGGGCCCTCGGGCACCGCGTCACCGTCATCGACGGCGTCGGCGAGGGCTTCGGCCATCGCTGGGACCACGGGGAGGGGTTCCACCTCCACGGGCTGGCAATCCCCGCCCTGGTCGCCCGGGTCCCCGAGGGAACGGACGTGGTGGGGGTCTCGATGATGTTCTCCCAGACCTGGCCGCCGGTGCGGGCCCTGCTGCGGGCGCTCCGCAGGCGCCTGCCCCGCGCCCGGATCGTGGTGGGCGGCGAGGGGGTGACGGGGATCGCCGACCTCGTGGTGCGGGATGGCGAGGTGGACGCGGTGGTCACCGGCGAGGGCGAGGAGCCCTGGACCTTCCTGCTGGCGGCCCTGGAGGCGGGGGAGGGGATCGACGGGATCCCCAACGTGGTGACGCCCGGCCACGCCGTCGACCGGGCCCGGCGCATCGTCACCCGGCGCAGCGAGATCCGGGGCCTGGACGAGCTGCCCTTCCCCGACTGGTCCGACATCCCCCTCTCCGCCTACTGGGGGGACCGCAAGGGCCACGGGCCCCGCTCCGAGACGCGCTACCTCCCCACCGTGGCGTCCCGGGGTTGCCCCTACAAGTGCCGCTTCTGCACCGCCCCGGGGACGTGGGGGAACCAGCGGTACCGCTCCGTCCAGAACGTGCTGGCGGAGCTCGGGGAGTACTCGGCCCGGCACGACGTGTCGTACTTCATCTTCCACGACCTCAGCATGACCAACCACATCCGGTGGTTCGAGGCCTTCGTGGACGGCCTGAACGCCCAGGGTCCGCGGATCCACTGGAACGTGCCCGCGGGGGTGCGGGCCAGCCGCCTGAGCCTGGACCTGCTCCGCCGGGCGAAGGCGTCGGGGCTGAACCACCTCCAGATCGCGCCGGAGACGGGCTCCCCCGCGGTCCTGGAGTGGATCGACAAGAAGCTGTCCCTGGACACGGTGTTCGAGACCGTCCGCAACGCCAAGCAGGCGGGCCTGCCCGTGAGCGCCTACATCATCGTCGGCCACCCCGTGGAGACGCTGGACGACTTCGTCCTGACCCTGCGCTTCCTGTCGGAGCTCGCCCGCCTCGGCGTCGACGAAATCGCGGTGTCGGCCTTCACCGCCCTGCCGGGGAGCCCCCACTTCGAGCAGATGAAGAAGGAGGGGCGGATCGAGTTCAGTGACGCCTTCTTCTCGACCCTCGCCCAGGGAGACCTGTCCTTCCAGGTCTCCAACAGCCCCTACTTCGACGGGCGGGAGGTCCAGGCGATGCGGCTCCAGGCCCTGGCCTGGTTCTACGCCCGGGCGTTCACGGCCCGAAAGGGCGATCTCTTCCGGATGCTGGCCCGGGTGGTGACCGACGACCAGCAGACGAAGCTCGACCGGGTGCTCCGCTACGAGCTGCTGTCGGTGATCCGCGGCTTCGCCCCGATCCTGAGCCGCGCCTCCTTCGGCGTCCTCGCCCAGGTGGCCCTGCGCTACCTCGCCGGGAGGGACGGAGAGGCGAGGCGCGCGGCGCTCTGACCCACCTCAGCGCCGCCGGCGCCGGGACACGATCAGGCCGCCCAGGGCGAGCAGGGACCCATACCCCGCCGCCGCCTGGGCCCGGGCCGCGGGGGTGGCCGAGGTCTCGCAGCCGGAGTCGCAGCCGGAGTCGCAGCCGGACTCGCAGCCGCCATCGGCGTCGCACCCGGACCCCGCCGCCGCGGGGTCGTAGGTCAGCCCCGCGAAGGCGCCGAGCCAGTCGTCGGCGTTCCCGACCGCCTCCACCTTCATGGACGAGAGCTTGATCCCGTAGATCCCGGGGATGGTGAAGGTGAGGTCCCCGAGGAGGGAGCCGACCAGCGGATCCACCAGCGCGCCGATGGCCGACGAGAAGTGGGACTCGATGTCCTCGGTCAGCCAGGGGCGCAGCTCGTTGTAGACCACCGTGCCGGTGATGGCGCCGGTGTCCAGGTCCACCACGATGCCCAGGTCCCCCGACGTGGGGTCGTACTCCAGGTCCACCCCGGCGGCGATGTCGGTCCGCACCGAGATCACCCGCGCCCAGCGGTCCCGGACCCAGGCGTAGAACTCCAGGTCCAGGCCCTCGACGTAGGCGTCCATGTCGTGTCCCGCCCCCAGCACCACCGTCGGGGACACCGTCGGTACCGTCCGGATCAGGATGGGGGAGGACGCGTCGTCGAAGATCTCGGTGAACCAGGCGCGGTTCTCGCTGGAGAGGAGCAGCGTGGCCAGCAGGTTCGTGTCCAGGGGGATCCCGATGGTCTCCTCGTCGACGGTGTAGCAGAGCACGCCCCCGCGCCAGAGCACGTACAGGGCGTTGTTGGCGAGGTCGTCGTCCAGCAGGACGTCCAGGGCGAAGGGCTGGCCAGTGGAGGGGATGGTGGTGAAGGGCCCCGGGATCGCCCCGTCCCCGGTCATGATCGAGCCGCCGAGGTCGTAGGCCGACACGCACGACGCCGGGGGGGCGTCGAAGGCGGCGTCGAGGCCGATCCGCAGGGTGTCGTTGCCGATGGTCAGGGAGCCCGGCGTCAAGGAGTAGGTCAGGGTGGTGTCCAGCAGCTCGGTCTCGCCCTCGAACGACAAGGGAGGGATGGCGTCGCTCAGGGCTTCCTCGACCATGCCTCCCAGGGAGTCGTTGATGAAGCTCTCCAGGTAGTCGGCGACGAAGCCCCACGCGAGGTCGATCAGGTCCTCGTAGAAGTCGCATCCCGGCAGGTGCAGGTCGCTGGAGTCGATGGTGGCGGTGAGGTCCTGCTCGAAGCTCACCAGCTCCAGCGAGAGCTGGCCGCCCACCAGCGTGGCCCGCAGCGTGGCCCCGACGTTCGCGGTCACCGGATCGACGTAGGCGTCGCAGTCGATCTCGGCCCACGAGAGCAGGAAGCACTGCCAGTCCCCCTGGGAGGGGGAGAGCCCCACGTAGAGCCCGAAGGGGTCGCTGGACGAGTTGATGCGGATGGTGGCGTTCAGGTCCAGGAGCAGCTTGTCGGGCGCCTGGGAGTGCAGCGCGGCGCTGTTGATGGTCAGGGCGACGTCGAGGCCGTTGATGTAGGCGACGAAGGAGCAGCCCAGCAGCTCGCCGATCTCGCTGTTGACGTCGTCCACGGGGATCGACGTGCCGATCAGCTCGCCCACCAAGGCGGGCAAGGCGTCGGAGAGGGCGTCGAATCCGGTGGGGGTGACGTCGGCGACCGCGCCGTTCTGGAGGGTCGCGCCCGCGGGGATCGTCTGGGCGCTGGCCAGGCCAGGCAGGGAGGCCGCGGCGAGGGCGAGGGACAGGAGGGACGGGCGCATGGAGCCTCCCGGGCCGAGCCGCGGGGAGGGGCGGCCGCCTGGACTCCGCATCATATTCGGCTGCTCGGCGCCCACACAAGCGCCGCGCGCGCACGAACGCCGGTCGCCGCCCCCGGTCAACCGCCCAGCAGCGCCTGGCAGCCCCGCTCCGTCGTCACCCGGGCCTCCACGGTGAGGGTGGCGTGGAGCTCCACCTCCCACTCCGGCTCGTGGCCCTCGGCCGACACCCGGATCCGCAGGGTGTCGGAGGCGGCGTAGAAGGGCATCAGGTCGATGGGATCGACCTCCAGCGTGACGCTCGTTGCCCCCGCGGGGACCTCGCTCACCCATGCGAGGCGGGTCGGCTCCACGCCGTCCGCCTCGACGGTGAACTCCGCGGAGGTCACGAAGGCCAGGTCCGCTCCCGGGGAGGAGGTCGCCAGGGTGACGCCCGCCAGGGTGAGGGACTCCACCCCCTCCAGGTCCGGCTCCGACGCCGCGTCGTCGCCCAGGGCCTCGCTCCACGGAAGCAACAGCTCCCCGAACTCCAGGTCCTCGGGCACGGGCATCGCGGGGTCCCCAGCAGGGATCGTCGCCTGGGCGTGCAGGTCCGTGGTGCCCGCCGCGCCGTCCACGCACGCCGCCAGCGCCAGCGCCCCCAGCAGGCCCGCCCGCGACCCTCGAACACCCAGCGTCGGTGCCACTCCCGCCTCCCTCCGCTCCGCGGAGCGTCCGGGCAGGAGTATAGCGGTCCGGGGGCGCCGCCGGGGCGCTCCGTCAGGCGCCCCGCTCCCGGAGCAGGTCCTTGGTCAGGTTCTTCTGGTGGGACTCCAGGGTGCCGCCGCCGATCTCCAGCAGCTTCGCGTCCCGGAGCATGCGCTCCACCACGTACTCCCGGCAGTAGCCGTAGCCCCCCAGCACCTGCATGGCGTTGTCGGCCACGGCCTTGCCCATGGGGGCGGCGAAGAGCTTGGCGGCGTCGGAGCCGATCCGGTTGCGCCGGTCCGGGCCCACGTCCCGGGCCACGTGGTACACCAGGCAGCGGGCCGCCTCCGCCATGGCGTAGGAGTCGGCGACGTAGCGCTGGACCTGTCCGAAGTCGGCGATGGGGCGGCCGAAGGCGTGGCGCTCGCCGGCGTAGCGCACCATCACGTCGATGCAGCGGTCGGCGATCCCCAGGGACATCGCCGCCAGGGTCAGCCTCTCGATCTCCAGGTTCCGCATCATGTGGACGAGGCCGCCCCCCTCCTCGCCCAGCAGGTTCTCGGCGGGGACCTCGGCGTCCTCGAAGATCAGCTCGCTCATGGTGGAGCCCCGCATCCCCATCTTCTCGATCTTCTCGCCCGCGCTGTAGCCGGGCGCGCCCTTCTCCAGGAAGAAGCTGGTGATCCGCCCGTCGACCTTGGCATAGAAGAGGACGACGTCGGCCTCGGGGCCGTTGGTGATGAAGGTCTTGCGGCCGTTGACGACGTAGCGATCCCCCCGCCGCACGGCGGTGGTGGTCATGCCCAGCACGTCGGTCCCCACCGCCGGCTCGGTCATGCCCATCGCCCCGATCCACTCGCCGCTCGTCACCTTCGGCACCACCCGGCGGCGCTGGGCGGGGCTGGCCGCCCAGTAGAAGTTGTTCACGAAGAGCATGGCGTGGGCGAGGTAGGCCAGGGTGAAGCCGGGATCCGACCGGGACATCTCGTGGTGGGCGATCACCGCCGCCACGGCGTCCATGCCCGAGCCCCCGTCCTCCGCCGGCACGGTGATCCCCAGCAGCCCCAGCTCCCCGAGCTTCCGCAGCAGGGGGACGTTGAGCTCCCCGCGGCGGTCGAACTCGTCCGCCTGGGGCTCGATCTCGTCCCGGGTGAACTGCCGCACCATCTCGCGCAAGAGCCGGTGCTCGGGGGTGGGGTCGAAGAGGCTGGGCTGGAAGTCGGAGTCGGTCATTTCGGGATCCGAGGGGAAACGGGCTTGCACGCGCGCCAGGCGACGAGAGAGTAATGGGCCCGCCGCGCCCGGTCCACCGCCCCGCGCTCCCGTTCGCCCCGGAGGACTCGCCCTTGACCCCGGAATCCCCTCCCGCCCCTCCCGCCTCCTCCGGCGGACGCCCCCCCTTCCGCATGGAGCTCCAGGTCCGCGCCTACGAGCTGGACTTCCAGGGACACGTGAACAACTCGGTGTACCTCTCGTGGCTCGAACACGCGCGCTGGGAGGGGCTGGCGGCCTTCGACCTGGGCCGGGACTACTTCCGGCGCCTGGGCGTCGCTCCCGTCGTCGCCCGGGCGGTCCTGGACTACCGGCGCCCCGCCGTCCTCGGGGACCGGGTGGAAGTGGCGCTGACCGGCGGTCGGATCGCCGGCAGCCGCTTCTGGCTGGAGCACGCCATCCGCCGGGTCCGGGACGGCCGCCTCCTGGTGGACGGCCACCTGGTGTGCGTGTGCGTGGACCTCGCTTCGGGCCGGCCGGTGCGGGTCCCCCCGGAGCTGGCGGCGATCCTGGCGCGGGAGGTGGAGGCCGGGCCCCGGGACTACGGCTTCTCCCCCTGACGGGGCGGGCGGGCCCCGAAGATCGCCGTGCCCACCCGCACCAGGGTGGCCCCCTCCTCCACCGCCACCTCGTAGTCCCCGCTCATGCCCATGGACAGCTCGGGCAGGGGCAGACCCGTCGCCCTGCGGGCGTCGTCCCGGAGCTGCGCCAGCCGCCGGAACATGGGGCGGGCGTCCTCGGCATCGTCCACCGGGGGCGGGATCGCCATCAGCCCCCGGAGGGAGATGCCGGGCAGCGCGGCCATCGCCGCGGCGGCCGCCGGGACGTCCCGGGGATCGAAGCCCCCCTTGGTGGCCTCACCCCCCAGGTTGACCTGGAGGAGGCAGGGGGTGACGAGGCCCGCCCGGGCGCTCCGCCGGTCCAGCTCCGCGGCGAGGTCGGGGCGGTCCACGCCGTGGACGAGGGCGGCCCGCCCCACGACCTCCCGGGCCTTGCGGGACTGGAGGTGGCCGATGAAGTGCCACCGCAGCCCCGCCCTCCCCGCCAGGGCCTCCCTCTTCCCCAGCCACTCCTGGACGTAGCTCTCGCCGAAGTCCACCTGTCCGGCTTCCGCGGCCTCGGCGACGGCGGAGGCGGGCTGCGCCTTGCTGACGGCGATGAGGGTGACGGCGGCGGGGTCCCGTCCCGCCCGGCGGCAGGCGGCGGCGATCCGCTCCCGGACGGCGGCGAGGCGACCCGCGATCCCGGGGCCTGTGGGGGAGGGGATCATCGAGGCTCCAGGGGGATCCCCGCCGCGGCGAGGGCGGCGAGGGTCTCGGCGAGGGGGAGGCCGACGACGTTGGTGTAGGAGCCCTGCACGGTGGCGACCAGCGCGCCGCCCCGGCCCTGGATCCCGTAGGCGCCGGCCTTGTCCATGGGCTCGCCGGTGGCGACGTACCGGGCGACGTCCCCCGCGCTCAGCGCCCGGAAGGAGATCCGGGTGCGGGCGACGAAGGCGCGCTCCTCCCCGGGGCGCTCGCGGTCCAGCAGGCACACGCCGGTCAGCACCTCGTGCTCCCGCCCCGACAGGGCCCCGAGGGTGGCGGCGGCCTCGGCGGCGTCGGCGGGCTTGCCCAGGAGCCGATCCCCGAGGGCGACGACGGTGTCCGCCGCCAGGACGAACCGCCCCGGGCAGTCGGCGCGGGCGGCGACGGCCCGGGCCTTCTCCGAGGCGAGGCGCAGGGCCAGGTCCCCGGGAGCCTCCCCGGCGCGGGGGCTCTCGTCCACCTCGGCGGCGACGACGGCGGCCTCGATCCCCGCGGCCCGCAGGAGTTCCCGCCGGCGGGGCGAGGCGGAGGCGAGCACCAGGGGAGGGGAAGCAGCGGGCATGGGCTCGATCCGCCTCCGACGGCCCCGTTCGGGAGGACGGCGCGGGAGGCCGGGCATGTTCGACGCACGCCCCGCGCCCTGTCAACGCCGCCCCGCTCCGGTCGTGGGGCGCGGGACGCCGTCCCCCCCCGACATGCAGTTCAAAGGGGCGGGACTTCGCAAATTTCGCTGCTAGTTGTAAACTCAGGCTTTACATCTATGGGGCTGGGCCATGGGCGACGAACTCACTCGACTGGTGTGGCGCGGCATCGTGGACGCCAATCCGTGGTGGGAGACCGGCGTCGTCCCTCCCGAGCGGACCGCCGGGTTCCATCGCCATGCCTTCGAGACGATCTACTCCGCAGTACGGCAGGCGGACGTCGGCCGGGGGTGTGTGGTCCTCGGTCCGCGGCGCGTGGGGAAGACCGTGCTGCTCCACCAGGTCGCGGACCGACTGAGATCGGCTTCTGGCGCAAGGGCGCCGACGAGTGCGACGTCGTCGCGGTGGATCCATCCCACTCGGAGTACATCGAGGTCAAGAGGTCCGGCAGGCGGGCCCACCGGGGGATCGCCGTCGCCGCGGAGGCCATCCAGCAGCGGGGGATCGGCCTCGTGCTCACCCGGGGCGGGGAACGGCAGGGCGGCGGGCAGATCGAGAGCCCTTTCGTCCCGTTCGTGTTCCGGACCGCCGCCGCGGAGTGGCTCTACAACGAGCGCGGCGGAGCGGGCGGCACGCTGAGGCTGGCTCTGGACCGGTAGGCCCGGGCCACCAACGAGGTCGCGGGTGCCATCGCAGAGTGCCCGGTCGGGGGCATCGAGCTGTCGGAGCGCGCGAGGGCGAGGGAACGGACTCCGGGATGCAACTCCCGGTCTGCCCAGCCGGTCCTGCTCGTTGCCGGGGGCTCGACGGCCCCGGGACCTCGCGGTGCCCGAGGGTGCGGGACCCGGGCCGGAGATCAGCCCGGCGCCGCCTCGTAGGTCGAGCCATCGTTGACGCAGGTCTCCTGGATCTCGGCCTCGGTGATGGGGTCGTAGTACCAGTCGGTGATGGTGCCGGTCCCCGCGTCGGTGGTGCAGCCGCCCACGATGCCCTCCGAGGGGCAGCCTCCGTCCACGGCGGTCCCGCCGAGCCCCTCGCACACGGCGCCGAAGCCAGATGCCTGGAGCATCGTGCGCTCCTGGCAGCGGGGCTCGGGGCCGTTGGCGGAGCCCTCCCGGAAGTCGCAGCCGGTGGCGGCGGCGCAGCCGGTGGCGAGCAGGGCGGCCGGCAAGAGGGCAGCGGCGAGGAGGAGGCGGATCGGGTTCATGGAGTCCTTCTGCCGGCGGTCCGCCGGCGGGTGGGGGGGCAACCGGGCGACCAGGAAGCTCCCAATCCTAACGTATCCGGCCGCCTTCGCGCGCGTTCAGGTCGGCGCCGGCGCCGGCCCTCGGCCGCCTCCCGGCAGATCCCGCAACCCGCCCTGCACGTCGAATCTCACCCGAGCGGAGGCGCGTTCGTCACCTCTTTGTCACAATGGTCTGGCATAACGCTCGCCGTTGGCGCTGGCCCCGGCGGCACCCCGGCGGGTCCGCCCCCGAGGAGGAGATCGGATCGTGCGTAACTGGCTGAATCTGCACTGGATTCTGGCGCTGACCCTCTCGGCGTCGCCGATGCTCCCCGGCTGCGCCCCGTCCGATGACGAGGACGACGACACCCTCGCGGACGACGACACGGTTCCGGACGACGACACGGCGGACGACGACACCGCGGACGACGACACGGTTCCGGACGACGACACGGCGGACGACGACACCGCGGACGACGACACGGCGGACGACGACACGGCGGACGACGACACGGCGGACGACGACACCGCGGACGACGACACCACCGGCGACGACGACACCACCGGCGACGACGACACCACCGGCGACGACGACACGACCGGCGACGACG
>JAKLKC010000053.1 GCA_023150875.1 Myxococcota bacterium | reverse complement strand
GGGTCCTCCCGGACCCGACGATCTGGGGCTCCCCCCCCTCCTCGACGGCCGCCGATCCCCCCGCTATCCTCCCGACCATGCGGGTGCTGATGACCATGGCGCCGTGCCGGCGCCTCCAGTTCAACCTCTCGGACCTCTACCCCGTCCCTCGCCTCGGGATCGCGGGGTGCGCCGCCCGGCTCCGGGAACGGGGCCACGCCGTCCGGCTGGTGGACCTCATCGCCGAGCGGTGGTGGGTGCCGGACCTCCTGTCGCACCTGGAGTCCGAGCCCGTGGACCTCTTCGGGGTGTCGGCGACGATCCTGTCCCTGAAGGAGGCCTTCGAGCTGTGCGACGCGGTGCGCTCCCGCTTCCCCTCGGTGCGGACCGCGGTGGGTGGACCCGGGCTGGGTGGCTTCCCCCCGGAGGTCCTGTTCCGCTACGGCCGGGGCGTCGACTTCTTCGTCCACGGCGAGGGGGAGGACACCTTCGCCGAGCTGGCCGACGTGCTGGGTGGGGGCGGATCCCCCGCCCAGGTGGCGGGGATCTCGTGGCGGGACGGGGAGGCGGCGGTCAGGAACGCCGACCGACCCATGATGAACGGGGAGTCCATCCCCGATCCCGCGTTCGACCTGCTGCCGATGGACCGCTACCGCCTCCACCCCCCCATGGGGGTGTGGCCCTACGCCACGCTGGTGGAGACCGCCCGGGGCTGCACCTACTCCTGCGACTTCTGCTGCCTCTCCATGAAGTGGAGGGCCCGCCCGGTGGAGGCGGTCCTGGCCCAGCTCCGCTGGCTCCGGGAGCGCTACGGGATCCGGGAGGTCCACTTCATCGACCCCACCTTCACCCTCAACACCCGGCGCGCCGTGGCCCTGAGCGAGGGGATCGCCCGCCTCCCCTTCCGCCTCGCCTGGTCCTGCAAGACCCGGGTGGACCTGGCGGACCGGGACACGCTGGCGGCCATGCGCCGCTCCGGCTGCTACCTGGTGGCCTTCGGCGTCGAGTCCGGCTCCGACGAGCAGCTCGACCGCCTGGACAAGGGGCTGGCCCGCGAGCACTCCATCCAGGCGTTCCGGGACTGCCGGGACCTGGGGATCCGCACCACCGCCTACCTGCTGGTGGGCTCCCCGGGGGAGAGCGACGCCACCGTCGACGCCAACATCCGCTTCACCCGGGAGCTCCAGCCGGACTACGTGCTCTACGACATCCTGGAGCCGATCCCCGGCACCCCCATCACCCAGGAGGGGGTCCGGCAGGGCTGGTTCACCGAGGAGGACGTCTACGCCTACTACCTGGATCCCGGGAACAGCCGCCTGGACGAGAGGACGGTCACCGGGGTCCCGGTGGCGACGGCGAGGCGCTGGATCGAGAGGGCCAGCCGGGACTTCTACCTGCGGCCCCGGTACTTCTGGGAGAGGGTCCGCGACCTCCGGACCCTCCAGGACGCGCGAAACCTCGGCAGCGGCGGCGCCGCCTTCCTCTCCGACCTGACCCGGCGCGGGCACCTGTGGAAGATGGGCGCCACTCCGCGGGGTACCTGAAGGATCCGACCATGGCGATGGCGTTCCCGGCGCTGACGGCGGCGGCGGTCGCGGCGGTCCTTTGGGCCGAGTTCCGCGGGGCCCGCGCCCTGATGTGGATCGCCAAGCCCCTGGCGTCGACGGGCTTCATCGCCCTCGCCCTCTCGGCGGGGCCTCCGTCCCGGGGCTACGGGACCTGGGTGGTGGTGGCCCTCGCCCTCTCCTTCGCCGGGGACGTACTCTTGATCCCCAAGGGATCCAGGGCGTACTTCGCCGCGGGGCTCGCCGCGTTCCTGCTGGCCCACGTCACCTTCGCCCTCGCCTTCGCCGCCCTCGGCGTCTCGGGCGTGGCCGCGGGGGGAGCCTCGCTGCTCCTGGTGGGGGTGGCGGCGGTGGTCCTGCGCTGGCTCCTCCCCCGAGTCCCCACCCCCTTGCGGGGCCCGGTGGTCGCCTACGTCGTCGCCATCACGGCGATGGTGGCCCTCGCCTTCGGCGCGGCGGGCGCCGGGGCGCCCCGCCTGATCCCCGCCGCCGCGGTGGCCTTCTTCCTCTCGGACCTCTTCGTCGCCCGGGAACGGTTCGTCGCTCCCACGCCCTGGAACCGAGCCTGGGGTCTCCCCCTCTACTACGGCGCGCAGATCGCGTTCGCCGCCACGGTCTCGGGCGGCCTCGGGGCATGAGGGGCGGCCGCCGGGGCCGCCTCGCGGGGCCCGCCCTGTCCGCCGTCGCCGCCGCCCTGGCCCTCCTCGCCGTCGAGGGGCTGGCGCGGGTGGCCTTCGACCCCCTGGCGGGGCGGCGGATCTGGTGGCGGGACGGCGTCCACGTGCGCCGGTCCAGCGTGCCCGGGCTGATCTACGAGCCCAGGCCGAGCCCCGCGGGCGAGCCGGATCCCCTGGGCTGCCGCGGGCCCGAGCTCTCCGCCAGGCCCGGGGCCGACGCCTACCGGATCGCCGTCGTCGGGGACTCCGTCGCCCATGGGGGCATGTTCCGTCGGGAGGAGGCGTTCCCGGGTCGCCTCCAGGCCCTCCTCAACGCCGATCCGCCGGTCCGGGCCCGTTTCGAGGTGGCGAACTGCGCGGTGTCGGGATACGACGTCCACCAGGTGGCTGCCTTCCTGGAGCACAAGGCGCCTCGGCTGAACGCCCACCGGATCGTCTACGCCTTCTACGTGAACGACTTCGTCGACAGCCGCGCCTTCTTCGTGGGGGACGAGGTGGTGGCGGTCGCGCCCGACGCCTCGGACGGGCTGGCCGTCCCCCGCGCCCTTGCGCCCGCGGCGCGGTGGCTCGACGGACGCTCGCTCGCCTGGCAGTGGGCGAAGTCCGTGGTGGCGAGCCGCCGCTTCGGCCGGGGATCGCGGGCCGCGACCGAGATCCCCCTGGACGCCCTGGAGGCCCGGGGCCGGGCGGGGCTGCGGGAAATCTGCCGCCTCGCCCGGGAGGGGGGCGTCCCGCTGGTCCTGGCCCTGGTGCCCCCCATCCCCTTCGCGGACCCCGATCCTACGCGGTGCGGGGGCCGGACCTGGCACGGGGACCCCGGGTTCTGCGCCCACTCCGACGCGGTCCTGGAGGTCGCCGCGGGGATCGCCCGGGAGGAGGGGATCCCCGTCGTGGACCTGAGGCAGGCATACCGCGGCCTTCCCCTGGATGCCCTCCTCCTGGGGGGCGACGACCCCGATCACCCCACCACCCTGGGGCACGAGGCCCTGGCGGCGGCCCTCGGGCGGTGGCTCCGCGCCGACCTGACCGCGACGGCGGCACCGTGAGCGCCCCGGCGGGTGGTGGCCGGAGGGTGAGGCTCGGAGCGACGCTCGCCCTCGCCTCCGCGCTCCTCGCCCTGGGCATCTTCGAGGGGGGGCTCCGGGTGGCGGGGTACGGAGAGGCCCGACCGGGGGAGGTCCGCATGGGTGAGGACGGCCGGGTGGAGAACTTCACCACCCGCGGGGGTGCCTTCGACCCGGTCCGCGCTGTCCACTACACCCTGAACCGGCACGGCTTCAGGGGCGCGGACTGGGGGGAGGGCCCCCCGGGGGCCCCTGCGGTGGCCGTCCTCGGGGACTCCTTCACCTTCGGGATCGGCGTCCCCGACCACGCCACCCTGCCCGTCCAGCTCGCCGCGGCGCTGGGGGGCGGGCCGGTGGTCAACCTCGGGGAGTCGGGGAGCAACACCCTCCAGCAGGAGTGGATCGCCGCGCGCTGGCTACCGGTTCTGGGGGCCCGGGAGGCGGTGCTGGTGGTCACCGGCAACGACGCCGAGGTCATGCCGTGGAACCCCGATCCCGTCCGGCGCTGCGGGCTGGACGTGGGACCAGGCGAGGCCGTGGAATGGGCCATCTTCCGCCACCTCTACGTGTGGCGGCCGGTCCGGGCGGTCCTCGTCGACCCGGGGTGCATGGGGCCCCGCCGCTGCTCGGCGAACTTCCAGTCCCCCACCCCGGCGGGCCGCTGCTTCCGGGCCGCGCTCCGGCGCCTGATCGACGTCGTGCGCGCCGCCGGAGCGGAGCCCCTCGTCGCCTTCTACCCGACGCCGGTGCAGGACTGGAGACGGGGCGCGCCCCCTCCGGACGCGGCCTCCGGTGAGGCCCTCGAGGGGCTCGCCGCCGCCGAGGGAGCGGACTTCCTGGACCTCGCCGCCGCGTTCGAGGGCCTCGGGGGGACGGACCTGAAGATCGCCACGGATCCGTGGCATCCGAGCGGTTTCGCCCACTGCCTGGCCGCCGCCGAGCTGGCGGCGCGCCTCGCCTGCCCGGGCTCGGGGGCCGCGGGTCCTCCCGAGGCCGCCGACGGCTGCGCCCCTCCGAGGGACGCGGTCCGGGCTGCCTGCACCGCTCGCTGGCCCCGCTGACCGTGGAATCAAGCTATGCCTATCTTGATGCCACCCAGGGCGGTTCGTGACGACGGCCAGCCGACGTAGACGGCTCGCCGTCCTTGGCTCGCCCACAGAGGCACGGAGCGGCCCGTCCGGGACCCACAGAGAACGCAAAGGGAAGGGCGGGGATGCCTGGGGCTTCGGCCGGTAAACGGATGGGCCACGAATCACGATCCGGGGCCCGCCACCACCCGGGAGCGGATCCCCTCCAGGGCCCGGCGCGCCCCCTCCCGCCGGGGGTCGATGGCCAGGGCCCTCTCGAACCAGGCCGCCGCGGCTCCCTCGGCCCCCTCCGCCAGGGCGACGCGGCCCAGGGCATCGCAGGCGATGTCCTCCGGGGACCCGTGGTGCTGGCGGGTGGACCGCAGCGCCGCCCGGCAGGCCGCCTTCGCCTCCTTCCCGCGTCCCAGGTCCGCCAGCGCCGCCCCCCGCACCGCCAGGGCCAGGGGGATCCCGGGCTCCCGCTCCAGGGCCGCGCCAGAGACCTCCAGCGCCACCTCCGGCTCCCCTGCGTCCAGGGCATCCCGGGCCAGCGCCGCCAGCTCGGGGGTCAGGTCCGCGTCTCCCCGGGCGGCGATCACCGCCTCCCGGGCCGCCGCCACCCCCGCCGCGGCGCGCCCCCCCGCGAAGTGCTCCCGGCCCAGCGCCACCCACAGCAGCGGGTCCCGGGGAGCGGGATCCGCCCCCGCCGCCAGGGCCTGCTCCGCCCGGGCGAGGGTCCTCCGGGTCCCCGGCCGGTCCCGGCCCGCCTCCAGGGCCCGGCGCGCCCAGGCCGCCGCCGCCGCCGCGTCCCCCCCGCTCCAGGCCAGGCTCGCCAGGGTGTCGTGCACCGCGTCGGCGAAGTCCTCGGGGATCACCTCCAGCGTCCTCAGCGCCGCCCGGCACCCCCGGAGGGCCTCCGCGCGCCTCCCGACCTTCCCGCACGCCGCCGCCCTCAGCCAGGCGACCCAGGGGTCCCCCGGCAGCGAAGTCCCCAGCCGGTCCGCGGCGGCTATGGCCTCCCGGGGGTCCCGGCGACGATGGGCGACGTACACAAGGTCCCGCAGCCGGCCCCGGTCCGAGGCCCGCGCCCCCTCCAGGGCCGCCCGGAGCAGCTCCCGGGCTCCCGGCCGATCCCCCGCGGCGTAGGCCCGGTCGATCCGCGCCGCCAGGAGCGCCAGGAGCAGGTGCCGGTCCTCGTCCGCCGCCTCCGCAGCCCAGGACCTCGCCGCGGGTGACGGGAACGCCCGGGCCGCCGCCACCGCCCGCACCGCCCCGGGCAGGACCTCCCAGGGCTCACCCCGAGGCGGCTCCGGCACCCGCGCTGCCCCCGCCAGCGCTTCCCCCAGCGCCGCCCACGCCGCCCCCGCCCTCCCCGCGACCGCCGCCTCCGCGGCCACCCCGTCCAGCGCCGCCTCCACCGCGTCTCCCCCCTGGAACTCCGCCGCCACCCGCACCAGCGGCCCCCACTCCGACGCCGGAGCTTCCCGCATCGCCTCGGCGATCCGTTCCGCCGCCTCCCCCCGCCGCCCCGCACGGTACAGGGTCCGGAGGCGAAGCTCACGCACCCAGGCGTCCCCGGGGTCCAGCGCCGCCGCCGCCTCGAGTTCCCGCGGCCCCCGGGCGAGGTCCCCCAGCAGCACCCGGGACGCCGCCCCGAGGGCCAGCGCGGGGGCGCAGTCGGGATCCGCCGCGACGAACGCCTCCGCCGCCACCAGGCAGCCCTCGGGATCTCCCTGGGCGAAGGGTACGTACAGCGCTTCCGCCAGCTCCGCCGCCGCCCCGCTCCGCGCCCGGGCGGCGAGCCGCTCCAGCGCCTCCCTCGCGTCCCCGCGCCGGCCCAGGCCGTAGAGGGCCTGGAGGCGCGCCTGCCACCCCTGTCGGCCCCCTTCGATCCCCAACGCGTCCAGCCGCTCGCACATCGCCAGCGCGTCGGCGTGCCGCCCGATCCGCGCCAGTCCGTAAGCCGCGGGGACCAGCACCCTCCCTCCCCTCTCGGCGATCCGGGATGGCCCCACCCGCTCCAGCAGACGGTCCACCATCCACCCCAGCGCCGCGAAGTCCTCGAACTCCCCGGGCACGTCCAGCAGGTGGGCGAGCTGGGCCAGGGCGTCGGGGGGGAACTCCTCCACGACGTGGCGCAGGTAGGCTCGGGCCTCCTCCCGCCGGCCCAGGTGGTACAGGCAGCGGGCCTTCACCTCCACCGACTGGTGGTGGAGGGGGGTGGAGGCCAAGAGTCGCTCCGCCACCTTCAGCGCCTCCCGGTGGTTCCCCGACGCCAGGAGCCCCATCTCCCGGAGCCAGCGGGTGTGGTTCAGGTAGCCGAGGCAGCACTGGGCGCAGTGGTCCGAGACCTGGCGCGCCTGGAACTCCCGCCGGAACCGCTCGAAGAGGGGGCCGTGCCAGATCTCCTCCAGGGGCGTGTCCTTGACGTTGCCCATGTCGTCGCCGGTCCACTCCCAGCAGGGGGAGACCCGGCCGTCGTAGTGGACCACCACGTAGTACCAGGGCACGAAGCAGTGGGCGCGGAAGAAGGGGTCCTCCACGTCGTGGATGTCCTCCCGCATCACCCGGTCCAGCCGCCCGATGTTCTCGACGATGGGGGACTCCAGGAAGTTGCCGAGGTTGGTGTCCAGGCGCAGCTCCTCCGCCCGCTCCAGGGCCGCCGGGAGGGCGAGCCGCACCTCGCGCCTCTGGGCTTCGTCCAGCATCATCGACGGAGCCTCCGCGCTCATCCGGTCCTTGAGGGACTGGAAGGACACGTCCGAGGCGCCGACCTCCGCGGCGAGCCGCAGCATGTCCGCCAGCAGGTGGTGGTTGCGGTTGGAGACCACGGTGGAGACGGTGACGGATGGGCGGTCCCGCCCCAGGCGCGCCCTCCAGCTCCGGATCCGCTCCAGGGAGGCCATCACGCGGTCGAAGCTGCCCCGGGGGGGCCGGATCCCGTCGTTGACCTCGGCGTCGGGACCGTCCAGCGAGACCTGCAGCCGGTCCCAGCCCATCTCCACGATCCTGCGGGCGGCGGCGTCGTCGATGAGCGTCCCGTTGGTGGTGAGGTCGCCGAACAGCCCCGCCGCCTTGATCCGCTCCATCATCGCCAGCGCCACGTCCCTCCTCAGGAAGATCTCCCCGCCCACGAGGTAGAGCTCCCTCACACCGAGGCGCACGGCGTCGTCGGCGAGGCGCATCAGGAGCGCGTCGGGCACCTCCCGCTCCCGGTTCCGCGCCGGGGTCAGCCCCATGAAGCAGGAGTGGCACCGGAGGTTGCACCTCTCGGTGAGCACCACGTGGAGCCGCAGGGGCCCCGGGCGTTCGCCGTCACGCCACCTCAGCAGGTGCCGGTACACCCTCGCCCTCCGTGTCGCGTCGCGCCCAAGCGAGCCTCCTCCGGATCAGGGTGGCGGCAGGTAGCCGTGGGCGTCCAGCGCCGCCGCGATGGCCTCGGCAGCGAGGCGATACCCCGAAGGGCTCAGGTGGACCGGGTCCCCCGGAGCGAGGCGCACTTCGGCGGGATCCAACCCCCGAAAGGCGGGCACCAGGTCCACGACGGGGATCCCTGCTTCCTGGCAGTGGCGGATGGCGTCCTCGCGGTCGGCGGCGTCGACCGGCCGCTGGAGGTCGGTGACGTCCGGGAACAGTGCCACCACCAGGCGTCCCCCCTCCTCGGCCACCGCGTCCCGCAGCGTCACCAGGGCGGCGAGGTTCCGGGCCCGCACGTCCTGGGCCTGGCCCTCGGTCCCCATGCGCCGGTCGAGCCAGACGAAGGCGGCGAGGGAGGCGTCGCGGTACAGCGCCGACGCGGCGAGGAGACGGGCGTTGACCCCCGGGAGGACCCGGTAGGGGGTCGGGGGATCGGTCCCGTCGCCCCAGTACATGTAGACCACCCGCCCCGGGGTGGTCATGACGATGGGGCTCATGTCCAGGTCGTTGGCCGACCACTCCAGCAGCACCAGGTCGGCGCCCAACCCCTTGCCCCGCTTCAGGAAACGCAGGAGGGACTGCTCGGTGTTGTAGCCCGGGACCCCCATGTTCAGCACCTCCACCGGGGGGCCCGACCGGCGCCGGGAGGCGAGGCCGCGCTCGAGCTGCTCGGTCCAGGCGTCCGCCTCGGGCACCTGCACCCCGAAGGTCACCGAGTCCCCCAGGGCCAGGATCCGGTACGTCCCCGCGGGCTTGGCGGGGCTGTACTCCCGGTCCCGCATCCCCAGGGCGTTGGTCCTGAGGAAGCCCAGGTCGATCCCCGGCCGCAGGTCCAGCTTCTGGGGTCCGTCCACCAGCTCGTAGAGCCGGAACTCGTCGGAGCGCCGGTCGAAGGACACGAACGTGGAGATGGGGCTCGGGTGCCGCGCCCGGTAGGCCCGGTAGGCGACCTCGGCGACCAGCAGGCCCGCCGCCGTGCCCGCGAGGAGCAGGGCCAGCCGGGCAGCGGCGCCGGCCCCCCGGCGGCGAGAACGGGAGCGGGACGGCATGGGCGGGCAGTATACTCCGGGGCGGGAGGGGATCCCCGAACCCCGTGCCGTCCCGGACACGCAAGGACGTGCGATGACGGCGATGGAGCCCCCGCCCTCCCCGCAGCCTGGATCCCCGTCCCCGCCGCTCCCCGGCGGGGCGTCGGGCAGCGCCTCGCCCCCGGGGCCGGGGACCGGGCCCTCCCCCCGGGCTTCCGCGGCCCTCGCCGCCGCCGTGGTGGTCGCGGCCGTGGCCGCCGCCCTCGCGGTCCGGCTCTCCCGGATGCTCGCCACCAGCGCCTACCTCGGGGGCGATCCCGCCGCCCGTGCCCTGCTGGGGGAGGGCTTCGTGGACCACGGCTGGTCCTTCCTGCACACCGCCGTCTGGCTCCCCCTCCATCCCTTGATCCTGGCGGGATGCTCCCGAATCATCCCCGATCGGGAGCTGGCCGCGCGCCTCCCCGGGGTGGTGGCGGGGGCCCTGTGCGCCTGGCCGACCTTCGTCCTGGGGCGGAGGGCCGCGGGAGCCGTCCTGGCGCGGTCCGGGAGCGCCGCCGCCGCCCGAGCGGGAGGGTGGATCGCCGGAACCGCCGCCGCCGCCCTGGTCGCGGTCGAGCCCTTGGGGATCGTGTACGGGAGCGTCGCCTATCCCGAGCCCCTCACCGTCCTGCTGGCCCTCGCCGGGATCGCCGCCCTGACCGGCGCGGGGGGTGGCGCGTCCGGCCGCCCGGCCCGCGCCCCGGGCTGGGTCCTGGCCGTGCCCGCCCTGGGGGCGGCGGCCCTCATGCGGTACGACACCTGGCCCCTGGCCGGGGTGGTGGCCGCGTGCGCACCCGCGGGGCGGATCCTCCGGGGGATCGCCGCCGCCGTGGCGCTGGCCCCCGCCCTGGCGTGGGTGGGCACCTCCCCCGCCACGGTCCTCTCCAACAACGCCGCCGAGGCCGTGCCCCAGCTCGCGGCGGAGTGGGCCGCCAACCTCGCGTACTACCCCCGGGTCGCCCTGGACTTCTCGGGAACCTGGCTGGTCCCCCTGGGCCTGGTGGGTCTCGGCCTGGCCGCACTGGCCCCCGGCGCCCGGGCCCTCCCGCTGGCGTTCGCGGGGCCCTCCCTCTTCCTGCTCGCCACGGCGGCGCTGCGCCTGACGGGTCCCCAGCAGCGATACGCCCAGCTCCCCCTGGCCCTGCTCGGCGTGGCGGCCGGCGTGGCCGTAGGCGTGGCGGCGGGCGCGCTCGTGGCCCGGAGGGGGACCTGGGCCGCCGTGGCCCTCCTCGTCCTCGCCCCCGTCGCCGGCGAGGTCCGGGCCGCCCGGTGCCTGGAGTCGGGCTGGAGGGCCGACGTCCCCGCCGGGCTGGACGCGGCGGCCCGCCGCCTGGGGCGGGAGTGGCGTTCCCGGGAGGCGGCCCGCCCCCCCGGCGTGCCGCCGACCCGGGCGGCCATCGACCCCCACGAGTGGGCCGCTCCCCACCTGATCTGGGCCTCGGGGATCCCCGAGGTCCATGCCCCGGTGGTGCGGGACGAGGGGGATCCCGAGGGCGTCGCGCGCCTGGTCGCCGGCCTCGCCGCCGGCCCGTCCCTGGCGCTGGCGGCGGACGGCGGGCACCTGCCCCGGCTCCTCGATCTGCCCCCCCACACCTGCGGCACGGAGGTCCGGGGCCCCGTGACCCTGCGCTGCCTCGGCAGGGACGGCGGTTATCGGCTCTACGCCGTCGAGCCCACCCCGGCCCCCGGGCCCGCCCCGTGACCGGCCCCCCGGGCCCCGGCCGCGGCCTCCCGGGGAGACTGCTCATGTCGGCGCTGGCGGGGACCCTCGCCCTCGTCCTCCTGGAAGGGGCGGCCGCCCTGTGGGGGACATGGGTGGTGGACCCCAAGGTGATCGTCCTCGGGGACGCCTACTGGGACGCGGGCCACGTCCGGGACGCCGACCTGTTCTGGCGCCCCGCCCCCGGCATCCGGGCCCGGGACGCCTGGCCGGGCGTGGACGTGGAGGTCAACACCCTCGGCACCCGGGGCCCCGAGGTCCCCGCCCTCCCCGGCCCCGGCGTCCGGAGGGTGGTGGCCATCGGGGAGTCCACCACCTTCGGCCACGGCGTGCGCGCCGAGGAGGCCTACCCCGCGGTACTGGAGGCGATCCTGGACCGGGAGAGGCCCGAGTGGGACGTGGAGGTCCTGAACGCCGGGGTCCGGGCCTGGACGGTGTGGCAGGGGATGCGCTTCGTCGAGGAGCGCCTCGCGGCCCTCCGCCCCTCCCTCCTGCTGGTGTACTTCGAGGCCAACGACGGGATGCCCACGGCGGTCCGCAACGGCGACGAGATCCGGCGCTGGATGCCCTACACCGACCGCGAGATGGACCTCCTGCTCCACGGGCTCCCCCTGCCCCCGTCGCCGCCGGGGGAGCGCCTGCTCCGGGTGCTCGCCTGGCGCACCTCCCTCGGGCGCCTGCTCCTCCGGGGGCGCTCCCCCGACTCCCTGGTCCGGGTCCCCCTCGCCGACCGGCGCGAGGCGTGGGACCGCCTGCTCCGCGCCGCCGCGGCGATCCCGGCGCCGGTGGTGGTCCTCCACCCCCTGTACCGGTGGGGCGCCGTCCCCCACCCCTGCCTCCTGCGGGACCTGGCCGTGTCCCGGGGCCTCCCCCTGGTGGACCTGGAGCGGGAGATCGCGGCCTCGGGCTACGACCCGCAGCGGGACTTCCTGGACTCCGCGCACCCCGCCGCCCCCCTCCACGCCCGCTTCGCCCGCGCCATCGCCGACGAGCTGGAACGCCGCGGCCCGTGGCCCGCGCCGGCCACCGCATCTCCTTGATCTCATTGGCGTTCTCTCGACGCTCGCCCCGGAGGCGCCAGCCCCTCCTCCACCAGGAAGCCGGCGATGGCCGCCGCGGCCCGGGCGTTGCCCTCTGCGTTCAGGTGGAAGTCGCCCTCCGACAGCCGGTAACGGGCATCGTGCCGGGGGTCCAGGGCCCCGTGCAGGTCCAGGAACGGGACCTCGAGTCCTGCGCACAGGGACGCGACGGCGTCGCAGAGCCAGGGGGTGCCCCCGTGGGGATCGGGGGCTCCGGGGGCGGGGAACAGGACCACCCCCACCGCCGCCCCGGCGGCGCGGGAGCGGGCCACCAGGCGCCCCATGGAGGCGGCGTACCCCCTCCAGTGCATCCCCTCGGGGCGGAAGAGGTAGGCCATCGGCCCCGAGGGCTGGTCGGGGGAGGCCCCGGGGCGGGGGCGGTCCCGCAGCGCCCGGAGCCCCCGCACCACCGCGAGCCCGATCCGGGGGCCGTGCTCGAACCCCTCCACTACGCGGTCGCCCAGGCCGGCGTCCGGCAGGCAGTGGCCGGCGATGGGCGGGTTCCAGCGCACCCGGTCGCCGTCGTTGAAGAACGTCTGCGCCAGGACGAGGTGGGGCCGGAAGCCCAGCACCGCCCGCTCCACCAGGCGGTCCTCCTGGCAGGCGTTGTAGCCCGGCACTCCGAAGTTCAGCACCTCGTACGTCCCGCCCCCCGCAGCCCCCAGCCTCCCCTCCAGGCCCCGGGTCCAGCCCTCCTCCGCGGGCAGGCCGAGCCCGAAGGTGAAGGAGTCGCCCACCGCGGCGACGCGGAAGACCCCCGGGGCCGGCAGTTCCGCGAACTCCCGCTCCCGGAACCCGAAGCGGTTGAAGCGGACCTCGTAGCCGATCTCCGGGGACCAGCGCTCGCCGGGCTCGTTCCGGTACACCAGCACGGGGTCGTCGCCCCGGGGCTCGATGCCCCGGAGCAGGTCGAACCCGGCCACGCGCAGCCCGATCTCCACGGCCCCCAGGGCCAGGGCGGCGGCGGCGAGCGCCAGGCCGGCCAGCGCGACGAAGCGCGGGCGGGGCAGGCTCACGCGCCCACTCAGCCCAGCGCCGCTCCGGCGAGGCGCAGCGCGTGGATCCACTCCCCCGGGCCCGACAGGGACCGGCCGATCCGGAAGGCCGTCCGGGGGTCCAGGTAGAAGCGCCTCATGGCGGCCCCCCGGGCGGGGCGGGCGCGGGCGTTGGCGTCCTCCGCCGTCTCGCCGGGCCCGAACGCCCCCCGGAACGGCGTACCCGGCCGGGGCTCGGCGACGTTGAACGAGGCGAAGGTGCACCCCAGCTCCACGGCCCACCGGGCGGCCTCCCGGGCCCCCTCCTCGGGGGGGCGTCCGGGCCAGGCGACGATGAAGTGGCCACACACGGCGATCCCCGCCTCGCGGCACGCCCGCACCGTCTCCGCCACCCGCCCGGGCGTCAGGTCCTTGCGGTGCGCCTCCAGCAGCTCGGGATCGGCGGTCTCGATCCCGAGCTGGAGCAGCCGGCACCCCGCCCGGGCCATCAGGCGCAGGAGGTCCGGGTCCAGCAGGTCGGCCCGGGTGAAGCTGTTCCAGGACAGCCTCAGCCCCCGGGCGAGGATCCCCTCGCAGATCGCGGCGATCTGGGGCCGGGAGACGCCCAGGGTGGCGTCCCGGAGGTACACGTCGCCGTAACCCAACCCCCGGTGGATCCAGTCCAGCTCCTCCAGCACGTCCTCCGCCTCCCGGACCTTGAAGGGGACCTGGGAGGTGTTGCAGAAGGTGCAGGAATAGGGACAGCCGTAGCCGGTGAGCACGCTGGCGAAGGGCCGGGGATGGTAGGGCAGGCGGTAGCTCCCCTTGGGGAAGAGGTCGTGCCGGGGCCGGGGCTGGCGCCACCTCGCCGCCCGGCGGCCCCGGGGGATCTGGGGCCCGCGGTCCACGACGGCCGGCGACGCCTCCCGGTCGCCCGCCAGCCACCTCGCCAGGTCCGGGGCGGCGAAGTCCGTCAGCACCCCGTCCAGGGCGGGGCTCCGCTCCAGCGCCCCCCGGGGGTCGAACTGGAAGAGGTCCCCCGAACCCACCACGAGGGCCCCGGGCGCGGCCTCCCGCAGCGCCGCCAGGAAGGGCAGGTCCTCGGCGGCGGACGCGGCCCCCCCGAGCACCAGGACCGCCCCGGGCCGCGCCTCCCTGATCCGGGCGAGGGCCGCCCCCCGGGGGACTCCCCAGGCGATGGCGTCCAGCACCTCCACCCGGTGCCCCGCCTCGTGGAGGAACCCGCTCTGGAGCAGCAGGTCCAGGGGCTGGAAGGCGTACCCCCTCCTCCCCACGAGGGAGCAGTAGCAGTCCCGCACGTAGGGCCGGCTGCCGGAGGGGTTCAGCAGGAGGACGTTGGCCACGGGCGCGAGGATAGCGCACGCGAGGAGGGGTGGGGGCGATGGAGACGGGAGGCTCCCGTGCTATCCTCCCCGCGCACCGCGCCCCGGGGTCCGTCCCGCGGGCCCTCCCCAGGGGATCCCCTTTGTTCGCCGGAGTGCTGGGCCACGAGCTGCAGGTGGCGCGCCTCTCCCGGGCCGCGGGGCGCGGGGAGCCCCACCACGCCTACCTGTTCACCGGCCCCGAGGGGGTCGGCCGCCACCGGGTCGCCCTGGGCCTCGCCCAGGCCCTGAACTGCGATTCGGCGGACGGGAGCGCGTGCGGCGCCTGCTCCGCCTGCCGGCGCATCGCCGGAGGGGTCCACCCCGATGTGTGGACCGTGGAGCCCGAGCCCCGGGAGAAGGACGAGACCCGCAAGAAGGACACGATCTCCGTGGACCAGGTGCGGGAGCTCCAGCGCCGGGTCGGATACAAGCTCGGCGAGGCCCGCCAGCGCGTGGTGGTGGTGGACCCCGCCGACCGCCTCCACGAGTCCGCGGCCAACGCCCTCCTCAAGACCCTCGAGGAGCCGCCCCCCCGCACCACCTTCACGCTGATCGCCCGCTCCCCGTCGTCGGTGCTGCGGACCATCCGGTCCCGCTGCCAGCTCGTCCGGCTGGGCGCCCTCCCCGAGGCCACCGTCGCCGCCTGGCTGGTGGCCTCCGGCGTCCCCGAGGACCGCGCCCTCCTCCGCGCCCGCCTCGGCGCCGGCTCCCTGGGGAGGGCCGCCGCCCTGTCCGACGAGGCCCTGGCGGAGCGCCGGACCCTGGTCTGGGGCTACGTCGACGCCCTCCGGGGCAACGACCGCGCCCGCCTCGCCTTCGCCGAGGGCTTCGACCGGGACCCGGAGCGGGCCCTCGCGTTCTTCTGGGCCCTGGCGGGCATGGCGCGGGACGTCGCCGTGGGCCGCGAGGCCGGGGACCGCGCTCCCCTCCACGCCGACTGCCCCGACCTCCTGGACGCCCTGGACGCCGCCCTCCCCGGGGACGAGGTCTTCCGGTGCATCGACCGGATCGCGAGCGCGCGGGCGCGTCTCGCCTTCAACGCCAGCCCCAGGGGGTTGATCGAGGAGATGGTGCTGCCCGCGTAGCGGCGCCGGAGCGACGGATGGACCGAGAGACGAGCACCGGAACCCCCGCCCTGGGCCTCACCCGCGAGGGCGGGCCCGATCCCGAGGAGGTCGTCCCGATGCCGGTCTTCGCCGGCAAGCCCGGCGCCCGGGCCGTGGTGCCCGTCTCGTTCTCGCCCGCGGGGCGACTGCACGACTGCCTGGTGGACCCCCGGCGCCACGCGGTCGAGCAAGGGGACCGGGTGGTGGTGGAGGGGCCCCGGGGCGCCGCCCTAGGGACGGTGAAGGGATCCCCCCGGGAGGCCCGGGGGGGAGGCGGCGAGCGGGACATGCGCCGGGTGGTGCGGATCGCCCGCCCCGAGGACGTCGAGGCCGAGGAGGAGGGGGCCCTCCGCAACGGCGAGGTCCTCCGCATCGCCCTGCGCCGCGTCCGCCAGAAGCGGCTTCGGATGAAGCTCATCAAGGCCGAGTACCACGCCATCGGGGCTCGGGTGAACCTGTACTTCGCCGCCGAGCAGCGGGTCGACTTCCGCGAGCTGGTGCAGGAGCTCGGCCGCGAGCTCCGCGCCCGGGTGGACATGCGCCAGATCGGCGTGCGGGACGAGGCCAAGGTGCTGGGCGGGATCGGCCACTGCGGCAGGGAGCTGTGCTGCTCCACCTGGCTCCGGGAGTCCGTGCCCGTGAGCATCCGCATGGCCAAGGACCAGAACCTCGCCCTGACCCCCGCGAAGGTCAGCGGCCTGTGCGGGCGGCTGATGTGCTGCCTCTCCTACGAGCACGAGACCTACCGGGACATGCGCCGCTCCCTCCCCAAGGCGGGCAAGACCGTGGAGACCCGCTTCGGCCCCGGTCGTGTGGTCCACGTCGAGGTCCTGACCCAGAAGTTCACCGTCCAGATCGAGAACGGCCGCCGGACCGTGTGCTCCCTGGAGGACTGGATCCGCCCCCCCTCGTCCGGCGCCCCCGAGGACGCCGAGCCGGAGTCCGACGCCGACGACGACTCCGGGCTGGGGGACGGGGAAACCATCCCGTCCGAGCTGGAGCCCGAGCCCGCCCTCGCCCCCGACGGCGGAGACGCCGACGACGCCTGAACCGCCCGTCCCCCCTCGTTTCCGCCCCCCTTCCCCGGCGCAGGGAAGGACCCCATGCTTCCCGCCCGAGCGTGTACCATGCCCGCGCCGGCGCCACCCGCCGTCGCGCCCATCCCCCACCGGCCCCATGGGCGCCCGGACCCGAGCATGCCGCGGACCTACTACCTGACCACCGCCATCGACTACGTGAACGGCCGCCCCCACCTCGGGCACGCCTACGAGAAGATCGCCGCCGACGCCATCGCCCGCTATCGCCGCCTGTCGGGCTTCGACGTGAAGTTCCTCACCGGCACCGACGAGCACGGCACGAAGGTCGCCCGGGCCGCCGAGGCCGCGGGGCTGGACCCCCAGACCTACGTGGACCGCCTCTCGGCGACGTTCCGGGAGGCCTGGGACGCCCTGGACGTGTCCTACGACGTGTTCGTCCGCACCACCGAGGAGCGCCACACCCGCACGGTCCAGAGGCTCCTGGAGCGGATCCGCGACCGGGGCGACGACCTGTACGAGGGCTCCTACGAGGGCTGGTACTGCGTGGGCTGCGAGGCCTACAAGCCCGAGAAGGACCTGGTGGACGGCCGCTGCGCCGACCACCCGGGCCTGGAGCCCCGGTGGGTGGTGGAGGAGAACCTCTTCTTCCGGCTGGGCGCCTACCGGGACGCGCTGCTGGCCCACGTGGAGGCCCACCCGGAGTTCATCCGGCCCGACTCCCGCCGCAACGAGGTCCTGGCGGTCCTGCGGGGGGGGCTCGACGACGTCAGCGTCTCCCGGGAGGGGCTGGCGTGGGGGATCCCCATCCCCTTCCGCCCCGGCGCCACCGTCTACGTCTGGTTCGACGCCCTCGCCAACTACCTGACGGGCCTGGACTTCGCCGACGGCGGCGAGGACCTCCGCTTCTGGCCCGCGGACCTGCACCTGGTGGGCAAGGACATCACCCGCTTCCACTGCGTGATCTGGCCGGCGATGCTCCTCGCGGCGGGGCTCCCCCTGCCCAGGCAGGTCTACGGCCACGGCTGGGTGCTCGCCGCGGGGGGCCAGCGGGAGAGCAAGAGCGCCGGCAACGTCACCGATCCCGTTGCGCTGGTGGCCACCTACGGCCCGGACCCGCTGCGCTTCTTCCTGCTCAAGGAGATCCCCTTCGGAAAGGACGGCGAGTTCAGCCGGGAGCGGCTGGAGGAGCGCTACAACTCCGCCCTGGCCAACGAGCTGGGGAACCTGCTGAGCCGCGCCCTGAACATGGTGGAGAAGTACCGCGGCGGGATCCCCGATCCCGGCGCCGCCCGGGAGGCCGCCGTCGTCGACCTCTGCGACCGCGCCACGATCGCCTGGCGTCACGCCATGGACCGCCACCAGCTCGACGAGGGGATCGACGCCGCCTGGAGCATCGTCGCGGCGTTGAACAACCTGATCCAGGCCCGGGAGCCCTGGCGGGTGGCCAAGGACCCGCACCGTGCCGAGGAGCTCTCGGGGTTCCTGTACGCCCTGTGCGAGGGCGTCCGGATCGCCGCCTGCCTGCTCCAGCCCTTCGTCCCCCGCACGTCCCTCCACGTCCTCCAGCGGATCGGCGCCGCCGGCGACTACGGCGCCCCCGTGGCCGAGACCGCGGTGTGGGGGCGCCTCGTCCCCGGGACCCGGGTGGTGAAGGGCGAGCCCCTCTTCCCGCGGCTCCAGCCCACCTGATCCCCCTCCCACCAGACCCCCGCGATGTCCCTCCCCGAGCTCTTCGACACCCACTGCCACGTCGTCCCCCGGGTCTACGGCGAAGAGGTCGACGCCGTCATCGCCCGCGCCCGAGAGGCCGGCGTGCGCCACCTGTGCATCGTCGGGGCGGGCTACGGGGTGGCGGGGAACGCCGAGGCCCTGCGGGTCGCCGAGGAGCACGCCGACGCCTGGGCCATCGTGGGAGTCCACCCCCACGACGCCGCCGAGGTGGGCCCCGGCACCTGGGGGGAGATCGCCGCCCACGCCGCCCACCCCAAGGTCGTCGCCCTGGGGGAGATGGGCCTCGACTACCACTACGACCGCAGCCCCCGGGACGTCCAGCTCCGGGTCTTCCGCGAGCAGCTCTCCCTCGCCCGGGACCTCGATCTGCCGGTGGTGGTCCACACCCGCGAGGCCGACGACGACACCCTCGCCCTCCTGGACGAGGCCGGGCCCTATCCCCGGGGCGTCCTGATCCACTGCTTCAGCGGCACGCCGGAGTTCGCCCGCGCCCTGGTCTCCCGTGGGGCCCTGCTCTCCATCCCCGGGATCGTGACGTTCCGCAACGCCGAGGGCCTGCGCCAGGGGGTGCTCGACACGCCCCTGGAGCAGCTCCTCCTGGAGACCGACAGCCCCTTCCTCGCCCCGGTGCCCCACCGGGGCCGCCGGAACGAGCCCGCCTTCGTCGTGGAGGTCGCCGCCGCCGTGGCCGCCGTCAAGGGGTTCGCCCCGGCGGACGTCGCCCGGGCCACCACCCTCACCGCCCGGCGCTTCTTCGGCCTGGAGGACCCCGGCGAGCGGGAGGGGCAGGTCGCCTACCGGATCCGCCGCTCCCTCTACCTGAACGTCACCAGCCGCTGCACCCTCGCGTGCACCTTCTGCCCGAAGTTCAGGACCTACGAGGTCACCGGCGTGTACCTGAAGCTTCCGTCCACCGCCGAGCCCACCGCCGACGAGGTCCTGGCGGCGGCCCGGGTGGCGGCGGTCCGGGACACCGCGGGGCGCTCCGAGGCCCGGGCAGCCCTCGCCGATCCCTCGGGCCTCCCGGATCTCTCGGGCTTCGACGAGGTGGTCTTCGTCGGCTACGGCGAGCCCACCCGGCGCCTGGACCTGGTGCTGGAGGTGGCGAGGCGGGCCAAGGAGGAGCTGGGGGCGAAGCGGACGCGCCTGGACACCGACGGCCTGGCCAGCCTGCGGGAGGGGCGGGACGTCACCCCCGAGATCGCCGCCGTATTCGACGCCGTCAGCGTCAGCCTCAACGCCCAGGACGCCGTCACCTACGCCCGGGTGTGCCCGAACCGCTACGGCGAAGCCGCGTGGCCCGCGGTGAAGGCCTTCATCGCCGCCGCCGTGGGGGTGATCCCGTGGGTCCAGGCGACCGCCGTGGGGGTGCCGGGGGTGGACCCGGAGGCCTGCCGCGCTATCGCCGATGGGGAGCTGGGGGCCCGCTTCCGCTTCCGGCCCTTCCAGCACCTCGGGTAGCGCTCGCGCTTCGGGGCGCTCGGCTGCTACAATGGGGCACGGGTCGCGTGGGACGGAGTGGAAGGCGTGCTTGTGGCGCGCCGCCTCTGCTCCCGCCGGAGTCACCTCACCTGATGATGCGCCTGCGCCCCGCCTTCCTCCCACTGGCGTTCTTGCTGTCGCTGGCCGGCCCCGTCACCGGCGCCGAGCGCGAGACCGTGACCCCCGAGGAGGCGCGCCGCCCCGGTATCCTCCCCGGATCCGGCGAGGTCGGGATCTGGGGCGGCTACCGCTGGTTCTTCGAGGACGGCGAGAACCTCGCCGGCACGGGGATCGGCGGCGCCCGGGCGGCGGTGAACGCCTCGCGGGTCCTGGCCTTCGAGTTCACCGCGGGCTACGGCCAGACCACCACCCTCGAGAGGTCGAAGCTGACCCACTACTTCCTGGGCACGGTGGACCTGGTCTTCCACCTCACCCCCCGCCGGCGCGCCGTCCCCTACCTCTCCCTCGGCGCCGGGGTCCGCTACTACGCCGTGCCCGATCGCCCCGCCGGGGAGGGCACGATCCTGGGGTCGGACGGACGGCCCCTCCCCGGATTCCGCAACCCCGACGCGGACTTCCTCTTGGACGCAGCCTTCGGGGTGAAGGTCTTCCTCACCCGGCGCGTGCTCCTCCGCCCCGAGGTCCGCTACGGCATGCCCATCGGCGGCGCCAGCGAGGCGTGGGAGGACGAGGACGGGCACGCGGTGGCCGACCGCTGGGACAACCTCCAGGCCACCTTGGGGATCTCCCTGATGCTCGGCGGCGCCCGGCCGCGGATCGACACCGACGGGGACGGCATCGTCGACGACGAGGACTACTGCCCCCGGGAGCCCGAGGACCGGGACGGCTTCGAGGACGGCGACGGCTGCGCCGATCCCGACAACGACCAGGACGGCTTCGCCGACGCCGACGACGCCTGCCCCGTGGAGGCGGAGAACTTCAACGACTTCGAGGACGGGGACGGCTGCGCCGACGAGGCCCCCGTGGTCGTCGCCGCGCCTCCCCCGCCGCCTCCCGAGCCCGAGCCGGAGCCCGAACCCCCGCCGCCGCCCCCTCCGGAGGAGGTGATCCGGCGATTCAGCGGGGTGATCGAGGGGGTCTGGTTCGAGAACAACTCCACCGACTTCACCGCCGCGTCGTTCCCGATGCTGAACTCGGCGGCCGAGACCCTGCGGAGCTACCCGAGCCTCCGGGTCGAGGTCCAGGGCCACGCCAGCGCCGACGGGAACGACGAGTACAACCGCGACCTCTCCCAGCGGCGCGCCGAGGCGGTCATGCGCTACATGGCCAACCTCGGGGTGGCGGCGGACCGCCTGATCGCCGTCGGCTACGGGGAGGACTCGCCCATCGCGGACAACTCCACCCCCGCGGGCCGGGCGAAGAACCGCCGGGTGGAGTTCCGGGTGATCGGGCAGTAGGAAGATTGCCTACCCGTTTGCCGCCCAGGGCTCCAGGCCTCCCCGCCCTTCCCTCCGTGTTCTCTGTGGGCCCCGGACGGGCCGCCCTGTGCCTCTGTGGGCGAGCCAAGGACGGCGAGCCATCCACTCGGGCCGGCAGTCGTCGCGAACCGCCCTGGGTGGTAACCGGATGGGCAGGGTAGGGAGAGGGAGAGGCCGCGGGGAGGGCGACGCCGGAGCGGGCCTCAGCTCTGGCCGGACTCCTTCGAGCCCTGGTCGGGATGGATGGGGAACTTGGGGGTCGTGCCCTTGCCGCGGGAGGCGCGCTTGCGCTCCTGACCGCGCTTGGTCATCTTGGCGCGACGGACGTTGCTGGTCTGCTTGGTGGAAGAGGCCACGGCGATCTCCGGGGGGCGGCGACGGGCCGGCCGCTCGGGGGTGGGTCGGGTGAAGAGGCAGCGCAGTCTAAGGAGGCGCACCCGGCCCGTCAAGCGAGGGCGGGGCGCGCGGGAGGGTCCGTGAGCCCCGTCGCGGTGGTGCAGTTGAACGCGACCGCCGACATCGCCGCCAACGTCGAGCGCGCCTCGGCGTGGGTCCGGGAGGCGGCCCGCTCCGGGGCGGGCCTGGTGGCCCTGCCGGAGGCGTTCCCCTTCATCGGCCCCGAGGACGAGAAGCTGCGGATCGCCGAGCCCCTGGACGGCCCGACGTGCCGACGCATGGCGGAGCTGGCCCGGGACCTGGAGATCTGGCTGCTGGCCGGCTCCATCCACGAGAGGTCCCCGGACCCGGGGCGGGTCTACAACACGTCGGTCCTCTACGGTCCCCGGGGGGACCGGGTGGCGGTGTACCGGAAGGTCCACCTCTTCGACGTCGCCATCCCCGGGGGGGCCGAAGTGCGGGAGTCGGCCACCGTGTTGCCGGGGGGCGATCTCGTCGTCGCCGACACTCCCTGGGGCCCCGCCGGCCTCAGCGTATGCTACGACCTGCGCTTCCCGGAGCTGTACCGCGCCCTGGTGGCCCGGGGGGCCCGCCTCCTCTTCGTCCCCTCGGCCTTCACCGCCCACACCGGCAAGGACCACTGGGAGGTGCTGCTCCGGGCCCGGGCCATCGAGGACCAGGCCTTCGTGATCGCCCCGGGCCAGTGGGGCCCCCACGGGGGCCGCCGCGCCTCCCACGGGCGCTCGATGATCGTGGACCCCTGGGGGACGGTGCTGGCCACGGTCCCCGACGGCGAGGGCTTCGCCACCGCCCGCCTGGACCTGGCCGCCCAGGACCGGATCCGCGCCGAGCTGCCCGCGCTGCGCCACGCCCGCCTCCCCTGGCCGGACGCCGTGAAGGGGCCGTAGCGCGCCCCACCCGCCCCTCCCCTACCCCACCCGGATCCCCTTCTCCTCCAGCATCGCCGCGAAGCGCGCCGCGTCCCGGGGGGCCGCGCCGAAGTTGTGGTTGTTGAAGGCGACGGCGACCCGCGCGGCCCGCCGCGCCAGCTCCGCGACCCGCTCCACCCACTCCGCCAGCTCGGCGTCCCGGTAGTCCCAGGTGTACCGCTCCGCCGCCTCGGCGTGGGCGTGCCAGGCCCCGGCGTTGCGGCCGTGGAAGCGCACGTAGGAGAGCCCCGCGGTGGCGTAGGTCCGGGGCGGGAAGAGGCCCGGGAGCCGGGGCTGGTCCGGCAGGCACAGGGCGATCCCCTTCCGGGCCAGCCACTCCCGGACCCGGGGCTCGTCCCAGCTCGCCGAGCGGGTCTCCAGGGCCCAGGGGATCCCCCCCATGCCCTCGTGGAAGTCCCGCAGGTACTCGGCGCTCCCGCGGTCCCACCGGAACGACTGGGGGAACTGGCCCAGGACCGCCAGCAGGTTCCCGGCCTCCACCAGGGGTCCCAGGGCCTCCCGGAACCGGGCGAACCCCCCGGGGCCGGCGTCCCGCTCGTGGGTCATGGAGCGGTGGGCCTTCACCACCACGGCCAGGTCCCCCCGGGCGTACCGGGCCAGGCCCTTCGCCGTGGGCATGCCGTAGTAGGTGAAGTCCAGCTCCAGCAGGCGGAAGCGGGAGGCGTAGAAGTCGAGCCGCGCCGCGGTCCCCCGGATCCCCTCGGGGTAGAACGCTCCCTCCCACTCCCGGTAGGCGAAGCCGCAGCATCCCACCAGGACGGCGGGCGGATCGGGGAGGGCGGTCACGGACCTCCGGGCGGCGCGCGGGAGGGGCGCCGCTCCCCCCAGCTTGGGCGCCGAGCGCCGGGTGCGCAACCACGCCCCTCGGACTTGGTTCTCGCACCCCCAGGCCGTCGCGAGGTCCAGGGCTGGCCGCGCCCCGGCGAGGAGCGGGGCCGGATCTCGCGGGAGGCGTAGTGGATCCTCCTCGACCCAGGAATCCGGCACCGCGACGACGCCGCGGCCGGCCAGGACGAGCCGCAGCAGCCCAGGAATGCGAGACCCGAGGCCGGGATCGCTACCGACCCGCTACGCGTTCCCCGCCCAGGTACCGGGCGCGAAGGTGCCGCTCGGCGGGACCCTTGACCTGCGGGTGAGGCGAACCGAGCCACGCCCGGGCGAGCCACTCGTGCGTGCGTACGGTGTCGATGCGGATGAGCGCCGCCGCGGCACTCGCCGCCGCGAAGACGTCGCGCCCGCCGGCGGCGATCCCCCCGAGCACGTCCGCCGAGTCCTCGCCGGCGAGCGCGCCGAGCGCGCTGACGAGGGCCTGCTCCTTGGCCGGACGCTCCCGAAGGAGCCTGAGCAGGTCGGGCACCGCCTCGCGCGCGCCGAGCTTCCCCAGGGCCAGCGCCGCCCCCGCACACACGTCGTCGACGGGGTCCGCGAGGGCCTGCCGGAGGCCCGGGACGGCGGCCGTGTCGCCGAGACTCCCGAGCGCGCTCGCCGCCGCGTCCCGCACCTTCGCGTCCGGGTCCGCCAGGGCCTCGATGAGCGCCGGGACGCTCGCGCGGTCGCCGACGCACCCGAGGTAGCTCGCGAGGATCCCGCGCTCTCCGCGCGATCGGTCGCGGAGGATCCGTTCGCAGGCGTCGCGCACGCCGGGATGGGCGAGCTTCTCGATCGCGTAACCGAGGCAGTAGCGCAGGTGGGAATCGGTCTCGACCTCCAGGCGAGCGGCGAGGGCCTGCGCCGCGTCCAGGCCGCCGCCGGGCCGGCGCGCCATCAGTTCGGCGCGCCGTGCGATCGCGTCGGGGTCGCCGCCCGCGATCCCGAGGCTGTCGATGGCTCCCGCGAGTGCCCCCGCCGCGATGCGACGCGTCTTCGCGTCGTCATCGGCGAGCAGCGCGGTGAGCCCGGCGTCGAGCAGGCCGGCGCCCATCTCGGCTTCGACGGCCTCCTTGCCCCTGAAGTCCATCCGGTCGTCCGCTTCCCGCCACCGCCCGACGCCGACGCGTGCCACGGCGAGGGCGAGATCCTCGGGCAGGGTCGCACCGGGGATCGCCGCGAGCGCCCGGTAGAGGTCCCACGTGTGGCCTCCATCGCGGATGGACGCCCTCAGCTCTTCGACCAGGAGCGGGGCGGCCGAGGTCGCCTTGAGCCGGCCGAACGCGACGGCGAGCTCGAACCGCAGCGACGCCTCACCCCAGAGGCCGAGCAACCGCTCCGCCGCCCTGGGATCCCCCGTCCGTCCCAGCGCGTCTATCACCCTCTCCCGGCTCTGCCGGCGCGCATCGAGGAGGCTGGCCAGCCGCTCGGTGACCGGCGGCCGCCGTTCTCCGAGAGCCAGCAGTGCATACCTCTCGTCGTCGCTGCCCGCCGCGGCGGCTGCCAGCCTCGCCTCGATCGCCGGCAGCAGGCGATGGCTGCCGAGGATGTCGAGCGCACGCTCCACCCCCGCCGTGGACCCACCGCCGTCGCCTGCCTCCAAGAGGACGGCCTCGGCCTCGGCGCGCGGGAGCGCGAGGAGCTTCGCCTTCAGGCGCGTGGCGGTATCCGACCAGGCATCCACGCCTTCGATGGCTTCAGCCAGGTAGAACGCCGCTTCCGGCCGACCGAGCTGGGCGAGAGCGTGTCCGAAGTCGGTCCGCTTGCCCGGCGCTGCGTCCAGGCCGGCGGCATGGATGGCGGGTGCCGCGGCGACGTGTCCAAGCTCGGCCAGCCGCTCCGCGATGAGCCCATGGACTTGGGCCGCCGATGGCTGCCCGAGGATCCGCACCAGTTCCGCGGTGCGACCGTCCCGGGCGAGCCCCCAGACGTCGTCGCGGGTCGGTTGGCCGCTGGCGAGGCGGGCGGAATGCTCGTGGTCGAGACCGCGGATGCCGTCGAGCGCTTCACGCAGTGGCGCGGGCAGGGCGGCGAGCGGGTCCGGCGCCGCAGGCACAGCCGGTGCAGCGGCGGTCACGGACGGGGCCGGTGAAGCCGGCGCACTCGGTGGGCGCCCGGCGGGTGCCTCCTCGGATTCGACCAGGCGAAGCGACCCGTGACCGATGGCATCGCGGAGCGCGCGGTAGCGCCGGTCGTCCCCGAGCACGTTCCCCTTGTCGGCGACGTTCGTCACGTACCCACTGGGGCGCACCTGCGCGAGGGGCTTGCCGGTCGCCTCCAGCAGCTTGCCCTGGTGCTGGAAGAAGGCCGCCCGGAAGGCGAGCGCGGAACCCGCGGGCCCCATGATGCCGACGACCGGCCCGCTCTCGCCCGCGAAGAGACCGATCCTCACCCCGCTCCCGGCGCAGTGCGTGCGGGCGATCTCGACGCAGACTCCGAAGAAGGGGCGCGGATCCTGGGTCGCGTCGTCGAAGGTGAAGAGCGTGCCCTCGGGAGCGTCCTGCGGCCACGCGGAGACCGCGGCCCGCTCGGGCCCCCCCGATCCGGGCGGCCTTTCCGCGGTGATCGTCTCCGCGTCCTTCTCTCGCCGCTGCCCGAACAGCCAGTCCCAGAACCCCATGGCGGCCTCCCCACCCGTGCGACGTCGGCCAGACTACCGAGGGATCCGCTGGCGCGTCAAGGAACAGGCATCCGAAACGGTGAGTGACTGGGTCCGATGCGGACCACCGAGGGGCTGCGGCCCTTCTTCAGGTCCAAGCGAGCCGGAGTCTACCCTCGGGGCCGAGCTCCACGGAGGAGCCCAACGGGGCGCACGCGAAGCTCAGCACTTCCCGGAGCCAGCGCCCCTCCGGCTCCGACGCCCGGTGAAGCCTCATCCCCCGGGTCCGCAGGGGGCTCATCTCCAGCCCCAGGAGGCGCCCGGTGTTCCTCTGCAGCACCGGGAACCACGCCAGCACCAGGTCGCCCCGGAACGCACCGTAGCCCTCTATACCCTCGTAATCGTTGATGAAGTCGCCGCACCCGTAGAGGATGAGCCGCTCCCGGTACACCTCCACCGGGCGGGGGTGGTGGGAGGAGTGCCCGTGGACCAGGTCCACCCCGCCCTCCACCAGACGGTGGGCGAAGCGGGTGTGCTCGGGGGGCACCGCGTACCCCCAGTTGGAGCCCCAGTGGACGGAGACCACGGCCAGGTCCCCGGGCCGCTTCACCCGCCGCACCCGCTCCGCCACCTCGTCGGCGGCGTCGTCGGTGAACGCCAGCACCCAGTCCACCCCGGGCCGCTCCGGCGTGGCGGCCCACCCGGGGGGGATCCCGCTGTCCCAACCGCCGATCCCGAACACCAGCAACCTCCCGCCCCCGATCTCCACCGCCGCGGGCCGGCGGGCGGAGGCGAGGTCGCGGCCGGCGCCCGCGGTCCGGATCCCGTGCCGCTCCAGGGTTTCCAGGGTCTCCAGCAGTCCGGGGACCCCGAAGTCCATGACGTGGTTGTTGGCCAGCACGCACACGTCCAGCCCCGCCGCCCCCAGGCACCCCACGTTCCCGGGGCTCATCCGGTAGTGGATCCCCTTTCCGGGCCAGAAGTCGCCGCCGCGGGTGACGCTGGTCTCCAGGTTCGCCACCCGCGCCACCGCCCCCGCCCTCTCGATCTCCGCCAGGGCCTCCCCCCAGGGCCACGCCGGGGGCACGCCCCGCGGAACGGGCCCGGAGCGCCGCTCCGCGAGGAGCACGTAGTCCCTGGCGTCCCGGACGAACTCCTCCCGCAACTCCGGCTCCGATGGATGGGGGAGCACCTGGTCCACCCCTCGCCCGACCATGACGTCGCCGCAGAGGAAGAGGGTGAGGGAGGAGTCGGAGGGCATGGGCCAGAACCTGTCCTCCGCCGCCACCCCGCCCAGGGTGGCGCCGCCCCGCCGGACGCTCCCACGCCCGCCCCCCTCAGGGGGCGATGAAGCTCGACCGCTCCGCTTCCCCCACGACCCGCTCCAGCCCCGCCCACGCAGCTCCCGGGCCCATCCGCCCCCGGATGGCCACCAGGGCACGGCTCGCCTCCCCCCCCGGCCAGGCGTCCAGCAGGCCGGGATCGTCGGTCGCCAGGGCGACCCGGAGATCCGGGTGCGACGAGAGCTCGCCGATGGGTGGCACCTCGAGCCCCGAGACGACGCAGTTCGAGGTGGGGCAGGACTCGACGGTCAGCCCCCGGCGCTCCACTCGGGCGATGGTGCGCTCCCGGACGACCTCGAACCTCCGGAGCCAGTCCCGGTCCACCACCACCCACTCCCGGTCCTCGGGGCCCACGTCCCCCTCGGCCCGGTAGCGGATCCCCGGCAGCACCGGGTGGGGCACGGAGCCGGCGGCGACCAGGTCACGGAGCAGCCGATCCACCCGCGCGGGGTAGCCGAAGGAGCCCACCGCCACCCGCCCGATCGTCTCCGCGAGCGCACCCCGTTCCGCGGGCTCCCCGATCCGGAACTCCCACGCCAGGTCCAGCAGGTGGGTCCCCCGGGGCTTGAGCAGGCGCCACCGGTCACCCCCCAGGGACTCGACGTCCCGCCCGGGGCCGTGACACCGGGCGTCCAGGACCTGGCGGAGGGCGGCCGGGTGCAGCCCGAGGGCGATCCCGTGCCCGATCCGATCCCCCGGTTGGAGGTCCAGGACCTCGGCGGCCTCCCACACGTGCCGGAGTCCGGTCACGGGGTCCAGGAAGTCCTCGCCCGCGTGGACGGTGAGCCCGATCCGCGCCGGGGGGATCTCCCTCGCCCTCCCCAGCTCCTCCAGCAGCAGGTCCGCCCCCCTCCCGCGGCCCGCACTCTCGAACGCCCGCCTCAACAGGTCCACCTGGATCTCCCGCCCCGGGCGCGCCCACTCCAGCCCCAGGGCGCGGTTGTACGCCTGGACCCGCCCCAGGGCGGGCGCGACCGCCCGGGGCGGGCAGCCCCTCTCCCCGGCGGCCACGTCCAACCCCACCAGGAAGTACCGCAGCCAGGGCACCTCCCCCACGGCCACCAGCAGGTGCTCCACCTGCCGCGCCCAAGCCGCCGCCTGGCCCTCCCAGGCGTCCAGCGAGGAGGTCCGGAGTCCGGGCTCCAGGTGGGCCTGGCGGATCAGCGACGGCACCAGCCCGAAGCGCAGCGCCCTCCCCGCGCCACTCCCCTTCCACGCCGCCTCCAGGTGATCGAAGTACCCCAGGACGCAGTCCCGCAGCCGGACGACGGTCTCGGCGGGGCCGCGCCCGTTGAGCGCCGGCCGGAGCTCGACCCCTTGGACCCCCTCCCCCGCGTAACGGTCCAGGGCGGCGCGAACGAGCCGGCGGTCCTGGTTGCCCGGGGCGTCGCGGGCCATGAACTGGGCGTCGGCGTATCGATCATACGAGGTCCTGAACGAGTCGAGGCCAACCTCGCCCGGCCCCACCACGAGGGCCTCTCGGACCGCGCCCCGGAGGGCCAGGTATCCCACCGCCAGGACGCCCCGCCGCCCGCGGAGCCCGGGGGCGCCGACACCGCCGCCCGCCAGACCCTGGACGAGGGAGGCGCACCACCGGGACTCCACCTCGCCGTCCGCCATGGGAGCCCCGAGCTCCGCCGCCACTCTCCTGGCCAGGGCGACGGCCTCGGCACCGTTCATCTCCCAGCCGCAGGACCGAAACGGCACGCCCTCCAACTGCCGGGCCCACCGCTCGTTCCCCAGCCAGCCCGTCCACAGGTGCTCGAAGGGGACGGCGCCGTAGAGGTGGGCGTGGACCTCGTACCGTGCACGCAGGTCGCCGCCGGGCAACCGGTTCTCCCCACCGTCAGCCGCTCCCCCGTCCGCCAGCAGCGGCTCGGACGCCTGGGTCTCGTTCCCCAGCCCGCGCCAGATCTCCAGCATCCCCGGTCTCCCCGGCTCCGCCCGGGGGGATCGGCTCCGGAGGAGGGCCAGGACCTCGCGGAACCGCTCCCAGGGCCGCCCCACGGAGAGGACCGGGTCCCGGAGGGTCGCCCAAGCCTCGTCGCGGTGCCGGGCGAGGTACCTCGGCCCCGGTGGGCAGGCGAAGAACGCCGCCTCGAACAGCCGCGCGTGGGGATCGGGCCGGAATCGCCTCCACTCCTTGCCCGTGCCGAGCACCACGGACAGCTCGGCGACGTGGAGGCGCAGGAAGCCCGCCTCGAACAGGGGGCGCGCGATCCACCGGGTGACGGCGGCGTCAGCGTTCGCCCTCGGCACCGCCCTCTCCCCCCCCGTCCTCCCCGTCCAGGTCGAAGACGTACTCGTAGCGCGTCTGCTCGCCCTTCTTCAGGAGCTCGTACAGGTGGACCACCCCCTGGGCGTTCAGGTGCCGGCCCAGCAGGAACGCCAGGGCGGTGGGCCCTGCGAAGCCCAAGTGGAAGGCGCGCACCCCCTCGGAGTCGCGGAGCACGCGGAGCAGCTCCATCACGTCCTCGAGGATGGGGACGGCGTCGTCGGCCTCCACCCGTGACCCTGTCCCCTCAGGCACCTGGAGCAGGTAGCGGTGCCCGGCGCGCACCTGTTCCTCCCCCCCAGGGCCGCGGGTCCAGAACTCCCGGAGCTGCGCGGGGGTGGCCTTCCCGCTCAGGTCCACGATGACCACCGCCTGGTCGCCGGGACCCTCCGGCACATCCTCGGGCTCGTGGATGCGGAGCCGGTGGAACACGCCTGTCCCCGGGGCCCGCACCAGGCCCACCTCGGGGGGGATGAGGAAGGGGGTCCAGACCCCCTGCCACTCGTTGTACACCGCGGCAAGCCCCACGTGTCTCAGGTACCAGCCGAGCCACGCGGCCAGGGGGATCTGGGCCTTGGCGAAGACCTGGAGGGCGCCGTCGAAGGAGCGGACCCCCCTCTCCTCGATGAGACGCCGCGCGTCGGCGCGGGCGGCGCGGAGCCCCACCGCGTCCGCCCGGGGGCCGGGCAGGAGGGCGTGGGCCTGGAGGTCCACGTGCCAGGCCTCCATCTCCGCTTCCTCGGCCGGCCCGCCCACGCCGGACCTCCGGGCCCGCGTGAGGCCGAGGGCGTCCTGGTTCAGGCTGACCACCAGCCACCGGAGCCTCGCGAAGGCGCCGATGGAGCCGGGACTCCACACCTGGCTCCACTGCTTCCCGAGCCAGGCGAGGGCGACCCGGGCGTAGTGGAGGCGCATCCCGTCCAGGAACGGGGGGCCGACCCGGTCCAGCAGGGGGATCGTCCCCGGGCCCTGCGGCCCCGCGCCAGCGCCCAGGACCTCCCCCTTGTCGACGATCTCGCCGAGCCCGATGAGGAACTCCCGAAGCGCCCTGGGGTCCCGGTCGGCGACGCTCCAGACCTGGAGCTCGGGCCAGCGCACGTCCACGGCGAGGAGGAGGGCCGCCCACGACGGCAACCCGTCCGCGTCCAACCCCAAGGCGGCCCAGCGACGGCTCAAGTCCGCGGCGACGGCCGCGAAGGCGTCCCCCTCGCCCGCTCCGCTCGTACGCCCGTGGCTCGCCATTGCCCTGTCCACGACGGACTGGAGGCGGTTCCGGTACGCCACCAGGCCCCGCCACGTGTCCGGGAGGAGGCGCTCCAGGATCTCCCTCTGGACGGGGTCTTCCTTCCCGCCCGGTGCGGGCCCCTCCGGGCGGCTTCCCTCTCGCCACCTCTCCTGCCGCAGTTCCCGGGAATGGCGCGCGACGTTCGCCATGCTCAGGAGCCCCTCCAGGGGCTCCTTCTTCCATGCCACTCGGAGAGCCCCCCCCTCTTCGCCGCCCCTGCCGCTCCAGGCGAAGGCGACCCGCTCCGCCGGGGTGGGGGTCGGCACCGTCCACCAGAGGGGGATCAACTTGGCCATCAGCTCCGCGGCGAGGCCCGGCGTCCCCGCGAACCCTCGCTGGGAGTGGGCGGCCAACGGCCACCTCTCCCTCAGCCCCTCCTCCAGGCTGTGGAGCAGGAGGTCCCGGTCGGCGGCGAGGAGCACCACGACGCCCGGCCGGTGGAGGAACAGGTGGATGAGCTCCAACATCTCCAGGCTCCGCTGGGGTTGGAGGTCCAGGTCGTCGACGAACAGGACCACCGCGTCCTTGCCCGGCCTGCGGATCTCGTCCAGGATCTCCGCGAATCGCCTCTGGATGTTGGCGGTCGCCGTGGCCGCCTCCTGGTATTGCTCGGCGAAGTATTCGGGGAGCTTGTCTCGGGAAGGAGCGACCTCCCGGGCGTACTGGAGGAAGAGGGGGAGGTCGTGTCTCCTCGCCTCCGCGCGGCGTGCCCTCGCATAGGGATCCGCGCCCCCGCCGTCCGCGAGGAAGTCCTCGGGCCGGGATCCGCCCCAGGACGCGGACCGGCCCGAAGCCGGGGAGGCGCCAGGCCGGGCGTAGAATCGATGGAGGTGGTCCAGCAGAACGAAGAGGAGCCCGTCGCCGGATCGGGTCATGGAGGGCGCCAGGAACCTGTCCGTCGTGCGCCCCGTCGCAGCCCCGGGCTGCGGCGGCTCCCCGGCCTCCCGGCCATCCCGGCGTCGCGGGGACTGCACCTTCTCCGCCCCGAACCCCGACTTTGGCCGGGGATGGGGGAGCACGACCCGGGGCGGACCCCAGTCTACCGGAGAGTCCAATCCGCGCCCGTCACCCTCCCCCGGCTTCCCTCCCTCGCCTCGCCTCCCCCTCTCCTCCAGCTCTTCCAAGACTCCCTTCAGCAGCGACGTCTTGCCCGTGCCCCTGTCCCCGTGGACCCCCGCGACCCACGCCCCGTCGGACGAGCGCCTCCCGGCGTCCGCGACCCACTCGGCGATGCTCCGGGCGAGGTCCCGGGCTGGCCCCTTTTCGGGCGTGTAGGGGCTCTCGTCGAGGTACTTCCCCGTCACGGGATCCTCCCCAGGCGACCGTAGCCCGCGGCCCTCTTGGCGCCGACCCCGCGGGAGTCGAGCGCTTCCCTGAGGCCCTGGACGGCCAGGTCCAAGGCGACCTTGGGAGCCATCCCTTCCAATCGGCGCTCGTCCAAGCCGATGGCGAACCGGAAGGTGGTATCGACGACGGTGAGGAAGGTGTGGGGCACCGGGCTCATCCAGTCCCCGGGGGGGGCTCCCTCCTGGTAGTACTTGCCGTGGTGGGGGGTGAGCACGTCCAAGGCCAGCTTGAAGGTCCCCCCGAGGGGCAGGGCGTCGTGGAAGACCAGGGCGCCCGCCCTCTCGGTCCCGCCGAACAGCGCGTCCAGGACCGGGTCGGCCTCCCCCGTCTCCTCCAGGTAGGCGCGGAGGGCCCCCTTCACGCCGCTGGCGGGGATCCTCGGCACCCCCCAGGTGGGGTGGAAGGACAGGCTCATCTCTGTGGACGTCGCCCGGCCGTAGTCCACCAGCAGGCGCCCGTGGACCTTCGCGTCGTGGGTGCGCCAGCCTCCGTCGCCGTGGAGGGCCCTCACCGCCTCGCCCGACCGGGCGAGCCCCTGGACCCCCGCCTCGGACCTCCAGGCCCGCGCCGCCCCGGTGATCTCCCTCCAGAAGGGGGCCAGCGCCCGGTCCCGGTATTCGGACTTGATGGCCCAGGCGTCGCCCTTGCGGAGGGCCTCGGGCGAGGGGCTCCGCCGTCGCACGAACTTGTCGAGCCAGAGCCCGATGTTGTCTCCCTGGCTCGGCCGGGCCGGCACCCGCCGCGCCGTGTCTCCGGGCAGCGGCAGGCACATCTCGCCGTCCCCTCCGTCGCGGCTCCCTCCGTCGCGGTCGCGGGGAGGCCACCGATCCGCGCCCCCCGGCCGGCCTCCTCCCCCCCCCGTACCTCCGGGTCGAAACGTGTCTCGGCCGTTGCCCATGTCTTCCCTTCGGCGAGCCGCGCGGGGCTCCGTCACGCCCCGCGGGGGCTCACTCGATCCGCCCCTTGGCGAACCGCTTGATCCACTCGGAGACGGCGGCGACCTCCCGCGTCGCCTGCCGGTATGCCTCCGGGGAGCAGGCGACGATGCGCTCCATCGCCTCCTGGTCCTCGCGCCACCGCATCCGTGCCCGGAGCCAGGCTTGAAGTTGGAGATACATCGTGCGGTAGGCCCGGTTTCCCGAGCCCTCCTTCCCACCGCCCCCCTTGGCGAACAGCAGCGCCATGGTCTGACCCAGCCCGCTGGTCTGGAGCAGGGCGGGGAGCTTCAGGGCCAGGCCGGCGTACTCCTCCCTGTCCTTGCTCGCCTTGTCCCAGGCGGCGACCTCCTCGACCCTCGCCCAGGCCCAGGCCGCCCTCCGCTGCTCGATCTGGCCCGCCACGGTGCCGCCCTGGGCCAGGCCGGTCGTCGCGGTCCCGTCACGCCTCTTCTCCTCGGTCACGGCTGGCTCCCTTCTGTCTCCGCGCCGGGCGCGTACACGCGGACGCCGACCACGCCCCGGCCCACGGTGCGGTCCCCGCCCAGGCGGATCCGAGCGCACTCCCGGGCGGCGGCCACGAAGTCCCTCCGCATCGCTCCCGCCCCCGCCTCCTCGCCGGGCCGCCGGTCGCCGGTGAAGGTGCCCAGGGACCAAAGGAAGGACTCGGCGGGGATGCTCTCCTCGGACCAGAGCGCCCCCTTCGCCACCGTCCCGGTGCCGCCGTCCATCCTGATCCTCGCCACCACCTCGGTCGCGTGGTGCGCCAGGAACAGCAGCTCCTCGTCCGGCAGCACCGCGAGCTGCCCGGGGATCCGGTCCCGGAAGGGGGCGTAGCTCGGCGTGTCCGGGAAGGCACGTTCCCGCAGGAACTCCCCGAGCCGGTCCACCTCCTCCCGCTCCTCCGCCGCGTAGTCGAAGTCCTCGATGACCAGCCGCCCCTCGGACACCACCGCGCTCTTCGCCCCCTTCGAGACCCACGCCCCCGCGAGATCCGCCCCCGGGGAGACCCAACCGGGGAGCTCCATACCCAGGATCTCCAGGTCCCGAACCAGCCTCTCCAGGATCAGCGGGCAGGTGACCCACGCCCACCCCCCCTTGAGGGTCCTCACCGCCAGCAGCAGCAGCCGGGCGTCCCCGAGGGAGACGCAACCGGCGAAGGTGGGCGCGGCCTCCCCCGTCTTGCCCTCCCCGTCCCCCACCCGCGGGGGCTCGGGCCCGAACCAGGACAGCACCAGGTCGGCCCCCTTCCCGTCGCCGGCCTTCGAGTCCCGCGCCGCACCCCGCCCCACCCGCTGCCTCATGGCCTCCCGCCACGCCCCCTTGATCCCCGAGCCCTGGACGATGGGGAGGCCGCTCATCCGCTCCCGCTGGATGGGCAGGTCGATGGCACCGATCCCCGTGCCGCTCCCGGCGTGGAGGGGTGTCTCGGTGTAGTAGAAGACCAGCATCCCGGGCTCCCGGATCCGGCCGCCTCCGGCGTTCGACTCCTCGCTCATCTCGACTCCTTCCAAGCGCCCATCAGCGCGACTCCAAACCCCGTGCGCCGGTCCTCGCTCGCGAGGGCCTCCGTCCACCACCCCTCCATGTTTCCACCCTCCGTCCAATCGAAGTGGAGCACCGAACCCGCGGGCAGGGCGGGCCGTAGGGGGCGGGGACGACCCCCGGCCATGTCGAACCCGCCCGTCGCCACCGGCCGGCCCGCGGCGATGGACACCAGCCCCGCCCCCCTCCCCGGGACGAGGACCTCGGGCACGCCCCCCTCCCCGGTCTTGAAGGGCGTGGGGGTAAGGAGCCAGGCCCGGAGCCGAGAGCCGGCCTCACCCGCTCCGAGGCCCCGGGGGACCACCCCCCCCTCCCGGACGTGGACCCTCGCCCGGTGGCCCTTCCCTCCCAGGGAGATCGTGCTCCCGCTCAGCTCGTGGAGGCGCCGCCGCGCCGCTTCGACCCCTTCCAACCCCACGCCTCCGGCGCTCGCGGTGGCCTCCCAGTCCACCTCCGCGGCCAGGCCGAAGCCGCGCCGGAAGCTCAGGCACCGGGTGGCGTAGAGCATCCCCTCCTGGACGACCAGCGTGGCCGCGTCCCGCTGGATCCCGATCCGCTCCTCGTACTCGAGCGCCTCCCCCTCCCGGACCACCCAGCCCTCCCCCGGGGTAACGGTCCGCCGCTCGTCCTCGCCCCCCAGGTACCAGCCGATCCCCTCCCCGGCGAGGTAGGCCGCGCCTCCCCCCTTTCCGGCGGCCACCGGGGACCAGGGCAGGGACCCGCCCCACTCCGCCAGCGGCGCCTCGTCGCCCGTCCTCCAGCGGTGCAGGCGGACCGGCCTCGGGGCCGGTAGGGCCCCCATGTCCAACGGATTGGAACGGACCAGCTCCCGCTCCCGCGCCGCGGCCGGGGACCCGCCACCGGCCCGACCGGGCGGCGGGTCCAGCTCCCGGACGTCGAGGTCCGCCGGCATCGCCAGGAGGGGCTGGAGCCCGGCGCCCCCCGCCCCTCCCCGAGCCAGGAAGGGGCCCCGGACGGAGAGGCTTCCCGGGCACTTCCGGCCGCCCAGGACCGGGGTGACCCAAGGCTCCGGGGCCCCGAACCCCGGCTCGTTGCTGTCGAAGCGCGCACCGGAAGCCAGGAAGAGAGCGGTCCGCAGCGCCCCCCGGATCACGCTGGGCTGGGGGAAGGTGGACCGCCCGAAGGAGTGCAAGCCCGCGTCGAAGGGGCGGTGGTCGCGGAAGAACAGCACGTCCAGCGGCTCGAAGAACACGGTCGACACGGCGCTCATCGCCTCCCCTCCGGCATTCCGTCGGATCCCCACGGCGGGAGCCCGTGGCGCTCCCTCTCCAGGAAGCGCAGGAGGAGGAGCAGGTCCACCAGCCTCCTCCCCGGGCCTGGCGGCGGTGGAAGCTCGGCGCGGAAGCGGGCCAGGAGGATCTCCAGCAACACCGAGGGATCGTCCCTCGACGCCGTGGTCCTGTCGGTACCCAGGAGGACCCGCAGGCGATGGATCAGGGCATCCTCCAACCCAGGTGCGTCCAGGACCCCCACCTCCCGCTCCAGGGCGTACGCCGCGGCCACGTTGCCGATGGACTCGGCGTCGCCCGCGGCGTCGGCCACGCCGGCGATGTCCCTCTGGAGGTCCAGGAGCCCGTCGATCACCCGGAGCTCCCCGCCCCGGGGGCGGGGGATCTCGAAGGGCGCGTCCACCACCAGCGGCGCTCCCGAGCGCACCGCCGCGCGCACCCGCCAGCGGTCCCGCTCCCCCTTCTCCCCGATCCGGCGCCTCGTCTCCTTCGCCTCGTGGAGGGCGTCCCGGGCCTCCTGGATCGCCCGGGAGAGGGGGCGGGTGAAGTGGGCGACGGCGATCCCGGCGCTGATCCCGACCCTGTCCCCGAGCCCCTCCTCGGCGCGCACCCGGTCCCGCACCTCCTGGGCGACCGGCAGGGCGCTCCGCAGGGGGAGGAGGGCCAGGACGTCGTCGCCCCCGCAGTACACCACCCGCCCGAGGCCGATCCCCTCGATCGCCTCGGGGATCGCCCTCGTGGCGAGGCGGGCGATCCGTCGGGAGATCTCCCGGTGGAGGGCGGGGAAGAGGGGGCGCGGGGTCGAGTCCCACGGCGGTCCGGTCAGGTCCGTGGCCGCCTCGGCGCAGGTGGGGGTGCGGCGATGCCTCCCTGTCAGCCACTCCCCCAGGCGGTCCACGTCCATGGCCAGGACCGCGTAGTAGGGGCTCGCCCCGGTGCCCGGGCCGAGGTCGGCGAGGACCTGGCGCCGGAGCCGGTCCGCCGCCAGGAGCGGAGGGCCCAGCTTCTTCGCGTCGGCCTCGGACGGCGACGCCTCCCGGTGGTCCCGCCAGGCGGTCGCCGGGTCGTAGGCGCTCTCGTAGCACCACGTCCCGTCGAAGGGGAAGACCGCCCCGGGGCCGACCTCGCCCACGCCTGGGACGAGGTTGCCCGGGGGGTCGAAGCTCAAGAGGTCCCGCGCGTGGAGGCGGTCGAGCGCCGAGCACCACTTCCGGAAGGGCACGGTGTCTCGGACCTCCGCGAGGCGCCACCGGAGGGGGGCCGACGCGATGCTCGCGGTGGAGGGGAACCGCAGCCACGGGCGGTCCCGGTCCCGCCGCTCCCATTCCAGGCCCAGCCCCCCTTTCCTGCTACCGTACCAGTACCGGGGGGCGTGGCGCTTGGTGAAGCACACGGCGCAGAGCCCCTCGCCGTCCGCCACCTGGAGGGAGAGGCGGTCGGGGAGCGGTCCTCCACCCTGGTTGCCGGACTCCGCCCGCTGGAGGGCCGCCCCCAGCTCGCGCCAGAACTCCCTGCTCTTCCGCGCGGGCCCCATCCTCTCCCTCTCGCCGCAGAGGTCGCACTTGGGCCGGTCGTCCCCCGGGGGTTGGACGCGGGGAGCGGCCCGCCGGTGCGCCACGAGGAGGCGGTGGGTGGTGTCGAAGAGGGCTCCGTAGGCGTCCCCGGTGACGCCGCTGGGCAGCCCCTCCAACCCCTCGCGGCCTTCCACGCCGAGCCCGGCCAGCAGCGCCGCCACGTCCTCGCGCCGGTCGGGCCAGGGCTGCACGACGGCGTCGATCTCGAGGTGGGCGTCGACCTGCTCGGCGAACCCGCGCCAGTCGTCGGCGCCGGCCAGGTCCCGAGCACCGTTCCCCCTCGCCAGCGCCTCGTAGACCCCCGCCCGGCAAGCCTCCGCCATCCCCATCCAGGTCTCCAGCGCCCGGGCTGCCGCGCCCTGGGCCAGCTCCGGCGCCCGGCCCGCCGGGACCACCGCCAGGAGCTTGTTGGGGATGCACGGCCGGATCCGGTCCTGGGGCTCCACGTCCTCCGGCCCGCGGTGTTCCAACCGCGCCAGGGGGAAGACGGTGGGGTCCGGGTAGACCACGGCGTCGGGGCCCGCCCTCTCCACGATCTCCCTCACCATCCGGAACGCCAGGTAGCTCACCGTGAAGCTGCCCACCCACAGGTCGTGGGTGCGCCGCGCCGCGGCGATGAAGTCCTGGACGGGGCCGAGGTGCAGGTAGAGCAGGGCCGCCCCGCCGCCTCCGCCGTCGGCCCGGACCGCGCCGGAGTACCGCGCCCCCACCAGGGCCGCCGTCAGGGTCCTGTGGGCCCACACCGGGAAGTCCGGGATCCGCCGGCTCCCCGGGACCATTGCCGCCGGGCCCGAGGACATGGCCTCCGCGAGCTGGAACCACAGGTCCCGATACCACTCGGAGTCCGCCTGCCCGTCGCCCCGGGCCGCCACCCCCAGCGATCCCATGAAGTCCATGTACGCGGCGGCGCCGTCCGCGGGGCCGCTCCGCGTGCCTCCCCTCAGGCTCGTGGCCGAGAGGGGGTGCCTCAGCGCCGGCAGGCTCCGCGACCCGCCGCCGGGCTCAGCCGCCGGCCCCGCCGCCGCGCCGATCTGCGCCGCGTAGGCGTCGATGGCGCAGGCGCACACGAGGGCCCTCTCGGAGGGGTCCAGCTCTTCCGGGAGGCCGAGACGCTTCACCACTTCCCGGGGGACCGCGGCGAACGCCCCCTCGTCCCCGGGCTCCCGGTCCCAGGGCAGCAGCAACGCCCACGCCCGGAGCGCGTAGGCCCTGTCCAGGGTCCCGCTCATCGTTCCCCCCCCGGCGCGCCCACCTGGGTCGCGTGGTCCCTGGCCCAGGCGATGAACTGCTCGATGATGGTGCCGCCCGGGGCGGCGATCCCCCGGTTGGGGGGCCGGTCCTGCCGGAGCCTGCACCCCAGCAGCGCGTCCCCGGGGTCGCGCTGGGCCAGGTTGACCAGCACCACCGCCAGGCGATCCTCCCAGCCGCCGCCGGGCCCCTGCCTCCGGACGGGGTGGACCCGGAAGAGGAGGGGGGACGCCAGCCGGTCGCCGTCCTGCTCGTCGGGCTCGAACCTGGTCTTGGCCCCGCCCAGGGAGCGGAAGTAGAACGGCAGGGGGAGCCCGAACGCGGCGCGGTCCACGGTGCGGGGCGCCCCCCCGCCGGTGAGGGAGCCCTTCACCGCGAAGAAGTCCGGCAGGGGCGCCATCCCCAGGTGCTGGCGCTCCACGGTGCTCCGGAACGCCCGGTAGAGGCGCCCGGCGTGGTCCAAGGCCGACGTCCAGTCCTGGTACACCAGGGGGAGGGCCCGCAGGGAGTCGATGCCGTCGATGGAGCGGATCCGCGGGTGGGGCGCCTTGCCGGCCCGGCCGTCCCAGTCCGTCGCGTTCCTCAGGTAGCGCCGCAGCGCCTCGCTGGCCACGTCCAGCCCTGCGAGGAGGCGCTTCATGAGCTCCGAGACGCCGGACGCCCGTCCCAGGGGCGGTCCGCTCCACGGGAGTTCGCTGTCCTCCCTCAGGTGGAGGCTGCCGAACCCCCGCCGCGTCTTGGCGCCCAGGCCCCCGTAGTGTGCCCAGAGCCAGATCGACGCCGCAAGCGCCTCCCTCGCCCCCCCGGGCGCGCCGTCGCGGAGCCGCATGGGGACGACCAGGGGGTCCTGGCGGGGGCTCCACCACGCTTCGGGAGCTCTGGCTCCCTTGTCGTCCCACAGCCCGAATCCCAGGTACCGCACACCCCCCTTGCTCCGGGGGTCGAAGGGCGGGACCTCCCGCATCGAGCCGCCCCGGGGCGGGCCGACCACCACTCGGGACGCCCTCTCCGTCGCCCCGAACAGCTCCGTCTCGGCCCTCCGGATCCGGGCGACGACCTCCTTCAGGGCCGCCTCCCGGGGAGGCGCGCCCTCGGGACGGAGCACGCCCGCCGCCGCGGCCCGGAACCACCACCGCAGCCCACCCCGGATGGCGCTCGGGCGAACCCCGAACCAGGGGTCGACCTGCCGCGTGGCTGCCGATCCGGCGAAGGCCGGCACGGTGGTCTCCAGCTTCAATGTCATGGACTCGTTCGGCACGTCGGTCCCCTTCCCCGGAGCCCCGCGAGGGCGCCGGGTGCGCCGCCTCGGGCGCGGGAGCGGAGGGGCCCCCCCACGGGGAGGCCCCACGAGGATCCCCCTACCTCGGCGGGCGGCGGGTCGCGGGCGAGCGCGGCGGGCCACCGGCGCGGCGCCCCGCCGCGGGGGCCCCTCCCCTCCCCAAACCTGCCCTTGGACTCGTCCCAGACGCGCCCGCCCCGGGCGCTACGCGACCTGTCCCTGCCGTCATCGCCTCATCTCCCCGGATCCATCGGAGTCGTCACAAACGCCGTGTCCCCACGGCCACGCCCACCGTATCCCGAGACCGTCCGCCAGTGGAAGGGGGGAAGAGGCCGATCGCTCCGATTTCTTCCCAGGGGGTGGCCGGAGCCTTCCCCGGTCCCTCCAGCCTGCGGCGCGGGGGCGCGGCGGCCTCCCCGGCGGGGCCCGGCCTCGTCAGCGCCGGGTCCCCCCGGCGTTCAGGGCGCTGGGCGTCCAGCGGCGCCGGTCCCGAGGGGCCGGCCCCGGTCCCCTCCCCGCCCCCCGGGCCCACCCTTGCCGACGTCCAACCCGCCGCCCCGCCGACCTCCCTCGGCCGCCGCCGCCTCGGCGACCCTGTCCGTGGCCCTGGAGGGCCGCCTGCCGGACCTGGCCTCGCTGCTCACCGAAGAGGTCTTCCGCCTCGCCTGGGAGCGCATGGTGGCCCGGGGCGGAGCGGGGCTCCGGCGAGACGACGAGTTCGCCGTCTTCGCCCACCCCGGCGGCCGAGCCTGGCTTCTGGACCAGGTGCGAGGCGGTCGCTGGCAGCCCCGGCCCCTGCGCCACGTCACCATCGAGAAGCCCTCGGGGGGCGCGCGGGCGCTCGGGATCCCCAGCGTCGCCGACCGCCTCGTCCAGGCCGCGGTCCACCACGTGCTCTCCTCCGCCGCGGAGCCCCTGCTCCTGCCCCACGTCCACGGCTTCCGCCCCGGCCGCGGCCCCACGTCCGGGGTCCGCTCCCTCCTCGCCCGGATCGGCGTCCGCCCCTGGCTGGAGGTGGTCAAGGGGGACGTCCACGCCCTGTTCGACCGGCTGGAGCACCGGCGGCTTCTCTCCGCGGCCGGCGCCCTCTGCCCCGATCCCCTGTGGCTCCGCCTGAACGCCGCCTGGCTGCGCGCGTGGACGGATCCCCGGACGCCCGGACGAGGGATCCCCCAGGGGGCCCCCCTCTCGCCGCTGCTGGCCAACCTCTACCTCCACGGCTGGGTCGACGGGCCGATGGAGCGGGAGAGGGGGCCCGACGGCCGCCCGCCCGCGGGGTGGCTCCGCTACGCCGACGACTTCCTCCTGGTGGGAGACCACCCGGGCTGCGCCGACGTGCTCCTCCGCTGGCTCGACGGACACCTCGGGGACGCGCGCCTGCGCCTCGCCCCGCACAAGACCGAGGTCCGGCGCGCGGGGGACCGCGGCGGGCCCCTGGTGGTCCTGGGCGTCCCGCTTCGGATCCGCCCCGAACCGGGTGGGTTCCGCCTGGAGCGGGTCCCCATCCCCACGGGGGGAGGAGGCTCCCCCGCGAGGGCATCGAGCGCGGCCTGGCCCCTCCCGGCGTGGTGGCCCGACTGGCTCCCTCGGCCCCCCTGAGCCCGTCAGGCGCGGCGGCGGCCGGCGTTGATCGGCCTCCACTCTCCGGAGCCCGCAACGCCATGTCCGTACCCACCCGCCCCGAGGATCCCACCCGGGCGCCCGCCGCGGACCGCTCCGCCGGGCGCGAGGACCTCCGCGCCCGGGCGGCCCTCCTGGCCACCGCTCCCCCCGACGAGGTTCGTGCGTGGATCGAGGAGTGCGAGGAGGGCGGCATGGTGGGGGAAGCCGTCCGGGGTTGCCAGATCCTCCTGGAGCGGGATCCCCGGGACGCACCCACCTGGCGCCGGCTCGCCGCCCTCCACCGCGAACGGGGAGACGCGCGCCTGGCCGCCGAGTGCCTGCGCCGCGGGGCGGCCATCGACGGGGGACCGGGACCGGACGTCCTCACCGGCGGTGCGGCTTCCCTCGCCTTCCCGCCACCGCCCGACGCTCCCGCCATCCGCTTCGAGGAGGCGGACGTGACCCGCTTCCTCCACCTGTTCGCCGGCCGCGAGGACGTCCACGCCCGGCAGTGGTACGACCCGGAGCGGGGTCAGGGGGGCTACTCGCCGGTGCGGGAGCCTCTGTCGGAGGCCCTCGTCCGTGTCCACCTGGAGGGCAGGCTCACCCTCGGCTCCTACGTCCTACGCTCCGACGGCGCCGCGCGCTTCGCCGTCGTCGACCTGGACGCGAGGGGGGACGCCCTCGCACGGACCGCTGGGGACGGGGAGGCGGTGGCGGCGCTCCGATCGAGGGTGGAGGCCGCCGCCCGCTCCCTGGCCGGCACCCTCGCCCAGCTCGGGCTGCCCTTCCTGTTGGAGGACAGCGGCCACAAGGGGCGGCACCTGTGGATCTTCTTGACCCGTCCGGTCCAGGCCGCCACCGTCCGAGCCTTCGGCGCGGCCCTGCGGCGCGCCGCGCGTCCCGGGGAGCCCGACGTGTCCATGGAGTTCTTCCCCAAGCAGGACCGCCTGGAGCCCGGGGGGCTGGGCAACCTGGTCAAGCTCCCCCTGGGCATCCACCGGGTGAGCGGCAGGCGCGCTTGGATCCTGCGCCAGGACGGCACGGCCCACCCCAACCCCGCCGTGGCCCTCCGCGAGTTGGAGACCGTGTCCGCCGACCGCCTGTCGGAGGCGACGGCGACCCTCCTGGCTCGGCGCCCGGCCGGGCCGGACGACGGAGGTCCGGAGGGAGAGCCCGGCGACACCCCCGTCCGCCGGACCCGGATCGCGCCCCCTGCGCCTCCCCCCTGGACGGAGGCGGACTACGGGGTGGACCCGCAGATCGCGCCGCTCCTGGCCGGCTGCGCCGTGCTCCGTCGGCTGGTCGCCCGGGGCCTGGCGGGGGATGCGATGGGACAGGACGAGGCGATGGTCCTGAAGCACACCATCGGGCACACGAGGGAAGGCCCGCGAGCCTTCAACTACGTGTTCCGCCACCTGCCGGAGATCCCCGAGCCCTGGCGCCTCGTCCGGCGGCTGCGGGGGAGCCCCATGTCGTGTCTCCGGATCCGCCAGCGGGTGCCTGGGGTGGCCGACCGGGTGGGGTGCGACTGCGACTTCGGGCCCGTCCTGCTCACCTACGCCACCCCGCTGCTCCACGCCCGGGACGGGGAGGGGCCGGTTCGCCTGGTGGACACGTCGGAGGTCGCCGCCTCCGCCCCCAGGGGGCCGGGGAGCGTTGGAGAGGAGGCCTGAGGCGTGGCCCTGCTCGCCCTCGCGGGGGAGGCGCTGGCCCTGTCCTTTCGCCGCTCGCAGTGGGTCGTCGAGCGCCGGGGCCAGCCGGTGCGGGAGATCAGGGCCGGGGAGGTGGACGAGATCCAGATCTCCGGCGCGGCCGAGGTCCGCGCATCGGCGCGGGTGGCGGCCCTGGCCCGGGGGATCCCGGTGGTCTTCCTGACCGCGGACGGGCGATACCGGGGCCGCCTGGAGGGTCCCCGCTCGCCCACGGGGGCCCTCCAGGTGGAGCAGGTGCGCTGGCTGGCGGACCCGGAGCGCGCGTTGTCGCTGGCCCGGTGGATCGTGGCCGGCAAGGTCGACTCCCAGTGGCGCCTGCTCACCGACGTCCAGCGCAACCGCCAGGATCCGGCCATCGGAGAGGCGGCATGCCAGCTCCGCGCCCTGTCGCGCCGCATTCCCGGCGCCGAGAGCCTCGACCAGGCCCGGGGGTTGGAGGGCCAGGCCGCGGCGATCTACTACGGGGTCTTCGACCGTCTGATCACCCACCCCCACTTCCGTTGGAGCGGGCGCAATCGGCGCCCCCCCCGGGACCCCGTGAACGCCTGTCTCTCCTTCGGATACACGCTCCTCGCCACGAGGGTGGAGTCGGCCCTGTACGCGACGGGCCTCCTGCCGGGGGTGGGCTCCCTCCACGCGCCCATCCGTGGCCAGCCGGCCCTGGCCCTGGACCTCATGGAGGAGTTCCGAGCGGGGGTGGTGGACCGCATGACCCTCCGGCTGGTCAACCGCCGGCAGCTCTCCCCCGAGGACTTCGGGGATCCCTCCTGGAGGCGTCCGCACCTGGCGGTCCCGGGGCCCGCCCCTCGGGAGCCGGACGGCCCGGATCTCGACGAACCGCCCGATGACCCGGCGGACTCGGAGGTCGAGGCGGCTGGGGGTGAGCCCGCCGGGCAGGGTGACCCCCATACGGCGGAACAGGATCCCCGGCCGGTCCCGGTGAACCTGACGGCCCCGGGCGCCCCCTCCCCGCCCCGGGCCGTGTACCTCCAGGACGGGGGCCGCCGCCTCTTCCTCCACGAGTTCCAGCGCGAGCTGCGGAGAGGGGTGCGGGAGGTGGACTCGGGGGAGAGTCCTCGGCTCGGCTGGGTCTTGGAGCGCCAGGCGCGCCGGCTGGCCCGCCTCTTCCAGGGGGCGGACCCAGTGTACCGCCCATCGCGGCTCGGATGACCCCATGGACTTCCTGGTGGTGGCCTACGACATCGTCAAGGACCGGCGACGGGCGCGGCTCCAGCGTCGCCTGAAGGAGTGGCTCCCCCGGGTGCAGAAGAGCGTGTTCGAGGGCCCCTTCCCCGAGTCCCACCGGGCCCGCCTCCTGGCCGCCGTCGCCGGGCTGATCGACCCCCGGCGGGACACGGTCCGCGTCTACCACCTCTGCGCCGCCTGCCGGGCCCGGACCGAGCTGCTGGGCAACTCCCCGGCCGTCCCCGACGAGCCCGAGGACGTCGTGTTGGAGTGAGCCTCCGACCCGGCCTCCACCCGCCCGCCGCGGGGCCGCCCGGGACGAGGTGGCCAGATCCAGCACCCCGACTATGACAGGAGGCCGCCGGACGTCGGGCCGGTGGACGCCGCGCCGGCGTCGGGCCCGGGGGGTGTGATGGCGGCGAGCCTGCTGGAAGGGGTTGCTCCCCGGCGATCCGCCGGCTCCGTAGGGAAGTCGGCCGACGACCTCCCGGAGCGTGCCGGCCCATCCCCGAGGTCCCTGCGGGGATCCTCCTGGGCGTCGGTGGCCGAGCCGGTGGTGCGCGGCGCGGTGGCCCGCCGCGTCCCCCGGCCCGAGGACGCCGAGGACGTGGTCCAGGATGTCCTGCTGACGCTGGCGCGCCACGTCGGGCGAGTCCGCTTCCCGGACGAGGCCTCGGCCTGGGCCTGGCTCTGGTGCGTGGTGCGGAGCCGCCACCTCTCCTTCCTCCGCGCCCAGGGCCGATACCGCCGCCGGATCGTACCCTTGGAGGACCCTGGGCCCCAGGCCAGTCCCGCCGGGGTGCGGCATGGTGCGGCGCCGAGCCCCTGGGGTCCGGATCCCCTTGGAGCGGTGGGGCGCGAGTCCCTGGAGGCGGCCACGGAGGGGGTGTGCGCCCTGGTACGCCGGGGCGGGCCCCCCCGGGAGCACGCCGCGGCGATGGCCGACGAGATCGGCACCACCGAGGAGGAGGTGCGGCGCAACATCGACGTCATGGCCCGGGTGAGATGCCACGGAGTCGACTGCCTGGTGGTCGGACGGGACCTTGGATACGAGGGGGCGGACGCCCAGGTGAGGGCCCGAGTGGCACGCCAGGCGACCCGAGGGGCCCTGGCCCTCTGGCACGGTGCACGCCTGGTGGCCCCCCGGATGGGCCCGGTGCACCAGGAGTTCCTGGAGCGCCTGCGGATGAGGCTCCGGGGGTGAGGGCGAGCGGCGTCCCCGTCCCCCGCGGCGCCCACCTCGCCGCCCAGCGCCCGGACCATCGCCGCGGTCCCTCCCTCCGACGATCAGTCCCCTCCCGCGCCTCCGCGGGCCCCCCCGGCCCCCCCGGGGCCACCCCGGACCCAGAAGTCGGGCGGAGGCGCGAGCACGGTGGGGGGTTCCTGCTGCGGGGTGACGACGACAACGGGAGGTTGCGGTGATCGGCGCCGCCACCCACGGCGGCGGACCTTGCCCTTTCCCGCCCCTCCTGCGCGACCGCCCCCGACGCCAACCCCGGCGCTCCCCCCTCCCGGCAGGGCCCGACGGACCAGCCCGACCACCCCGCCGCGTCCCACGAGCAGTGCCATCCACCAGAACCCCGCCAGCAGAGCAGTCCCGACCCAGATCGCCAGCGCCACCTCGAAGGACACCTCCCGGGCGGCGGCGACGAGGAACGGAGCGACGACGGCAACCGTCCCCACCCTCACCAGGCTCCGCCGGCTCGCCTCGTGTCGCACCCAGTACGCCACCCCGAGGAGCGCGACCCCGGCCCAAACCCCCCGGTGCGCGACCTCGGGCATGACCGACCACCACAGCTTGATGTCCATGCCACCCCCTCCTCCACCGGCCCAGAACGCCGCT
>JAKLKC010000052.1 GCA_023150875.1 Myxococcota bacterium | reverse complement strand
GCTCGTGCTCGTCCCCGTTCCCGCGCCCGAGTCAGGCCCCCCCGGCCGCCCGGAGGGTCCCTCAGGGCGCGAGCCGCCCCCGGCCCTCGCCGACGAAGGCGAGCAGCTCGGCCGCCCGGTGGTCGCAGGTGTGGGACGCCAGCACCCGCTGCCTCGCCCGGGCCCCGACGGCGCGGCGGCGGGCCTCGGAGACCTCCAGCAGGTACGCCAGGGCCTCCTCGGCCGTCCCGGCCAGGAGGACCTCGGATCCGGGCTCCAGCAGCGTCTCCAGGCCCGGCCAGGCGTCGCTGACGATGGGGGTGCCGCAGGCCGCCGCCTCGAAGAGGCGGACGCTGGGCGACCAGCCCGCCCGCGCCATGTCGGCCCGGGTCAGGTTCAGGGTGAACCGCTGGCGGTTGTAGAAGGCGCGGTGCTCCCGGGGCGAGACGTGGACGATCCGCTCCACGTTGGCAGGCCACCCGGGGTCCTCGGGGTACATGGGCCCCGCCACCACGAAGCGCCCTGCGGGGTGGCGTCGCGCCGGGTCGAGGAGCAGGCGCTCCAGGACCGGCATGCGGTCCTCGCAGTGGGTCCCCATGTATCCCAGGTCCCAGCGGGGGGTCGCGGGCTCGGGGTGATACAGATCGGGGTCCACCGAGCAATACAGGGCCCGGGGGTTCCGGGCCCCCAGCGCGGCGAGGCGCTCCAGGACGGGTCCGCCGGCGAACGACAGGTAGAGGTGATACAGGGGCAACAGGTCGTGGGACAGGTACTCGGCGTCCCCCCTCGCCAGGCTCGCCAGGGTGACCGGCGTGTCGATGTCGTAGAAGGCGGCGATCCCCCGGGCGGTGGCGACGACGAGGCGCCCGACCTCGACCCCGTCGGGGACGTAGGACCCGACGATGGCCAGGTCCGCGGCGGCGATGGCGGCGCCGAAGCGGGCCTCCAGGTCGGAGACACCGTGATACAGCTCGGTCCGCCCCCAGGGCGGCTTCGGCAGGTCCCGGTTCCGCGCGTACCACGGCGCGTCCCGCTCCAGGAAGAGCACGTCGTGGCCCCGGGCGGCGAGCCCCCGCACCAGCCCCCGCCAGGTGGTGGCGTGGCCGTTGCCCCACGACGACGTGATGGACAGGCCCAGGATGACGATCCGCATCGGGGGGCTCACGGAGCCCCCTCCGCCAGCGCGCCGCCCGCCAGCGCCTCCTCCACGCGCGCGGCACGCCGGTCGTAGGTGTGGGCGGCGAGCACCCGGCGCCGGGCGGCGAGGCCCACCTCCGCCGCCCTGCCGGGGGTGAGGGCCCGGAGGTGCTCGGCGACCTCGTCGCCGTGGCGGGCGACCAGGACCTCCGAGCCCGGCTCCAGGAAGGCCTCGACCCCCTCCCAGTGGTCGGTGATGATACACGCCCCGGCGCCCGCGGCCTCGAACACACGGGTCGCCGGTGAATATCCGTATCGAGCCATGCTGTCCCTGGACACGTTCAGGACGGCCCGGGGGGAGCAGTTGAAGGCGTTGTGGTCGGCGGTGTACACGTGGCCCACCCACCGGACCCCCTCGGGCACGGGGCGGTCGTCCCACCCGGCGCCCCCCAGGACGAAGCGGCGGCCGGGCAGGGACGCGGCGGGCCGCAGGAAGAACTCCTCCACCCGAGCCTCGCGGTCGGGGAGGCGGTTGCCGAGGAAGCCCAGGTCCCCCTCGAAGCGGGGATCGGCGCGGGTGGGGTGGTGGACGTCGGGGTCCAGGGCGTTGTAGACGGGGACGCAGGCCCGGGCGCCCAGGGAACGGTAGCGTGCCACCACCTTCGCCCCCCCGCCGTAGGTGAACACGACGTCGTACCTGGGGATCAGGGCCCGGAAGGGGTCGGCGGGATCGGCGCCCACCCGCTCCAGGGTCGCCGGGGCATCGACGTCCCAGAACGCGACCAGGCCCCCCGGGCGGCGCAAGGAGAGGACCGCCTCCTCCAGCAGCGCGTCGAACACCCCCACGCCGCTGGCCTTCACCACCAGGTCCGCCCCCCGGGCCTCCTCCAGCGCCCGCCGGACCCCCTCCTCGCCCCGGGCGGAGTACACCACCACCCTCGCCCACGGCGGATCGGGGATGTCCCGGTGGGCCTGTCGGTCGTAGGCGTCCGGCTCGTAGAAGGCGATCCGGTGCCCCCGCCGGTGAAGGGCGCGGACGACGCCGCGGTAGTATGTCGCCGCCCCGTTCCAGAAGGCCGAGACGAGGCTGGACCCGAAGAACGCGATCTCCATCGACGAGCTCCCTCCCTCAGCCCGACGCGGCCTCCGCCGCCACCGGCCGGCGGACCTCCTTGACGATCCGGAGCAGCTCGTCCACCCGGTGGGCGCAGGTGTGGCGCGAGAGCACGGTCTCCAGCCCCGAGCGGGCCTGGCGGGCGGCGGCCTCGGGATCGGCCAGGAGGTCCGCGAGGTGACGCGTCATCTCGGCGCCGTCGGCGGCGAAGCGCAGGTCCCGGTCGGAACGGAACAGGCCCTCGACGTCGGGCCAGGCGGCGGACACCAGGGGGATCCCGCAGGCCAGGGCCTCGAAGGGGCGGATGGTGGGGATCCCCGGCAGGAAGCGGGTGTAGGGGCGGCGGGGGACGTGGACGGTCAGCCGGAAGCGGGCGAAGACGTCGGGGACCCGGTGGTTGGGCAGCCAGCCGCCGTACTCGATCCCCGCCTCGGCCAACGCCTCCAGGCCCTCTTCGGGCCAGCGGACCCCGTAGACCTTTCCCCGCAGCCCGAGCGCCCGCACCGGCTTCACCAGGAACTCCCGGATCTCCGCGGTGCGCTCCCCGTCCCCCCAGTTGCCCACCCACACCAGGTCCCCCTCCGGGCGCCCCCGGGGCAGGGGCCGGAAGGTCCGCACGTCGGCGGCCTCGTGCCAGGTGTAGACCCGCCCCGGGCCGCCCAGGACCCGGTAGCGAGCCCGCAGCGCCTCGCCGAAGGCCAGCACCCCGTCGAAGGCGTCCAGGTCGAAGGCGGCGATGGCCCCGGGATCGGTCACCGCTCGGTGGTGCGTGTCGTGGAACAGCAGGGCGTAGTCCCCCCGCCCGCGCCGGTGTCTCGCGATCCGCCGGACCACGGGGGTGGGGCTCCACTCGTGGACCAGGACCACGTCCGCCCCCCGCAGGAGCCGCTCGGGGGCGAAGGCGGCGGGGTCGTACCGGACCACCTCGATCCCGGCACAGGCCCTGCGGACCTCCTCCATCGCGCCCGGGCCCCCGGGCTCGGCGAGGCAGTGGACGAAGCTCCACCCCCGCCTCGGCTCCAGCACCGCCACCTCGTGCCCCCGATCCCTCAGCTCCCGCGCCACGCCCCGCAGGAAGTGGGCGTTCCCGTGGTTCCAGCACGAGAGCAGCGAGTGATACACCATCACGAAGCGCACGCCGGCCCCTCCGCCTCGGTCCCCACCGTGGCCCGGTGGCGGTCCGGCAGTCGCCGGTACAGGTCCAGGGTCGAGGCGGCGGTCGCCGCGGGATCGAGGCCCAGCGCCCGCTCCCTCGCCCTCGCCCCCAGGCTCCGCCGCCGGGGCTCGTCCCCCGCCAGGGCGGCCAGCTCCGTCCCCAGCCCCTCCTCGTCGCCGGCCGCCACGAAGACCGCGGCGTCGCCCCAGATCTCCCTCAGGCCAGGCAGGTCCGAGAGCACCAGGGCGCAGCCCGAGAGGGCCGCCTCCACCACCGACAGCCCGAAGGGCTCGTACCGGGCGGGGTGGGCGTAGATCGCCGCCCTCCCCAGGCACTCCGCCAGCGCCTCGGGGGGGAGGCATCCCAGCATCTCCGCCCGCCGCGTCTCCGCCCTCCCCCCGTCGGGGTGCCGCTCCTCCCCCGCGATCCGCACCGGCCACGGGAGGCGCGCCGCGACGCGGTCCAGCGACGCCAGCCCCTTGGCCTCGTCCCACACCCTCCCCACCCCCATCACGAAGGGCTCCTTGGCCCGGGGCGCGAAGAGGCGGGGATCCCGGCCGTTGGGGACGACCTCGATCCCCCGCAGGGGGCCGTAGTGGCGCTGGAGGGCCGCGGCCATGGCCCGGGAGGGTGCCGCCACCGCGTCCGCCCCCCGGAGCCCGGCCTCCACTTCCCGGGCGTAGCGGTCCCACTCCCGGGGCGGCGCCCCTCCCCGGACCGCCTCCCACCACGACAGGACGCAGGAGTGGCCGACCACCAGCACCGGGGCGCGGAAGGGCCGGGCGCCGTGGACGTATCCGTTCAGGTGGACCACGTCGGGGGCCGTCTCCCGCTCCAGGTCCAGCAGCCACGCCCCCGCCCTCGCCACGTCTGCCCAGGGATCCCGCATCCACTCCAGGCGGAAGGCGCTGGGGTGCAGGGAGAGGCGGGGCACGGCGGCGGCCTCGGCCCGCTGGCGGGGCGTCGGCCAGGCGCCGGAGGTGGCGAGGGCGATCCGCGCGCCCCCCTCGCACAGGGCGCGGCACAGGTCGATGGCGTAGGTCCACACGCCGCCGACGGTGTCCGCGGTCATCAGGATCCGCAGTGGCGGCGCGGAGTCACGAGACATCGGTCCCCCGCCGCTCCAGGTCTTGCAGGGGCAGGGGATCCCGCTCCTGGAGGTCGCTGAAGGCGCCGTGCTCGGCGAGGTACGCGTCCACCGCCCTCTCCCAGGCACGATCGTCGGGGGGACCCCACCGCCGCGTGTACTCCGGGGAGCCGGGGTAGGGGAAGAGGGGCACCGGCTCGTTCGCCCACACGCCCCGGGCGTTGAGGTCCCGCCTCCACGCGGCGACCGCCTCGGGATCGTCCTCGGGGGACCGGATCAGGTTCGCCTGGACGAAGGGCACCGCCCCCTTTGCGTGGGACAGGCGCTCCGCCAGCGCGGCGCTGTCCATGCGACAGTCCTTTGCAAGCCGGTCGCGCCCCTCGGGGGTGACGCTCTCCACCCCTGCCTCGATGGACACGCAGCCCGCCTGCCCCAACAGGTCCAGCATCTCCGGCTTCCAGAGGTCGATGCGCGTCTGCACGCCGAAGGGGACGCGGCGCTCCGCCAGGGCCCGGAGCAGGGGGCGGTCGGGGAGGAAGATCTCGTCGATGAAGTAGACGTACTCCACCCCCTGGGAGAGCAGTCCGTCCAACTCCGAGAGCAGGACCGGAAGGGGCCGCCTCCGGTAGCCGTCCCGGAACCGCTCCTTCGCGCAGAAGGTGCAGCGGTAGGGGCAGCCGCGGCTCGCCTCCACCTCGGCCCCCGGTCCCCGGGGGGTGGCCTCGAAGCGGTGGTGGTGGTGGGGGTGGCGCCGCACCGCGGCCAGGGGCCAGCGCAGGGGGGGGAGGGCGTCCATGGCCGAGGCGTGGGGGCCGCCGTTCACCCGTGCCTCGCCGCCGTGGGGGGCGCACACCGAGGGGACCCGGTGCCAGTCCTCGGGCGGGGTGCCGGCCAGGCGCACCAGCACCTCCTCGCACTCCCCGAGGACCACGGCGTCGGCCCCGAGCTTGCGGAGGACCGCCCGGGGCGTCGTCGAGCCGTGGGGGCCCACCGCCACGATCCGCGGGGCCACGCCACCGCCTCCCCCCTCGGCGGCCCGGCGCAGGGAGGACAGCAGCTCCATGGGCACCCGCAGCTCCGGAGGGGCGCAGCGCCAGAAGAGATAGGTGGGGGCGGTGGCCAGCGCCACGGCGTCGGGGCGGCCCTCCAGCACCCGGGAGGCCGCCTCGTCGTGGGACAGCCCCTCGCCGTCGGCGTCGACGACGAACGCCTCGTGCCCGGCGGCGCCCAGCAGGGCCTCGGAGTAGGCCAGCTCCAGGGGCAGGTGGGGCTCTCGGCACCCGAAGTAGATCCCCCCCTCGAAGCTCCACCGGGGCTGGACCAGCGCGACCCTCACGCCTCCTCCCGGGCCAGGGGGGCGTGGGCGGGCGCGCCGGGGACCGGCCGGTCCTCCCGCAGCCATTCCAACAGGCGGTCCAAGCCGGTGGCGATGGGGACCCGGGGTTTCCAACCCGTCGCCTCGTGGAACCGGGCGGAGTCGGTGACGTACCAGCGCTGATCCCCGGGACGCCAGTCCCGGAACTCGGTGTCGGGCCGGCGCCCGGTCCGCTCCTCGATCCGCTCCAGCAGCTCCACGAGGCTCGCCGCGTTGGCCGGACCACCCCCGAGGTTGAAGGCCCGCCCGGCGACCTGGTCGGCCCTCTCGAAGGCGAGGTCGAAGGCGTCCACCAGGTCCTCCACGAAGAGGAGGTCCCGCACCTGACGCCCATCGCCGAAGATCGTGATGGGGCGCTCCGCCAGGGCGCCGATCAGGAAGTGGGCGACCCAGCCCTGGTCCTCGGTGCCGTGCTGGTGGGGACCGTACACGCAGCTCATCCGGAAGACGGTCGCCCGCAGGCCGTAGGTGCGGGCGTGGTCCACGGCGTACTGGTCCGCGGCCCCCTTGGAGCAGCCGTAGGGGCTGTGGAAGTCCAGGGGGCGGTCCTCGGACAGGCCGCGCTCCGCCAGAGCGGGGTCGTCGGGCTGCCACCGCGCCCCATGGGCCCGCAGGCGCAGGTCCGCCAGCGCGCCATAGACCTTGTTGGTCGACGTGAGCACCAGGGGGGGCGGCTCGGGGAGGTCCCGGAGGGCGTCCAGCAGGTTCATCACGCCCCGGAGGTTCACGTCGAAGTCGAGGCGGGGATCGGTCACGGAGGTCGTCACCGCCACCTGGGCGGCCAGGTGCACCACCCGGGACGCCCCCACGAGGGCCCGCCGCACGGCGGAGGCGTTCCGGACGTCGGCGACCTCCACGTCCAGCGAACGGTGCCGGGTCTCGAGCCACGCCAGGTTGCGTTCGACCCCGGGGCGGGAGAGGTCGTCCAGCACCCGTACGGGCCTCCCCCGGGACAGCCACGCGTCCGCCAGGTTGGTGCCGATGAAGCCGGCGCCGCCGGTGATCAGGGCCGGGCCCACCCCGGGGGAACGGGCCCGGGGGCTTCCCTCCTGGCCCGCCAGCCTCCGCATCGTCCGGGGGTCGGGCGCCGCCCACGCCCGGAAGAGGGCGTTGGGGCGGCCGTCGGGGTCGACGAGGCCGTGGAGGCGATCGGGGTCGTCCAGGACCGGATCCGCCTGGGAATCCCCGGCGCGCCGCTCCAGCAGGCGGAACCAGTAGGCCCGCTCCACCGGCGCCTCCCGGGCGGCGAGCCACGCCGCGGCGGCACCCCGGGCGTCGTACTCCCCCACGGGGTGGCCGCACTCGGAGATCCACACCTCCGCGGTGGACCCGTGGCGCGCCAGCTCGTCCCGGACCCCGTCCACCTCGGCGGCCCACCCCTCGAAGTCGGGATCGGGCCGCCCCACCGCCCGGAGCCCCACGGCGGCCACCGCCTGCAGGATCCCCCGCTGGGACAGGGCCCGGAGCCAGGCCCGGTCCACCGGGGCGGGCAGGGTGAGGACCGGCCCGCGGCCCCGCAGGCGCATCCGGTGGGCGGCCTGTCCCAGGGTGGCGGCCAGCAGGGCGCCCCCGGGATCGAGGCGAGGGTCCCACTCCCGCCGGTCCTCCACCCGGTGCCACAGCTCCACCCACTCGAAGCAGTCCCCGAAACGGGTGACCAGGAGGTCCAGGTAGTCGGCGTAGCTCCGGGGATCCCGAGGGGGCGATGAGGGGCGCGGGGCGACCCCCAGGGTGGCGGGGGTGCGGGCCACCACCGGCAGGAGGCGGACCCTCCGGCCGAGGTGGGGCAGGAGCCACGCCAGCCACGGCTCGCCGCCCGGGGCGTACCAGTCGGCCCAGGGCAGCAGGATCCGCAGGTCCTGGACCCCCAGGCGTTGGAGCTCGGCCAGGGCGCGCTCGACCCTCTCCGTCTCGCCGGGCCGGAAGTGCTCGACGAGGCCGAGGCGGGGAGGGGAGGTGGGGGATCGGCGTTGGGTCACAGCGACAGGCCCCGTGCCTCCAGCTCGGCGCGGGCGTCGGCGACGCGGTCCTCGGCCGCCTGGCCCTCCAACCACCCCGCCAGCTCCACCAGCCCCTCCTCCAGGGGGACCCGGGGCTCGTAGCCCAGCACCCTCCGGGCCTGGCCGATGTCCGCGAAGCAGTGACGCACGTCGCCGACGCGGTACTTCGAGGTGATCTCGGGGACGATGTCGTCGCGGCCCAGCGAGGCGGCCACGAGGCGGGCGGCCTCGGCCACCGTGAAGCGCCGCCCGCTGGCGACGTTGAACACCCCCCCGGGGGCGTGGGGGCAGGACAGGGCCAGCACCGCGGCCTGGACGACGTCCAGGACCGAGACGAAGTCCCGCTTCTGGAGGCCGTCCTCGTTGATCAGGGGAGGCTTGCCGTTGAGGAGGCGCGACGCGAAGATCGCCAGGACGCCGGTGTAGGGGTTGGAGAGGGCCTGGCGGGTGCCGTAGGTGTTGAAGAAGCGCAGGACCACCGTGGGGATCCCGTAGGCGCGCCCGACGACGCGACACACCTGCTCCTGGTCGTACTTGGTCATCGCATACACCGACGGCAGGGCCGGCCTCTTGCCCTCGGGCGTGGGCAGGGGCACCAGGGGCCTCCCGCTCCCGTCCCGGGGCTCCCACCGTCCGGCGCGGAGGTCCTCCACCGTGCGCTCCACCGCAGCCGCGGAGCGCCCCTCGACGTCCCGGTACGCCCCCTCGCCGTAGATGCTCATGCTGGAGGCGACCACCAGGCGCGAGACGGGCCGGCGGACCAGCGCCTCCAGGAGGACGGCGGTGCCCCGGACGTTCACGTCGGTGTACCTCTCGATCTCGTACATGCTCTGGCCGACGCCCACGAGGGACGCGAAGTGGTACACCGCGTCCACCCCTTCCAGGGCGTGCTCCACCGCCTCCCGGTCCCGGACGTCCCCGACCACCAAGTCCACCTCGGGGTGCAGGTAGTCGGGGCGGGGCGTGCCGGGTCCGTGCACCTGGACCTCCAGGTTGTCCAGGGCCCGCACCCTGTGCCCCCGGGCCAGCAGGGCGTCGCAGAGGTGGGAGCCGATGAACCCGGCGCCGCCGGTCACCAGGACGTGAGCGGCCATACGAGAACCCCCTCCCGCCCGGGACTGCCCGGGCCCCACCCCCCGGGCGCTCCGCCGAGCCGTGGCGTGGTACATCCGGGGCTATACCTCCCCCGGCGGGGGCGGCAAGGGGCCGCTCCGTCCCGGGGGACGCCGCGACCCCGTCCCCGCCGGGCCCCGCGGGACCCACGAGGTCTCGGTCGTTCCCGACCCCGGGAGGAGGGTCGGAACGAATCGAGGGGGACGCCCGTTGACAAGTTCCGGAAGAGGTCTTACCTACCGGTCGGTCAGGAGCGGCCCCGTGACCCCGGCATCGACCCACCCCTCCGTCCAGGACACGACCCAGGACCTGCGTACCCGCGTCCTCGACGCGGCGGCGCCCCTGTTCGCGGACCGGGGCTACGCCGCGACGTCGATGCGCGAGGTCGCCCTCGCCGTGGGGTGCACCAAGCCGGCGCTGTACTACTGGTTCCCGAGCAAGGAGGCCCTGTTCCTGGCGGTGGTGGAGCGGTACGGCCGCGCCATGGACGCGATCCTCGAAGAGGGCCTCTCCCACCCGGGCACGCTGCGGGAGCGCCTGGTCGCCATGGTCCGGCGCTGGTTCGGCTTCGTCACCGAGCACCCGGTGGCCGTCCGCCTCCTCGTCCGCCTGCACACCCGGCCCGAGGAGGGGGCTCCCGTCTTCGACTGCCAGCCGATGCAGGCGCGGACGTCCCACTTGATGCGGCGGATCCTGGAGGGCGCCGGGGAGGGCGGCGAGCTCCGCGCCGACGTGGACGTCGACGACGCCCTCCTGGCCCTGATCGGCATGGTGGACCTCCGGGTTCTCCTCTGGCTCACCGGCGTTCCCTTCCCCGACGACCTGCCCGAGCGGCTGGTCGACATCCTCCTCCGTGGAGTCGCTCGATGACCCTGCGTTCGCGGATCCCCCTCCCCTGGTCCCTGCTGGCCACCCTCCTCGCCCTCTCCGCCTGCGCCCCCGCCGGCGCCGGGGGGGAAGGTGCCCCTCCAACCGCCGCCGCCGCCGCCACCGCCCCGGAGGCCCCCCGCACCCGGGTGGAGGTGGCGCGGATCGAGGCGACTCCGGCCCGGATCGACGTATCCCTGCCCGGCGAGGTCGAGGGGATCCGGGACGCGATCCTGGGCTCCCCCGCGGGCGGTCCCGTGGAGGCGGTGCTGGTGCGGCCCGGCCAGGCGGTGAAGAAGGGGCAGGCCATCGCCCGGGTCGACACCGCCTCCTACCAGATCCGGCGGGAGCAGGCCGCCGCCGACCTCGCCCTGGCCGAGGCCGAGCTGGAGAGGGCCCGGGCGGTGGGGGACGGGATCTCCCCCGCCCAGCTCCAGGCGGCGGAGATCCGGGCCCGGATCGCCCGGGCCGGCCACGAGCAGGCGGAGCTGGCCCTGGCCCGCTCGGTGGTCTCGGCGCCCTTCGCCGGCACCGTGGCCAGCGTGGACGTGGAGGTCGGCGAGATCGCGCCCCCCGGGGCCAGGGTCGCCCGCCTGGTCCAGCTCCAGCCGGTGCGGGTGAAGGTGTCCGTCGCCGACCGGGACATGGTGGCCCTCGTGGAGGGCATGGACGCCAAGGTCACCACCGAGGCCATCCCCGAGCTGCTGGACGGGAAGGTCGTCCACGTCAGCCCCGCCGGGGACCTCAAGACCCGCGCCTTCGAGGCGGAGATCGAGGTGTCGAACCCGGGCAGGCGGCTGCTCCCGGGCATGATCGCCAACGTCCGCCTGGCCCGCACCCTGGCGGAGCAGGCGGTGGTCCTGCCCCAGGACGTGCTGGTGACCCGCCTGGACGGGATCGGCGTCTTCGTGGAGGAGCAGGGGGTGGCGCGGTGGCGTCCCCTCACCCTCGGCCAGGTCGTCCACGACCAGGTGATCGTCACCGGCGGCCTCGCCCCCGGCGAGAGGGTGGTCACCACCGGCCACCGGGAGCTCGCCGACGGCGACCGCCTGCTCCTCGCCCGGGAGGGGGTGTGCTGCACCCAGGGGCGCGTGGACTTCGCGGCCCGCTGAGAGTCGCCCCCCGCTTTCCAAACGATCCGCCCCCCTCCCCGCGATGGAGAGCCCATGATCGCCTCCCTGGTCCGAATGGGTCCGGCCGTGCTGGTCGCCACGATCAGCATCCTCGTCTTCGGCAGCATCAGCTACGTCAGCCTCCCCCGGGAGGCCGCCCCGGACGTGAAGATCCCCGTGGTGATGGTGTCCACGCCCTACATCGGCGTCTCCCCCGCCGACGTCGAGGCCCTGGTCACCATCCCCATCGAGAACGAGCTGTCCTCCCTCAAGGACGTCAAGAAGATGTCCTCCACCTCCGCCGAGGGGGTCAGCATCGTCTCGTTGGAGTTCGAGCCCGAGGTGGTGATCGAGGACGCCCTCCAGCGGGTCCGGGACCGGGTCAACCGCGCCCAGTCCAAGGTCCCCGAGGACGCCGAGGACCCCGACATCCGGGAGATCTCGTTCAGCGACTGGCCGATCTTCATCATCACCATCGCGGGCCAGGTGGACGAGGACGTCCTCAAGGGGATCGGCGAGGCCCTGGGCGACGAGGTGGCGAAGATCCCCGGGGTGCTGGAGGCCCGCGTGTCGGGGGGGCTCGAGAGGCAGATCCGGGTCCAGGTCGACCCGACGCGGCTCTCCCACTACGAGCTCTCCCTGAGCGACGTGATCGGGGCCATCGGCAACGAGAACGTCAACGTCCCCGGGGGCGAGGTCGGCGCGGGAACCGCGTCGTTCCTTCTGCGGGTCCCGGGGGAGTTCGAGGCGGCGAGGGACGTGGAGCAGGTCGCCATCAAGAGGGTGGGCGACCGGCCGGTCTTCGTCCGGGACGTCGCCCGGGTGGTGGACGGCTACGAGGACCGCGAGACCTACGCGCGCATGAACGGCCGCCCCGCGGTGTCCCTGGCGGTGACCAAGAGGGCCGGCGCGAGCATCGTGGACATCGCCCGGGACGCCAAGGCCATGGCCGCCCGGGCGGCGGAGGGGTGGCCCGAGGGGGTGGAGTACCGGGTGCTGGCCGATCAGAGCCGGCAGATCGAGGACATGGTCGCGGACCTCGAGAACAACATCATCACCGCCCTGATCCTGGTGGTGGGCGTGCTGTTGTTCTTCATGGGCGTCCGCAACAGCCTCTTCGTCGCCCTGTCCATCCCGCTGGCGATGTGGATGAGCTTCATGGTCATCGAGGCCCTCGGGCTGACGCTGAACATGATCGTGCTCTTCTCGCTGATCCTCGCCCTCGGGATGCTGGTGGACAACGCCATCGTCATCGTCGAGAACATCTACCGGCACATGGAGGAGGGCAAGGACCTCTTCGCCGCCTCCATCGACGGGACCCGGGAGGTGGCGATGGCGGTGATCGCCTCCACCGCCACCACGGTCGCCGCCTTCCTGCCCCTGGTCTTCTGGACGGGGATCATGGGCCAGTTCATGGGCTACCTGCCCAAGACGGTGATCATCGTGCTCACCGCCTCCCTGGTGGCGGCCATCGGGATCCTGCCGGTGCTGACCGCCCGGGCCATGAAGCGGACGAGGCGGGACGGGGCGGAGCCTCCCCAGGGGCGGTTCATGGCCCGCTACCAGGGGATGCTCCGCTGGACCCTGGCCCGCCCGAAGGCGACCCTGGGCGGCGCCCTCGGGGTCCTCGTCGGCACCTTCGTCGCCTACGGGTTCCTCAACCACGGCACGGAGTTCTTCCCCGACACCGAGCCCGATCGGGCGGTGATCAGCGTGCGCCTGCCCGACGGGATGGACCTGGAGACCACCGACGGGGTGGTGCGGCGGATCGAGGGGATCCTCGCCCGGGACCCCAACGTGGACGTGTACGTGGCCGAGTCCGGCGTCGGCGGAGGCGGCGGGAGCTTCGGGGGCTCCCAGGCGGTGTCCAGCCAGGCCCAGATCACCGTGGACTTCCTGCCCCACCGCAACAACACCGCCGAGGGGGGGAAGTCGCGGGTGGAGAGCTCCCGGGAGTCCATCAAGAGGATCCGCGCCGCCGTGGCAGACATCCCCGGGGCGGAGATCTCCGTGGACCAGGAGCAGAACGGGCCGCCGGTGGGGGCGGCCATCGCCGTGGAGGTCTCGGGGGACGACTTCCACCAGGTGGGGGCCCTGGCGGCGAAGGCGAGGCGGGACCTCTCGGCGATCCCCGGGGTGACCGAGCTGCGGGACGACTACAAGGTGGGTCGCCCCGAGATGCGCTTCCGCATCGACCGCGGCGCGGCGCAGCGGGTGGGGGCCAGCACCAACGGCGTCGCCGGGGCCGTCCGCACGGCGGTGGCGGGCACCAAGGCCAGCGTCCTGCGGGAGGGGGAGGACGAGTACGACATCGTCGTCGAGCTGGCCCCGGAGTGGAGGGCGGACCTCCAGAAGGTGCTGGACCTGCGCTTCCCGGGGCGCGAGGACACCGCCCCCGGCTCCTTCCCCGTGCCCCTCTCGGCGGTGGCCTCCTACGAGCTGGCCGCGGGCTCGGGCTCCATCCGCCACGTGGACCAGGACCTGGTGGTCACCATCGAGGGGGACGTGCTCCAGGGGTTCAACCAGAATGCCGTGCGGGCGCAGGTTCAGGATGCCATCGGGAAGGCCGCCCCGCCCCAGGGCTACGCGCTGCGACTCGGGGGCGCCGACGACGAGCAGCGGGATGCCCAGGAGTTCCTGGGGCGCGCCTTCCTCATCGCCCTCGCCCTGATCTCCCTGGTGCTGATCGCCCAGTTCAACGCGTTCTCGCAGCCGGTGATCATCCTCAGCTCCGTGGTCATGTCGCTGGTGGGGGTGCTCTGGGGCCTGATCCTGACCGGCACCTCGTTCGGGGTGATCATGACCGGGATCGGGGTGATCTCCCTGGCGGGCGTGGTGGTGAACAACGCCATCGTGCTGCTCGACTACGTGGACCAGCTCCGCGCCCGGGGCGTGGGGTTGGAAGAGGCCCTGGTCCAGGCGGGGCTCACCCGTTTCCGCCCGGTGTTGCTGACGGCGGTGACCACCATCCTCGGGCTGGTGCCCATGGCGGTGGGGGTCTCGGTGGACTTCCGCCGCGCGCGTCTGCTGATCGGCGGGTCCAGCGCCGAGTGGTGGGGGCCGATGGCGGTGGCGGTGATCTTCGGCCTCGCCTTCGCCACCGTGCTGACCCTGGTGCTGGTGCCGACCCTCTACAAGCTCTGGGACGACACGGGGAGGTGGGTCCGGGGCCTCTTCTCGCGGGGCCGCCCCGGGGCCATCCGGGGCTTGGACGACGAGGCCGACGACGGGGATGCCGCCGCGGCCCCCGCCGCCGCCAAGGGGCTGGGCCTCGCGGTGCTGGGGGCGGGGCTCGGACTCCTGGCCGCCCTGGCGCCGGCGCCGGTCGCGGCCCTCACCCTCTCCGAGGCCCTGGCCGCCGCCGAGGGCCACAACGTGGAGTTCGCCATCGCCCGGGAGCAGGCCCGGGGGATGGAGGCGCTGAAGGGGCAGGCCCTCTCGGCGATCTCCCCGCGCCTCGACGCCTCGGGCAGCTACACCATCAACCAGTACGAGACCACCCTGGACTTCACCGAGCAGATCCCCGAGGAGTTCCAGGACTTCTTCGAGGACTCCGGGGAGCCCACGGTGATCCAGGAGAAGGCCTACGGCGCCGCCTCCCTGACCCTCACCCAGCCCCTGTTCAACGGCGCGGCCTTCCCGGCGCTGCTCTCGGCCAACCGCACCATCGACGCGGCCCGCCACGACGAGGCGGCCACCCGGTCCCGGGTGCGGGCGTCGGTGGCGCGGGCCTTCTACGCCCTGGCGGTGGCGCGGGAGGCGCGCCAGATCGCCGAGCAGTCGGTGGAGCTCGCCCGGCGCCAGATGGAGCTGGCCTCCCGCCGGGTGGTGGCGGGATCGGTGGCGGCCCGGGCGCTGCTCCAGGCCCGCCTCGCCCTGAGCCGCGCCGACAGGGACCTGGCGGGGGCCCGGCAGCAGGAGTCCCAGTCGGCCCTGGCCTTCACCCGGGCGACGGGCCTCCCCGGCGGGACCCCCCTGAGCCTGGACGAGCCCATCGAGGTCCCCCCGGACGTCGCCGGGGCCCTGGAGGAGGCATCGGCCCGCCGCCCCGACCTGCGGGCGGCGGTCCAGAGGGAGCGGGCGGTCCGCCACGAGCTGACCGCCCGGGCCTTCACCTGGCTGCCTTCGGTGGACGGCCGATTCATCGTCAACGCCACCGAGAACACCGGCTTCTCCGCCGAGCCGGTCCAGTGGATGCTGCTCTTCCAGGCGAACTGGAGCCTGTGGGACGGGGGCATGCGCCTCGCCCAGCTCCGCCAGAAGCGCGCCGAGGTCCGCCTGGCCGGCCTGCTGGTGGAGCGGCAGCGCCAGCAGGTGGACGAGGACGTCCGCAACGCCTACGAGCGCCTGGCCCGCAGCGAGAGCGCCCTCGCCACCGTCGCCGAGGAGCTGGCCCTGGCCGAGGAGAACCTCCGCCTCGCCGAGATCGAGTTCTCCGCCGGCTCCAACACCTGGGTCGAGGTCGAGCTCGCCCGCGCCAGCCTCCTCGCCGCCCGCCTCGCCCGCGTCCAGGAACGCGCCTCCCGCGACCTGGCCGCGGTGGAGGTGAGGGTGGCGACGGGCACCTGGTAGTCTTGTCCCCCCCACCCGCGGGCGATACAGTCGTCCCGCCCGGCGGCGCCGGGGGTGGGAGAGGGCATGGATCCCTGGGTACAGGAGTGGGCGAACCTCGCGGTGCGGTGGGCCCATGTGCTCGCCGGGATCCTGTGGATCGGCGACTCGTTCCTGTTCATCTGGCTCGACGCCCGGCTCTCGGAGCCCCGCCGGCCCCTGGAGGGGGACGTCGTCGGCGAGATGCGGATGGCCCACGGGGGCGGCTTCTACGAGGTGGTCAAGCGCCGCTCCCTCACGGAGATCCCCCCGGACCTGGCCTGGTTCAAGTGGGAGTCGTATTCGACTTGGATCACCGGCTTCCTGCTCCTGATCATCGTTTACTGGGCCGGCGGGAGGGCGATGCTGCTGGACGCTGCCTCCCCCTTGTCCCACGGGGCCGCCGTAGGGATCGGGCTGGGTGGGCTCGCCCTCGGCACCGCCGTGTACCACGCCCTGTGCCGCACGCCGCTGATCCGGGACCCCCGGGCCTTCGGGGCCGTCGGCCTCGCCCTGCTCCTCGCCGTCGCGTGGGGGTCCACCCAGGTCTTCACCCCCCGGGCCGCGTTCATCCAGGTGGGGGCGCTGCTGGGCACCGTCATGGCCAGCAACGTCTTCTTCGTGATCATCCCCGCCCAGGCGCACATGCTCGCCTCCACCGCCGCCGGCACCCCCGTCGACACCTCCTACGGGGCCCGGGCCAAGCAGCGCTCGGTCCACAACCACTACCTCACCCTGCCCGTGCTGTTCACCATGGTGTCGAACCACTTCCCGAGCCTGTACGGGAACGCCACGCCCTGGTTGGTGCTGGCCCTGGTGGTGGTGGTGGGGGTCGGCGTGAAGTACGCCATGAACTTCAGGGGGCGCTCCCACCCCCTCGCCCTGGGGGGCACCGCCGCGGCCCTCGTCGCCGTGATGGCCATGACCCGCCCCGCCGTCCCCGCGTCCCCCGGGGTGGACGCGGCCCTCGCCGCCTCGCCCCCGGTGTCCTTCGCCACCGCCGACGCCATCCTCCGGGCCCGGTGCGTCTCGTGCCACGCGGCGGCGCCCACGGATCCCGCCTTCGCCGCGCCGCCCCTGGGGGTGGTCCTGGACAGCCCCGAGCAGGTCCGCGCCCACGCCGACCGGATCGCCGTGCGCGCCGTCCAGACCCGGACCATGCCGCTGGGCAACCTCACGGGCATGACCGACGCCGAGCGCGCCCTCCTGGGGGCGTGGATCGCCCAGGGGGCCGACACCTCCGCCCCCGGTCCCGCTCGCCTCCCCCCGGCCGCCGCCCCGATGGCCTCGCCCGAGGCCGCCTCGCCGTGAGCGACCTCGTCGTCCGCTCCCGCCGCGTGCTGGTGGACGGCGCCCTCGTCCCCGCCGCCGTCCACGTCCGCGCCGGGCGGATCGCCGAGGTCGCCCCCCACGGACGCGCCGGGGAGCCGGAGCGCCTGTACGACGCCGGCGACCTGCTGGTCACCCCGGGCCTCGTGGACGCCCACGTCCACGTCAACGAGCCCGGCCGCACCGAGTGGGAGGGCTTCGCCACCGCCACCGCCGCCGCCGCCGCGGGCGGGATCACCACCGTCGTCGACATGCCCCTGAACTGCGTGCCCGCGACGACCTCCCGCGCGGCGGCGGAGGCCAAGCGGGACGCGCTCCGGGACCGGGTCCACGTGGACGTGGCGTTCTGGGGGGGGCTCGTCCCGGGAAACCTGAACGATCTCGCCGATCTGGCCCGCTTCGGCGTCCCGGGCTGCAAGTGCTTCCTCTGCCCCTCGGGGGTGGACGAGTTCCCCCACGTCGGCCGCGCCGAGCTGGACGCCGCCCTGCCAGTGCTGCGGGACCTGGGGCGGGTGCTCCTGGTCCACGCCGAGTCCCCGGGCCCCCTCGGCGAGGCCGAGGCCGAGGTCGGCGTCGCGGGCCTGGATCCCCGGGCCTACGGGACCTACCTGCGCTCCCGGCCGCGCCGGGCCGAGGACGAGGCCGTCGCCCTGCTGGTGGAGCTGTCCCGCAAGCACCGGGCGCCGGTCCACGTCGTCCACCTCTCCAGTGCCTCCGCCCTGCCCCTGCTGGAGGAAGCCCGGCGGGACGGCGTCCCCGTGACCGCCGAGACCTGCCTGCACTACCTCGCCTTCGCCGCCGAGGAGGTGCCCGACGGCGCCACCGCCTTCAAGTGCGCGCCCCCCATCCGCGAGGCCGCCAACCGGGAGCGCCTGTGGGAGGGCCTGGGCGCCGGGACCGTCTCCATGGTGGTCTCGGACCACTCCCCCTGCACCCCCGTCCTCAAGCGCCCCGAGAGCGGCGACTTCCTCGCCGCGTGGGGGGGGATCTCCTCCCTCCAGCTCGGCCTGCCGGTCCTGTGGACCCTGGCCCGGGAGCGGGGCCACGACGTCCCCCGGATGCTGTCGTGGAACGCCGAGGCCCCGGCGCGCCTCGCCGGCCTCGCCCACCGCAAGGGGCGGATCGCCCCGGGCTTCGACGCCGACCTGGTGGTGTGGGACGATGCCGCCACCTTCGCTGTGACCCCCGAGGTCCTCCTCCACCGCCACAAGCTCACCCCCTACGCCGGCCGGGTCCTGCGGGGGGTGGTGGAGAGGACCTGGGTCGGGGGTGGCGTCGCCTGGGACCGCGCGTCGGGGCTCTCCGCGCGGCCCCGGGGCTCCTTCGTCGCCGCCCCCCGGTAGGAACCATGGCCCACCTCCCTCCCCCCGAGCCTTACGCCCACCTCGTGGACCTCGCCGCCGACGCGACGGGGGGGTTCGTGCTCCACGCCACCGACGACTACTTCGCCCCCAAGGAGGCCCTGCTCCGCCCCGGCGCCCCGGAGTGGAGGGAGGGCGCGTACACCGACCGGGGCAAGTGGATGGACGGCTGGGAGTCCCAGCGCCGCCGGGAGCCCGGCCACGACTCCGCCATCGTCCGCCTGGGCACCCCGGGCTCGGTCCACGGGATCCTGTGCGACACCACCCACTTCAAGGGCAACGCCCCCGAGGCGGTGGCCCTGGACGTCATCGACGCCCCCCACACCGCCACCGCCGCCGAGCTGCTGGCCCTGCCGGTGGCCGGGGACGCCGGGGAGCACGCCGCCCTCGCGGCCCGGGGCCCCGCCTGGCTGCGGGTCCTGCCCCGCGCCGCGGTCCGCCCCGACGCCCGGAACGTCCTGGAGCTCGCCGCCCCCACCGGCCGGGTCACCCACGTCCGCCTGCACATCCACCCCGACGGCGGCGTCGCCCGCCTGCGGGTGTACGGGGTGGTGCACCCGGATCCCCGCGCCTTCTGGGGGCCGGGCTCGGTGGACCTGGCGGCGGTGGAGCACGGGGGCACCATCGCCGCCGCCAGCGACGCCTTCTTCGGCCCCCCTTCCAACCTGCTCCTGCCGGGACGGGGCGTGGACATGGGGGACGGCTGGGAGACGAAGCGCCGCCGGACCCCCGGCTCCGACTGGTGCGCGATCCGCCTGGGGCGCCGCGGGGTGGTGGAGCGGATCGATCTGGACACCCACTTCTTCAAGGGCAACGCCCCCCAGGCGGCGATGATCGAGTGCCTGGACGAGGAGGCCCTGGGGGCCGATGCCGTCCCCCAGCGCCTCCGGGCGCCGGAGGGCTGGGACCTGCTCCTGGAGCCCACGCCCCTGGTCCCCCACCGTCGCCACGTCCTGGAGCCGGCGCGGCCCCTCGCCGCCACCCACCTGCGGGTCCACATCTTCCCCCACGGGGGGGTGAACCGGCTGCGGGTCTTCGGCCACGCCCTGGACACCCCCGGCGAGGGGGCGAGGCTGGCCGCCCTCCACGCCCTGCCCGGGGCCGAGGCGCGGGCGCTGTTCCTCTCCTTCAACGGGGCGGAGGCGTTCGCCGAGGGGATGCTGGCCCGCCGCCCCTTCGCCTCGGTCCGCGACCTCTTCGCCGCCGCCGATTCGGTGTGGTGGTCCCTGGGCCCCCAGGACTTCCTCCAGGCCTTCGCCGCCCACCCCCGCCTCGGGGACGCCCGCAGGGCCGGCTCCCAGACGGAGCGTTCGGCGGCGTGGTCCCGGGGGGAGCAGCGGGGGGTGGCGGAGGGGGAGGCCGGGGTGCTGGAGCGCCTGCGGGACCTGAACGAGCGCTACTTCCAGGCCTTCGGCTTCATCTTCATCTGCTTCGCGTCGGGACGCAGCGCCGCCCAGGTGCTGGAGGTCCTGGAGCGGCGGCTGGACAACCCCCGGGCGGCGGAGATCGGAAACGCCGCCCGGGAGCAGGCGCGGATCACCCGCCTGCGGATCGGCAAGTGGCTGGCGGCCTGAGCCTCCGGCCGGAGGGAGCCCATGGGGATCAGCACCCACGTCCTGGACACCACCCGCGGCCGCCCCGCCCAGGGGGTGGAGGTCGTCCTGGAGCGCGCCCAGGGGGGCGGCTTCGTCCCCGTGGGCGCGGGGGCCACCGACGCCGACGGCAGGGTGCGGGCCCTGCTGCCCGAGGGCCAGGCCGAGGCGGGGGAGTACCGGATCACCTTCGCGGTGGGTGCGTGGTTCGAGGGGCAGGGGGTGGCGGCCTTCTACCCCGAGGTCCAGGTCCACTTCCGGGCGGGCGGGGGCGGGCACCTCCACGTGCCGCTGCTCCTGAGCCCCTTCGGCTACTCGACCTACCGTGGCTCCTGAGCGCCGGATCGCCGCCGTCCCCTTGGACCCCGCGGCCTTCGCCCCCTACGGGGACGTGGTCTCCGCCGGCCTCGGGCCGGGGCGCGGGGCCAACCACGGCACGGCGGTCCGCTTCGACCACGCCGCGGCGCTCCACTCCACCCGCCCCGGCGCCCTCCCCAACCTCGCCGTCTTCCGCTCCCTGCCGGCGACCCTGCCCTTCCGGGTGCGCCTGCTGGAGCGCCACCCCTGCTCCACCCAGGTCTTCCTCCCCCTCCTGTGCGCCCGCTACCTGGTGGTCACCGCCCCCTCGCGGCCGGACGGCGCCCCCGATCCCTCCCGCCTCGCCGCCTTCCTGTGCGGCCCCGGGCAGGGGGTGGGCTACCGCGTCGGGGTGTGGCACCACCCCATCGTCGCCCTGGACGCCCCCGCGGAGCTGGCCATGCTCGCCTGGGAGGACGGCGGGCCCGGGGACTGCGAGGAGGTGGATCTGGAGGAGGCGGTGATGGTGGTGGAGGAGCGTTAGGTGGGGTCCCCCCTCGCCTTCACCCTGCCCGTCCCCGGCCGCCTCGGCCTCCGGGCCACCGCCCTGGTGCACGGCTGGTACCAGACCCCCGCCTTCCGGTGGGACGAGGGCGCCGGCGCCCTGTGGCGGGCGGAGCGGTGGCGCGGGGACCGGGGGCCCCGCGCGGTGCGGGTGGAGCAGCCCGGCGGGCCGGGGGGCCTCCTCGCCTGCGCGGTCCACGGCGAGGGACTCGACGAAGGGGACGTCGCCGCCGCGGGGCGCCTCGTCTCCCTGTGCCTCGGCTTCGACCACGACCTCTCGGGCTTCGAGGAGCTCGCCGCCTCCTACCCCCCGATGGAGCCGGCGGTGCGGATGGGCGCGGGGCGGTGGATGCGGGGGAGCACCCTGCTGGAGGACGTGGTCAAGGGGATCTGCGGGACCAACGTGGCGTGGACGCAGGCGGTCCGCATGACGGAGCGGATCGCCACCCTGGCCCCCGAGGCGCCCCTGCCGGACGACTCGGGCCCCCCGCTTCGCTGCTGGCCCACCGCGGAGGAGATCGCCCGGGCGGGGGTGGACTTCCTGGTCCGGGAGGGGCGCCTCGGGTACCGCGCCGCCTACGTGGACACCCTGGTCCGCGCCGTCCGGGAGGGGAGCGTCGATCCCGAGTCCCTGGACGCCGCCGCCCGCGCCGGCCTGCCCGACGAGGACCTGCGCAGGGGGCTGCTGGCCTTCCCGGGGATCGGCCCCGCCACTGCCCACTACCTGATGACCCTGCGGGGGCGGTGCGCCCGGCTGAGCGTGGACTCCACGACCTACGACTTCACCGCCCGGGCCCACTTCGGGGGCCGGCGGGGGAGCGAGGCGGAGATCCGCGCCGTGTACGCGCGCTTCGGCGCCCACGCGAACCGGGTGGCGTGGCTGGAGTACTGGCTGCACCACTGCCCGGCCTCGCCGCTGCGGGAGGCCCGGCCGCCGGCGCGGGGTTGACCGGAGGCCCCGGGGCTCCCACGATGCGGGCGCGGCGGCGGCGGGGGGTGGCCGCGGGAGGTGCGCGGTGTCGGCGGGCGAGGCGATCCGGAGCGAGTGGGTGGAGGTCCGCGCCGACGACGGGACGGACCTGGGGCTGTGGGTGGCGCGGCCCGAGGGGGCGGAGGCGCGGCCCGGCGTCCTGGTCTTCCACGAGGTGTACGGCGTGGACCCCCACGTCCGCGACGTCGCCCGGCGCCTCGCCGGGGAGGGCTACGTCGCCGTCGCCCCGGACCTCTTCCACCGCACGGCGCCCCGCTTCGAGGGGAGCTACGAGGATCCGGAGGCCGCCCGGGCCCAGGCCCGCCGGGGGACGGCGGAGGGGATCGCCGCCGACGGGTCCGCCGCCTACCGCTGGCTGACCACCCAAGGGGGCGTCCCCCAGGACCGGGTGGGGGCCCTGGGGTTCGGCATGGGCGGGGCCATCGCCTGGCGCGCCAACGCCGGCCTCCCCCTCAGGGCGGCGATCTCCTTCTACGGCGCGCGGATCGCCGACCTGCTGGACCTCGCCCCCCACCTCCACGCGCCGATGCTGCTGTTCTGGGGCGGCCTGGACCCCCACGTCGCCCCCGGCGAGAGGGCGCGGATCGCCGCCGCCCTCAAGGAGTACGACCGCGCGTACGTGGAGTGCGAGTTCTCCTTCGCCGACCACGGCTTCTTCTGCGACGCCCGGGGGGAGCACGACCCCGCCGCCGCCGCCCAGGCCTGGGCCCTCACCCGGGCCTTCCTCGCCGAGGCCCTCATCCCCGGCCCGCCGTCTCCCGTTCCCGGAGGACCGCCAGGAGGATCGGCACCATGATCCGGTCCTTGGCGCGCCCGGTGCCGGCCTTGACCTCGATGAGGGTGGGCAGGTCGAGGACGCGGATCCGCAGGTCGTCGACCTCGAACTCGTCCGAGCGGCGTACGAGGTCGTCGTAGTCCCTCCCGTCGTGGAGGACGCAGAGCACGTCCAGATCCCCGAGAGAGGTGCGGAGGCAGGGCTGGCCCCGGCCGAGGAAGTCCTCGGCCCGGGGTCGGAGCGCCCTGCCGAGGGGGTCATGGTAGACCGCGTCGATGGCCTCCAGCGCGGCGAGGAGACGCCGGGCGTTGTCGGGGTCCCGCCGCGGGACGATGTCGAGGTCGCGGGTGGTGATCGGCGCCCCGTGGAGGACCGCCGCGTATCCACCGACGACGACGAACTCCACGCCCGAAGCGGCGAGCCGGTCGAGGAGCGCCCCCCCGTCAGCCGTCCGTCGGGCGGACACGCCGATACCCGGTGAGCGCGGACGTGCTCCGGTACGTCGCCCGCATCCGGTCCCGGGGAGTCAGGAGCATGCTCCTCCGGACCAACCCCAGGTCCACCTCGTCCGCCGCCTCCACCAGCAGGGGGTCGATGGCGGCCACCCGGGCGAAGACCTCGGCGACGGCGTCGGGGAGGGCGGGGCGGGGGCTCTCGGGTTCGGGGCGGGAGCTTGTCACCCCCCGAGCATAGGCCGGCTGCGACTCCCGAGCCAGCACCGAGGCGCGCCGGAGCGTCGGGATCCGGGCCAACCTCGGGCGAACGTGGAGTTTTCCGCTTCTCCCTCCCCGCGCCGGTTGTATCCTAGGAAGTCCTGGCCCAGCCGCTCTCCCGGTGCCCGGGGGAACGGGGATGCCGTCGAAGGGGACTCCGATCCGCCGGCCCTCCACCGCCGCACGTCCGCCGACCCGGCGGGGCCCGCGACTCGCGGCCGCCTTGGCCCTGGTGGCCGCCCTGGGTGTTCCGGGGGGCGCCGCGGCGGGCATGGCCGCCGGGGCGGGCGCGGCGCCGGTCGCGGCTCCGTTCCCCTTCGCGCCGGAGCGCCTGGCGATCCGGCTCTCTTTCGGGGTGGACGATCGCCTGGACGGCCACGCCGGCCTCACCGGCGACGTCGCGTTCCGGCCCGTCCCCCAGATCGGCCCCGCCCTCGCCTGGTCGGTGGGCTTCATCCCCCTGGATCCCGAGGGTTCCGGCGACGGCGGTGACGGCGGCGCCGCCTCGTGGTCCCTGATGGGGGGGCTGAGGATCGGGCCTCCCCCCGCGCCCGCCTCCCCCCGGGTCCAGCTCGACGTGCTGGCGGGGGCGGGACGGCGGGCGGCCGCGGCCATGGCGACGGTGGTGGTGGACGAGGAGGTCGTGGACGCCTTCCCCCTCCTGCGCTTCGACCTGCGGGCCCTCGGCCCCGCGGGCGGCTCCCTCGCCTTCGGTCCCCGGCTCCGGGTCGACCTCCACTGGCTCTCGATCCGCCGGGACGTGGTGGATCCCGAGGGGGTCGGGGAGCGGGTCTTCGTGCTGGAGCCCCGGGGCTTCGAGGCCCTGCTCGCCTTCGCCGGGGGCGTGCTCCTGCCCGGCGCCGCCCTGGAGTGGAGCGTGGGCGGGGGGGTGGCGGCCTCGTGGTCCGTGGACTTCCACGGGAGCGAGCCGGAGCGGGGCGCCGCGATCCTCCAGCCCACCGCCCAGGTCACCTTCGGCGTGGCGCTGGGCGCGGGCCGGGCCCCCGGGGGGGCGAAGTGACCCCCCCCATCGCCCGTGCGGCGGTCCTGGCGGGGATCGTCCTGGCGGCGGTCGGCTGCGTGGCGGACGAGGCGTTCCGGGCGAGCCTGCTGCTGACGGTGCCCGAGACCGGCACCCCGGGGGGCGCGATCCAGGTCGAGGTGGTGACCGAGCGCGCCGACGCCGCCACCGCGGTCAACGGCGTCCTCACCGAGGTCGTCCACGCCCGGTTCGGGGGGACCGGCACCTTCCCCGCCCAGGTCACCGTGGAGTCCGAGGCCGAGAAGGACCGCCTGCGCCTGCGGATCTGGAGGGACGACGACGGCGAGGAGGACCTGGACCCCTGCGAGCCCGGCGGGATCCAGGCCCTGGAGTGGCCGGACGAGGCCGGATACGTGCCCGTGTGGGTGTCCACCTCGGCCCTGGTGCCCCGGGGTGCCGCTCCGGCGGATCCGACCCCCTGCGACCTCGACCACGACGGGTTCGCCGACGACCTGGACTGCGACGACACCGATCCCGGGATCCACCCAGGGGTGGCGGAGATCTGCGACGGCCGGGACCAGGACTGTGACGGCGCCGTCGACGAGGAGGCGGTGGACGTCGCCCTGCACTTCCTGGACGCCGACGGCGACGGCCACGGGGCCGCGGAGGGTCCGGTGCAGCGCCTGTGCGGCCCCATCCCGGGGTGGGTCCGGGACGTTCGGGACGACTGCGACGATCACGATCCCGCCGTGTACCCGGGGGCCGAGGAGGTCTGCGACGGCCGGGACCAGGACTGCAACCACTTCGTCGACGAGTCGGCGGTGGACGCGCCGACCTGGTACCGGGACCAGGACGGGGACGGGTACGGGGACCCCGACGAGGCGGTCGCGGCTTGCGAGGCCCCCCCCGGACGCGTCGCCCCGGGGGGCGACTGCGACGACGACGACCCCGGGATCTCCCCCGGGGCCGCCGAGGTCTGCGACGGGGTGGACCAGGACTGCGACGGGGTCCCCGACGACGGCTTCCCGGTGTCGGCCTGGTACCGGGACTCCGACGGGGACCAGTGGGGGCGGATAGCCACCCCCTTCGAGGCGTGCTACGAGCCGGCGGGCTACCGGCCCACCACCGGGGACTGCGACGACGGCGACGGCGGGATCCACCCCGAGTCCGAGGAGGTGTGCGACGCCGTCGACCAGGACTGCGACGGGATGCTGGACAACGGCCTGCCGGTCTCGGAGTGGTACGCGGACGCCGACGAAGACGGGTACGGTGACCCCGCGGGCCCGGTGAGCGCCTGCGCGGCCCCCCCGGGGCGGGTGGGGGAGGCCGGGGACTGCGACGACGCCGATCCCGGTGTGCACCCCGGCGCGCCGGAGGCGTGCGACGGCGTGGACCACGACTGCGACGGAGAGGCCGACGAGCCCGAGTCCCGGGACGCGCGGACCTGGCGGCGGGACGGCGACGGGGACGGATGGGGAGTGGCGGGGGACGCGCTGGTTTCGTGCGCGGCCCCGGCGGGCTTCGTGGAGCCGTCCGGGGACTGCGACGACGCCGATCCCGCCGTGCACCCGGGGGCGGCCGAGGTGGTCCCCGACGGGGTCGACCAGGACTGCGACGGGCGGGTGGACGTGGTGCCCTGCCTCGCCTCCGCCTCCCCCCTGCCCCTGGCGGACGGCGCCGTGGGGGTGGGCGGGATCGCGGGCGGCGCGCTGGCGGTCGCGCCCGACCTGACGGGGGACGGGCTCCCGGAGCTGGTCTTCGGCGATCCCGTGGCCGAGTCGGCCCGGGGCGAGGTCGTCGTCCACTCCGGCCTGCTGGAGGGCGGCGACGTGGCCGACGTGGGCGCGGGATACGACCTGAGGGTGCTGGGGGCCCACGCCTACGCCGGGCTCGGGGCGAGGATCGCGGGGGGATCGGACCTGGACGGCGACGGGCGGCCCGACCTGGTCGTGGCCGCCAGCGGGGACTGGGCCCTCGGGGACGGGACCTCGGCGGAGGTCCCCTTCGTGGTCCTCTTCGCCCCCTTCGAGGCGACGGGCGGATCGGCGTCCCTGGGCTCGCCGTCGGGACCCGCCTACGCGGTGCTGGACGGCTCGGACGGGGGCTGGTCCTCCACGGCGAGCTTCGGCTGGCCCTACGCCGTGGCCGATTTCGATGGGGACGGGCACGGGGACCTGCTGGTGGGGGATCCCCGGGCCGGCGACCTGGGGCCCGGCGCGGGGGCGGTGCACGTGGTCTTCGGGCCCCTCGCCCCGGGGGAGTACGCCGTCTCCGGCGAGGCCCCGGACCTGCGGGTGCAGCGGCTTCCGGGCCCGTTCCCGGGCACGGGCATGGGGCGGGGGCTCGCCGCCGCCGGGGACGCCGACCTGGACGGGACGACCGACGTGGCGGCCGGGGCGGGCATGGGGGCCTTCCTGCTGTGCGGGAGGGCGGAAGGAGGACCCTTCCCCGGGCCCCCCGCCGCCCTGGAGTGGGGGGAGCACGTCGCGCTGGGGGTGGACGCGGGCGACCTCGACGGCGACGGCGCCCCCGACGTGGTGGCGTGGGACCGCTCGGGGGTGGCCCTGTGGAGGGGGGTGGCCTGCGGAGAGGGCCGGGCCGCGCCCGACGCGGTGAGCCTCTTCCCCTTCGACGGGACCGATCCGCTGGAGGGAGTCGCGGGGGTGGCGGTGGCGGACCTGGACGGGGACGGCCTGGACGACCTGGTGGTGGGGACCGAGGAGTGGGACGGGGGCGTGGTGGCGGAGGTGACGGTGTGGTTCGGCGCGCCGTCCCTGCCCGAGACCCTCCACCCCGACGCCGCCGGCCTTCGCTCCGTCCAGGAGGGGATCGCCCGCCCCTCGCCCCTCGCCGGCGACCTGGACGGGGACGGGCTCCCCGAGCTGGGGATCCGGATCCTCGATGGGGGCTGGGCCGGCTGGCCGTTCTCGACCGGCGAGGGGCTGGTGGTCCACGCCTTCGACCGGTCGTCCTGCGGAGGCGCCCCGTGAGGTACGCCCACGTACCCGGGCTCCCGGGCCTCCTGCTGGCCCTGGCGGCGGCCTGCACCACGCCCCTGGCCTACGACGTCGACGACGACTCCGCGGCGGGCGAGCCCTGGATCCCCACCGATGGGGACGGGGACGGCTGGATCCCTCCCGAGGACTGCGACGACGCCAACGCCGCCGTCCACCCCGGCGCCACGGAGTACTGCGGCGGGTTGGACGACGACTGCGACGGCCTGGTGGACGCCGAGGACCCCTCGCTGTCGGAGGAGGGGGCCCGGGAGTGCTCCGTGGACGCCGACGGGGACGGCATGGGAGGCGGGGCGCCGAGCGTCGGCTGCGGCGCCTGTCCCGAGGGGTGGGTCACGGACGCGGGCGACTGCGACGATGGCGCCCCCGACGTGTACCTGGGCGCCCCGGAGACCTGCGACGGCCGCGACGAGGACTGCGACGGCGACGTGGACGACCACCTCCCACTCCACCTCCGGCCCTTCTACCGGGACGGGGACGGGGACGGCTTTGGGGCCCTCTCGTCGGGCCAGTTCGAGAGCTGCGATCCCGAAGGGGTGCCGGTCGACGCGGAGTACGTCGCCGACGACACCGACTGCGACGACGGCGACGGGGGGATCCACCCCGGGGCCCCGGAGTGGTGCGACGCCGTCGACCAGGACTGCGACGGCGAGACGAAGGACGGCGACTCGGTGGACGCCGCCCCGTGGTACGCTGACGCCGACGGGGACGGCTACGGGGTGGAGGGCGAGGAGGTGCGCGGGTGCACCCGGCCCCTGGGCTACGCCGGGGCGGCGGGGGACTGCGACGACGGCGCCCCGGGGGTGAACCCCGGCGCGGGGGAGGCGTGCGGCGATGGGGTGGACGACGACTGCGACGGGGTGCCGGACGACGGCTGCTGAGGTCCGCGGGCGGGCCGGTCCGGGGTGGTCGATCCCCGGGGTGGCGGCCCTCCTGCTCCTCTCCGGGTGCCGGATCTCCGTGGCCATCGGCGAGGGCGCGGACGACGGCGCCTCGGTGTGCGCCCTGAGGTCGATGTGCGTCGAGGCGACGGACGACCTCGCCATCACGGTGGCCGCCGCGGGGACGGACCTGGGGGCGACCCTGCGCTCCGACGAGGTCCGCCTGCGCCTGGAGACGGTGGAGGTCCGGGCGGAGTCCGGGGAGGCCGACCTGCTGCTGAGCGCCACGGGATGCGTGGACGTGGAGTGGGACGAGGGGGGGACCGCGGGCCCCTACGACGTGCGCTGGGCGCTCACCTGCCTGCTCCAGCTCCGCTCGGCGGACCTCCCCCCCGGCACCAGCGCCGCCGACGCCTGCGCCGCCGAGGCGTCGGGAGCCGAGACCTGCGACTCCCCCCGCCCCTTCTACCTGGCCATGACCGTCTCGCTGGACGAGCAGGGCTGGATCGACGACTCCTCGTGCTGGTGGGACCCCTACTCCCCCTGGGGGGGCTGCGCCCCGGGGGCGGCCCACGTCGAGGGGGCCATCGACGTGGGGGAGGTCGGCTTCGGCGCGACGCTCCGCTTCGGCGACGGGTGCTTCCCCGAGATCGACTTCACCGACGACCGCTGGCAGGTGCTCTCACCGGTGGCCGATCCCGCCGCCTGCGACTGGCCCGATCCCACCCCCGAGGAGTCCGGCTGCGGGTAGAGGTCCCTCCCCGGGGCTCAGCGGGCCCGGTGGGCGGCGATCACCTCCGCCACGCAGCAGGTCAGGCGCTTGCCGGTGGGCAGGTGCAGGAACTCGTTGGGGCCGTGGGCGTTGGACTCGGGGCCCAGGACGCCGGTGATGAGGAACTGGGCGCCCGGGAACCGCTCCCCCAGCATCGCCATGAAGGGGATGGTGCCCCCCTCCCCCATGGCCGCCGAGGGCAGGCCAAACCAGGTCCGGGAGGCGGCGTCCAGGGCCCCCTCCAGCCACGCGGGCATGGGGGGCGCGTCCCAGCCCGAGGCCGGCTCCTCGGCGCGGAAGTGGACTTCGGCCCCGTAGGGGGGATCCGCCTCCAGCGCCTCCTTTACCGCCGCCGTGGCCGCCCGGGGATCGACGCCCGCGGGGATCCGGACGGAGAGGCGGGCGGTGGTGGAGGGACGCAGCACGTTGCCCGCCGCCCCCGGGGCGGGCGCCCCGGCCAGCCCCGTCACCGACAGGGTCGGCCTCCAGGTGCGGGCCAGGATCCGGTCGGCCACGTCCTCCCCCATGGGGCGCGTGCCCCCCGCCCACGGGAAGCGGCCGAAGGCGTCCTCCCCCAGGGAGGCGGCGGTCTGCCGGGCCTGGCGGACCCGGACCTCGGGGATGGGGGCGTGGAGGGCGGGCAGCAGGATCCGGCCCGTGGCCTCGTCCTCCAGCCGCGACAGCAGGCTCCTCAGGATCCGGAAGCTGGAGGGCACCACGCCGCTGGCGTCGCCGGAGTGGACCCCCTCCCGCAGCACCCGCACCGTCAGGTCCCCGCCCACCAGGCCCCTCAGCGAGGTGGTGAACCAGAGCTGGTCGTAGTTGCCGCAGCCGGAGTCGAGGCAGACCACCAGGGACGGCTGGCCGATCCGGTCCGCCAGGGCCTCGATGTAGGCCGGCAGGTCCACGCTGCCGCTCTCCTCGCACGCCTCCACCAGGATCACGCAGCGGGCGTAGGGGATCCCCTGCTCTTGGAGCAGGCGCAGGGCCGCCAGCGAGGCGAAGGCGGCGTAGCCGTCGTCGGCGCCGCCCCGGCCGTACAGGCGATCCCCCTCCCGCACCGGCTCCCAGGGGTCCAGCCCCTCCCTCCAGCCGGTCATCTCGGGCTGCTTGTCCAGGTGGCCGTAGAGCAGGACGGTGTCCTCCCCGTCCCCGGGGACCTCCATCAGGATCAGCGGCGTGCGGCCGGGGAGCCTCGCCACCTCCACGCTCATGCCGGGCAGCGCGTGGTCCCGGCACCACGAGGCCACCAGGTCCACCGCCCGGTCCATCTCGCCCCGGGTCGCCCACTCGGGGTCGAAGCCGGGGGAGCGGTTGGGGATCCGGATGTACTCGCGCAGGGTGGGAATGATCTGGTCCTCCCAGATCCGTTCGGCGGCGGCGGCGGCGCGGTCGGCGTCGAGGTGGAGGCGGTCGGTCACGGGAGACTCCGGTCGGTGGACGGAAGGCGAGGGCCAGGATACCGCCCCCGGGGCTCCCGGGGGAGGCCGCGGGGCCGGGATTTCGATCGCGCCAGCGACCGGGAGCTCCGGCGGCGGGGAGCCGCGCTCCTCCTCCAGCAGGTCCAGCGCGGTGCCAGAGATCGCCGCCTCCGTGCCGGGGGAGGCCCTTCCCTCTGGGGACGCCGTCGCGTGTGGCGATCTACAATGGGCGCCGCCGGAGCGGACCCCAGTCGCCGGCGGAGGACGAGCCTTGCGGTCTTCGATGGAGTGGAACCTCTCGCTGTCCCTCGCGGCGGTGGCGGTGTTGATGGCGGGGTGCAGTCCGGACTACGGCATCGACCAGCCGGACGACGACGACTCGGGCGACGACTCGGGCGACGACGACTCCACGCCGGCGGACGACGACTCGGGCGACGACGACTCCACGGCCGCGGACGACGACTCCACGGCCGCGGACGACGACTCCACGGCCGCGGACGACGACACCTCCGGGGACGACGACACCGCCGCCGCCGTCGGCTGGTGCAACCTGCAATGGCCCCCGACCCTCGAAGCCACCGCCGGGGATCCTGCCGCGGGACCGGTCTACGGCCGGGTCTACGTCGCAGGCACTACGCCTGGGCCGGGGCAGGGCCCGGGGGTGCAGGGGCAGATCGGCGTCGGGCCCAGCGGCACCGATCCCGCGTCGGACGCCTCGTGGACGTGGACGGAGGCGGCCTACAACGCCGATTACGACGGCCTGATCCCAGGCGACCTGTCCAACGACGAGTACGCGGCGACCTTCCCGGCCCCCGGAGCGGGCACCTGGAGCTACGCCTTCCGTTTCAGCACCGACAGTGGCGCCACGTACACGCCGTGCGACCTGACGGGCACCGACGACGGCTGGGGGCAGGGGGACGCCGGAGCGCTGACGGTGCGGTGATTGCCGGGGCCCTCGGCGGCTCCAAGGGGAGGAAGACATGCTGCGGGGGCGATGGGCAGGGTGGGTGGCGGCGGTGGCGTTGGCGGCGGCGGGCTGCTCCGACTACTTCTTCGCCCCGGGAGACGACGGCGGCGCGGAGGATCCCCCCGAGGACGACGACACCACCCCGGCCCCCTCGGACGATGACACCTCCGGCACCGGGGACGACGACACCGGCACCCAGGAGGACGACGACACCACCCCGGACCTGCCCCCCTGCGACGAGGCGATGCCCGCCGACTGGCAGTGGTGGGGCAGCCCGCCGTTCTCCGAGGAGGAGGATCCCACCGACGGCTCCGGCCGGCCGTTCTGGGCGGTGGACTTCGAGATGGTGGACTTCTCGACGGTCGTCCTGCCCGACTCGGGCCACATCCCGACGGGCCACGACCGGGTCTACCGATCCGACTTCGCCCTGGACTTCGTCCCCGCGGACTTCTTTCTGTCGATGCAGTCGGACGACGGGATCTGGTTCTGGCTCAACGGGATCGAGGTGGGCCACTGGGGAGGCGACTGGCAGCAGGAGGGCTGCGTCAACGGGGACGCCGAGTGCGTCGCGTCGCAGGTGGTGGATCCCGTGTGGATCACCCCCTACCTGGTCGCCGGCCCCAACGTGGCCGCCGCCCGGATCTCCAACCCGGTGATGAACGACTACTTCGATGCCTACACCGACTGCGTGGACTAGCTTGCCCGTGGCCTGGCCCCGCCCTCAGTACCCGCGGATCAACGCCCCGTCCCGGAAGAGGTCCCAGAACTGCCACTCCTCGGGGCAGTCCCGGAGCTCCTCTTCGTAGGTCCGGACGAACTCGGGAAGGGGATCGTCCCCGCCCAGGGGAGGGGTGATCCGCAGGCGATGGCCCTCGCCCTCGGAGCGAAGGAAGAGCCCCAGTACCGGGGCGCCCGCCTCTCGGGCGATTCGGAACGCCTGCTCGGGCCACGCCACGGGCTGGCCCAGCAGGGGGAGTACCCGGGGCGCCTCCCCCAGCACCTGCTCGGGTCCCAGGCCGTCGCCCGTGGAGATCAGAGCCTCCCCCCGGCGAAGGGGGGCGAAGGGATCGTCGCCGGGCTCGCCGGCGCGGATGAACCGCAGGCCCATCCGGGACTCCAGGGCCTTGCGCTTGCGCTGCCCGTACGCCTGGGCGGGGGAGAGCTCGGCGTCGGGCAGCAGGAAGGTCCGGGTCGCCACCGGGTAGCCCGCCCGGGCGAGGGCCAGGGGAGGAAGGCCGTGGACCCCGATGTGGGCCCCCGCCAGCACCGCCCCGCGCCCCCCCGAGAGGGCCCGGTCCAGGTGGGCGCGGCCCACGAGCCGCACGTGGCGCTCCGCCGAGGCCCGGTCCAGGCGGGGGAAGACCGCCATCTCCAGGCGCTGGCGGAGGGTGAAGCGCGCCTCGGCGGCGGCCAGGGCGTCCAGGGCCGGCGCGCTCCGCTCGGGGAAGGCGATCCCCAAGGCGTGCCGGACGGCGGGGCGCGGGCGCACCGGAAGGGTGGCGGAGAGGACCCGCGCGGCGGCCAGGGCGCGGAGGGGAGGGAGGCCCCCCAGGCCCGGGGCGAACCCGTGCCAGAAGGCGATCCGCGAGGCGTACTCGGTCAGGCGCACTCGTTCCTCAGTCGACGAGGGTGAGGTAGATCCAGTACTCGAACCGGGCCCGCACCACCACGTCCCCCTCGGCGAGGGGGGCCCGCGTCTCCCTCTCTCGGGCCAGCAGCAGCACCGCGTCTCCCCCGCCCATCCGGGCCAGGAGGTCGGCGGGGACCTCGGTCGCCCCGGTGTCCCGCACCCGCCCGAGGAGGGTGTCGGTGGGGCCGATGAGGGTGATCAGCATGGTCGACTCCCCCGAGGCGTCGATGGGACCCCAGCTCAGCGCCAGGGGCTCCCCCATCGGGACGACGTGCCACTCGTCCAGGGCGTGGCTGGTGGGGACGAACCAGTCCCCCAGCTCCACCGCGCCCGCGAAGGTCCCGGCGGCGACGTCGGCGCCCCCGGAGATCCCCAGGTCGTAGTCCTGCCCCCAGGCCCACTGGCCCAGGGCCAGCGGCGCCGAGAACCAGGCGGCGTCGATGGCGTGGCAGGACCCATCGGCGACCGCCTCCAGCACCGCCAGGGGGGGCTCGGTCCCGATGGTGACGGCGTCGCCCACGTCCAGCGCCCGGGCCCCCTCGGCATCCCACAAGCTCCCGTCCCAGAAGTCGAACCAGCCCAGGTTGGGGTACGTGTAGGAGGCGAAGTAGCCGTCGGTGTCGATGCGGTCGCCGCAGATCTGGTAGGCGGGGTCGTGGAAGCGGGCGTCGATCCCCCCCTCGACGAAGAGGGCCCGGGCCCGCGCCTCCTCGGCGTGGAAGGGGTCCTCGGGCCACCGCGACACCGTCACGATCCCCAGCACCGGATCGGGCTCGGGCCAGGGCGTGTCCCCCACCGGTCCGGTGTCGTCGTCCGCCCCGGCGGAGTCGTCGTCGCCGGGCCAGGGCACCCCGGTGTCGTCGTCGCCCCCGTCCTCGGGCGGGTCCACGGCGTCCGGGAGGCACCCCGCCGCCCCCGCCGCCAGGCAGGCCGCCAGCAGGGAAGGCCCCATCCGTCCCGCCCAAGGCATCCAGAGCTCCGTCGTCGTCGCGCCCACGATCTCTCGGTCTCCCCGCCGACCCGAGGGGCCGGCGCTCCGCGGAGGGGGTACTCTCGTACGTCGTCTTCCCGCGTGTCCGTGCACCGTAGCGGCAGGAGCGTTGCCAGCGGCCGCGTTCCGAATCGGGACCCGTCCCGGTTGCGCTGCGCCTAGCTCCCCGCTCCGTCGATCGCCAGCTCGGCCGCGGCGTCGGCCGAGGTCAACTGGACGTGTTCGGGTAGCAGCGGCAGCAGCTCGAAGTAGCTGTTCTCCAGCGTCAGACCTCCGTCGCTGGTCATGTACATCCACGTGACGGAGCCCTTGGGGAGGGCGGCCAGCTTGTCGGCCATGCCCTGCGGGGTCAGGTGGAACTCGTCGGCGCCGTCCACGCCGCGCCACGAGTGGGAGCGAAAGAGCGCCGCCCGGCCCTCGCCGTCGGCGCCTTCCAGGACCTCCACCAGCTTGTCGGCGGGCCAGTCGGGGAAGGCATCCAGCAGGTAGGGTACGTTCATGGGGAAGATGCCGCGGATCTGCCCCCCGGCGTGGGCGTAGCGCGGCAGGAACGTGTCCACCGCGTCCTGCCATTGGTCCAGCCACTCCCAGTGGACCACGCTTCGCGTGCCCAGAAGGTGCCCGGCGTGCTCGGTCTCGGCGGCGAACACGGCCTGGTCGCCGTCGTTCAGGCCCGCGGGATACGCGTACTGGTAGCCGCTCGGCGGCAGCACGAAGTAGTCGGCTCCCGTCGACTGCGCGGCCTGGTAGTACCAGGCGAGCACGTCGGGGGCGAGGTCCGGCAGGTGCGGCGAGATGCTCCAGTTGAGCGGCGGGCAGGGCGTGGCCGCGTCCCCGCACGCGTCCAGGCGCTGCGTCAGCCAGTCGCGGCGCGTGCTCATGATGTAGCGGACATTGTCGCCGTCGCCGACCACGAAGGCCACGTAGGTCTTGTCGGGGTCATAGGCGATTCGTTCCGGCTCGATCGCTGCCAGTTCCTCGGGCTCGGTGATGGCCGGGCGGCGCGTGTCGAAGAACGACAGGTTCGTGGTGCGCGTAGGGATGGCGCCCATGTTGGCGGTGTCCAGGCAGCGGGTCTGCGCTTCCCACAGGTAGCCGCCCACCAGCCAACTGTCGTTGTAGCCGTACACGCCCACGGGCGTGGGCCAGCCACTCTCGGAGACGATCCTGGTCAGCAGGATCTCTTCGGGATGGCCGTCGGTGCAGCCGTTGATCAAGAACACCACGAACAGCCGCCGCGAGAACACCAGGTCGATCAGCGCCACCGACATGTCGTCGTCGATGTCGGGATCGGCCAGGTCGTCGGGATCGCGGTTGAAGCCGGGGTTGAGCATGGCCAGGCCGGTGGTCTGGCTCAGGTGGTTCTGATACACGTACTCGGTGGCCTCGAGGGGCGTGGCCTTGTCGGCAAACACCTGCGTGGCGTCCACGACCGGATCGGCGCAGGCGGTCGGGGCGGCGTCGATCAGCGGCACTGCGCCCAGGGCGGCGGCGAGCGTCAGGATGCTGGGCAGGATCGCCTGCTGTGCATCGTAGTCGTAGCGGACGCAGCCGTTGAACTCGCCGACGCACGAATCCAAGAACTCCCGGTAGCCCACGGTGGCACTCGGCTCGAGACCAAGGTCGTCCAGCCACACCGCGTCACCCACCAGGACGCCGTCGAGCTGCGACTGCTCCACGTCGGCGGCGGTCTCGACGAATACCGAGCCGCCCAGGCGGCGGTTGTGCAGGCCCGCGCAGGCGTGCACGGCCAGTTGCGTGGGCACGCTGGCCGAGGCGTCGACCAGCACCGTGGTGAAGCGGTCGGCATAGGCGGCCGGAATTTCGTCGCCGGGGCCGGCCGATCCGCTCGTGCATGCCTGGGCCGCAAGGGCCAGGGCCAGGGCAGGGACGAGCCGGGTGCAGCCGACCCCCGCGTCCAAGGTCCGAGGGATCGGGGGGCGGAGCGGTCCGGGATGATGGGGGCCGGGGCTGGCTGCGGGGACGGGACTCCCTTCCCTGGCCCGGGACCGGAGGCGCGGGGGCGTGGCGCCCGGACCCGCCGAGGGGGCTCGACGGGGATGCTGGCCGGGAGGGGGGGCAGGGAAGCGGGCGTCGGTGCCCCCCCCGACGAAGAGGGCCCTCGTCCTCGCCTCCCCGGCGTGGAGGGGATCCTCGGGCCACCGCGACACCGTCCCGATCCCCAGCACGGGATCGGCCTCGGACCACGGCGGGTCCCCCACCGGCCCGGTGTCGTCGTCGGCGCCGGGCCAGGGCACCCCGGGGTCGTGGTCGCCCTCGCCCTCGCCCGGGGGAGGGTCCTCGGCGGTGGGGAGGCAGCCCACCGCCCCCGCCACCGGGCAGCCCGCCAGCACGAAAGGCCGCGTCCGTCTCGCCCGTGGCATCCAGAGCTCCGTCGTCGCCGCGCCCACGATCTCCCGGTCTCCCCGCCGACCCGAGCGGCCGGCGCCCCGTGGAGGCGTTATTCTAGGCGCTCCGCGAGGAGAACCATGCCCGGAAAGCGACTTCCCAGCCTCCTTTCCCCAGCCCGCCTCCGCTTCGCCGCCGCTCGTGCCCGCCAATATGCCGCCCTGAAGGTGCGGGATCCCTCCATCCGGTGGTGGCAGCTCACCCCCAGCAACCCCGCCATGTCCCGGTACGCCGAGGCCCTGATGCCGGCGCGGGACCCGGTGCTGGCGGAGATGGAGGCGCTGGGGGAGGAGCGGCGCTTCCCCCTCATCGGCCCCGAGGTGGGCCGCCTGCTGCACCAGCTCGCGCTGATGATCGGCGCCCGCCGGGTGTTCGAGCTGGGATCGGGCTTCGGCTACTCCGCCGTCTGGTTCGCCCGGGCCCTGCCCGAGGGGGGAGAGGTCCACTGCACCGACGGGGATCCCGCCAACGCCCGCCTGGCGGAGGGGCTCCTCGCCCGGGCCGGGGTGGCGGAGAAGGTGCGCTTCCACGTCGGCGACGCCCTGGAGGCCCTGGCGGCGGTGCCGGGGGAGTTCGACATCGTGTTCAACGACGTGGACAAGCACGCCTACCCGGACGTCGTCCGCGCCGCCCTGCCCCGCCTGCGTCCCGGGGGGCTGCTGATCTCCGACAACACCCTCTGGCACGGGCGGGTGCTGGGGGGAGGCGCCGACGACGCCGAGACCCGCGGCGTGCTGGACCACAACCGCCTCCTCTTCGCCGACGACGCCGCCGTCTTCACCACCCTCCTCCCCCTCCGGGACGGGGTGACGGTGGCGCTGAAGCGATAGAGTCACAGCCAGTTTCTGGACCGAGGTCCCGCCGTGGCCCTGAGCATCCAGAACGACGAGGTCGAACGGCGGGCCCGGGAGCTGGCCGAGCTGACCGGTGAGTCCCTGACCGAGGCCGTCGTCCTCTCCCTCCGGGAACGGCAGGAGCGGAAGCGGGCGGCGGGCGACAACCGCCCGCTCGTCGAGCGCCTGATGGAGATCGGGCGGGAATGCGCGAGGCCGCCCCGGGTGGACGACCGCGCCGCCGACGACATCGTCGGCCACGACCCCCACGGGCTGCCGACCTGATGGTCCTGGCCACGTCCGCGCTGGTCGCCATCCTCGACCCGGAGGAGGACGCCGGTCCCTTCGCGGCGGCCATCTCGGCGGCGGAGATCCGGCGGGTGTCCGCGGCGACGGTCGTCGAGGCGGGCATCGTCATGGTCGCGCGGCACGGCGAGCCCGGGGGCGTCAAGCTGGACGAGCTGCTGCGGGAGGCCGGGATCGACGTCGTGTCCGTGACCGAGGCCCACGCGAAGCTCGCCAGGGAGGCGTACCTGCGATACGGGGAGGGGCGCCACCCGGCTCGGCTGAACCATGCCTATCCGGATGCCACCCAGGGCGGTTCGTGACGACAGTCGGCCGGCGTAAATGGCTCGCCGTCCTAGGCTCGCCCACAGAGGCACAGAGCGGCCCGTCCGGGGCCCACAGAGAACACAAAGGGAAGAGCGGGGAGCCCGGAGTCTTGGGCGGCAAGCGGACTGGCAGTGGCTGAACTACGGGGACTGCTTCTCCTACGCCCTCTCCCAGGCGTCGGGCCATCCGCTGCTGTGTCGCGGCGCCGACTTCCCGCGAACGGACGTCCAGCTCGTGCTGCCCGCCGGGCGGTGAAGGGCGGTGACCGCCCCGCGCAACGTCGTGCTGCGGGCGCGGGTTCGGCGCCGATGTCACATCCCGCGCCGAGAGCGACGATCCTGCAGGCGCACGTCGCGTCCCCGCCCCCACCTGGAGGTCCCATGCCCGCCCCCCGATCCCTCACCCTCCCCCGCCCCTCGCTGAAGGCGGGCGTCACGGCCCTCGCCTCCGGCCTCCTCCTCCTCGCGGCCCCCGCCGCCCAGGCGGCGTGCGATCCGGGGTTGGCCTTCCGGCGCTTTGCGGTGTGCGTCGCCGCCGAGCAGGAGGCCCAGGCGGCGATCAACGCTTCGCTGCAAGACTCCCTGGCCGCCACCCAGGTGGAGCTCGCCGACACGCAGGCGGAGCTCGCGGCGGCGAACGCCGAGGTGGAGTCCCTGCGCGACGACCTGGACGGACTCTTGGGGGCGGGCCTGGCCACGCAGGCCTGGGTGTCGGCCCAGGGCTTCGCCACCCAGGCCTGGGTGCTGGCCCAGGACTTCGCCGTCGCGATCAACCCCACCCTCTCCGCCCTGGCGGGCTACCTGCAGGTGGACGAGGCCCAGCACGCGGTCCACTTCGTGGGCGCGAACGTGTACGTCACGAACGGCATGTCCGAGACGGATACCCAGAACGGTCTCGGCAACCTGGTGGTGGGCTACTCGGAGGCCCGGGGCAACGAGGATCGCACCGGGTCCCACAACGTGGTGATCGGGCAGTACCACGATTGGACCAGCTACGGGGGCCTGGTGGCGGGACAGGAGAACAGCATCATCGGCGCAGGGGCGACGGTCAGCGGGGGCTACGACAACACGGCGTCCGGGATGTACTCCTCGGTGTGCGGAGGCCTCGCCAACCTGGCATCCGAGACCCTCTCCTCGGTGAACGGCGGCTTCTACAACGAGGCCAGTGGGCAATGGTCCTCGGTGAGCGGGGGCTACTTCAACGAGTCCAGTGGGGAAATGTCCTCGGTGAGCGGGGGCGAGTACAACGTGGCGTCCGGCCTCGGGTCCTCGGTGGGCGGGGGCAGGGCCAACGATGCGGCCGGCGAAGACTCCTCGGTGAGCGGGGGCTACTTCAACGTGGCGAGCGGGTCCCGGTCCTCGGTGTGCGGGGGCGAAAGCAACCACAGTTCCGGAGCGCTCTCCAGCATCCTCGGCGGGGCCTGGAACGAAACGCTCGGCTCCTGGGAGACCTACCCCGCCGGCCCCTGAGGCTGCCCTGATCCCGGACGACTCACCCTCCGCCCTGCCGCGCGTTCCGCTCTGCGGAACCCCGCGGTTGCGGCCGGTCTGCTCGGGTTCCCCTCGGCCTTTGCGAACGCCGTTTCCTTGCTTCCCCGCCGCGGGGTCAGCGCGCCACCCGGATGTTGAAGTCCACCGTGCCGAGGGTGGCGTAGAGGCGCAGCCACAGGTGCAACCAGGCCTCCAGGCCCCGGGACGCCGTGAGGTCACCCAGGTCGATGGGGGACTTCCAACCGAACCACTCCCGCAGCCAGCCGGTGACGGCGGCGCGGGCGGTGGGGTCGTTCCCGGCGACGAACACGTCGTGGTCCCCGGGGATCCGGGAGGGATCGACCATGAGCGCGCAGTTCACGGTGTTCAGCGCCTTCACCACCCGGGCCTCGGGGAAGGCGCGCTGGATGGCCTCGCCGAGGGAGTCGTCGTTGCCGATGGACAGGCGTGGGGGCATCCCCCTGGAGAAGTCCAGGGGGTTGGCGAGGTCGATGAGCACCTTGCCCGCCAGGTGGGCGGCCCCGGCGAGCTGGAGCGCGGCGAGGGAGCCCGTGCCCGAGACGCAGTTGAGCACGACCTCGCCCGCGGCGGCGGCGTCCGCGAAGGAGGCCAGACGGACGCTCGGGTTCTCCGCCGCCCAGGTGGAGTAGGGGGGCGAGCCCCACGAACCCGTCTCGGTGCGGGCGAGGGTGGCGGCGACGTCGCGGGTGCCGACGTGGACGTCATGGCCCAGGCTGGCGAGCTTCGCGGCGAGGGTGCGGCTGACGATTCCGGTTCCGAGGATGGCGATCTGCATGGGGACCTCCGGTGACGGGGACGGCCCCAAAGGTAAGACCCCGGACCGAAGTCCACAATGCCGACCCGATTCAACTCATCGATGAGCGGGAGTTCACGATCATGGGGGGCGCCCCGCCGGGGCGGTGGGGCCGTGGCCCGGGGACGGCGTCGCATCCCCCCAAGGCGCGTCCCGTCCCGGGGTGGTGCAGGGGCGGCCGGGGGGGCCGCCGGGTTCGGGTGGATCAGGGCCCGCAGCTCGGGTTGGCCGCGCCCGGGGTGCCCAGGTCGCCGTCGCCGAAGGGGTCCGTGGCGGCGCACCAGGCGCCGGCGTCGTCGTTGGCCAGGTCGTCGGTCATGGACGGGTCGAGGGACAGGGCCGTCCCCGCCGTGAACACCCCGGCGCCCCAGGTGAACGTGTCCAGCACGCTGGCGTCGGGGGCGGTCAGGGTCAGGGTGTCCCCCCCCTCGGCGAGGCTCGGCGCGTTCCCGTACACGTAGTCCGGGGTCACTCCGCCGTTCTGGGCCGGGTTTCCGTATCGCCCCAGCACCGCGTAGCCGCCGACGGGCACCTGGACGGAGCCCGTGATCGTCGCGCTGCCGCCCGTGGTCGTGATCGCCACCCCGTCCAGCTCCAGGATGTCGGCGCTGACGTTCGCCACCTCGAACCACTCGCCCCGCACGTCCGCCACCGCCCCGGGGTCAGCCAGGATCTCGGTGACCACCAGGTCCCCGGGGGCCGGGGCCACCACCTGGGGGCAGTGGTCGTTGGGGGCGCCCGGGGTCCCCAGGTCCCCCCCGCCGAAGGGCGACGTGGCCTCGCACCACGCCGCGAGGTCGTCGTTGAGATCGGGGTCCAGCGCCCCGTCCCCGAGGGTCAGGGAGGCCCCCGTCGGAGCGTCGCCCACCCCCCAGGTGAGGGCGTCGAGCAGGACGTCGCCCGGCGCCGTCACCGTCAGGGTGTCCGTGCCGTTGTCGAAGAGGACGGTGTTCCCGTACACCGCGTCCATCGTCACCCCGCCGTTCTGGCCGGGGGAGCCGTTGCGGCCCAGGACGGCGTACTCGCCGGGGGCCACCAGCACCGTGCTGGTGAGGGTGCGCGTCCCGGAGTTGGAGGCGAAGGTCACCCCGTCCAGGTCCAGCGTGTCGCCCGAGAGGTTCAGCACCTCCAGCCACTCCCCCTTGGAGTCCAGGGCCGCGGAGGGATTGATGAGCACCTCGGTGACCACCAGGCTCCCCGGGGTCGGGGTGACCGGGCAGCCGTCGTCGGCGGTGCCGGAGCAGTCGTTGTCCGCCCCGTCGCCGCACACCTCGGGGAGGCCGGGGCTGAGGGCGGGATCGGTGTCGTCGCAGTCCAGGGCGCACAGGGCGTAGCCGTCGGCGTCGGCGTCGAGCTCGTCTCCGGGCAGGACGTCGTCGCAGTCGTTGTCCATGCCGTCGCACACCTCGGGAGCCCCATCGAAGGTGGTGGCGTCCTGGTCGTTGCAGTCCGCCTCGCACCGCCGCTGGCCGTCGCCGTCGGAGTCCCGCTCGCCGCGGGGGACCAGGCCGTCGCAGTCGTCGTCCAGGCCGTCGCACGCCTCGGGGGCCCCCGGATGGGTGTAGAAGGCGCCGTCGTCGCAGTCGTCCTGGGTCCCGGCGCACGACGCCAAAGTGGAGTGCCCGTCGCCATCGGCGTCCACCGTCAGGCCATCGTCGGCCGTGCCATCGCAGTCCTGGTCCACCCCGTCACACGCCTCCACGGCCCCCGGGAAGACCGAAGGATCCACGTCGTCGCAGTCCCCGTCGCACGCCGCGACCCCGTCGCCGTCCGTGTCCAGGCTCTCGTCCACGGTCCCGTCGCAGTCGTTGTCCGCGCCGTCGCACGCCTCGGGAGCCCCGGGGGAGGTGGCGGCGTCCCGGTCGTCGCAGTCCCCGTCGCAGGGGGTCCACCCATCGGCGTCCTGGTCGGCCTCGGAGTAGGGGAGGGAGCCGTCGCAGTCGTCGTCCAGCCCGTTGCAGGACTCGGCGGCTCCCGGGTGGGCGAGGGCGCCTGAGTCGTCGCAGTCCCCGTCGCAGGTCGTGTACCCGTCCCCGTCCCCGTCGTCGACCAGGCCGTCGTCCGCCTGCCCGTCGCAGTCGTCGTCCAGCCCGTTACAGGACTCGGCCGCGCCCGGGTGGACGGACGCCTCGGCGTCGTCGCAGTCCCCGTCGCAGGGGGTGTAGCCGTCCCCGTCCCCGTCCGGGGCGTCGTCCACGGCCCCGTCGCAGTCGTTGTCCAGCCCGTCGCAGTCCTCGGTGGCCCCCGGGTGGACCGCCCCGTCGACGTCGTCGCAGTCGCCGGACCACGCCGAGTACAGGTCGCCGTCCTCGTCCGGAGAGCCGGTGCGGACGTGCATCCCCGCCGCGTCCCCCGAGACGCCTCCCTGCAGCCACGTGGACCACCCCTGGGGAAGCCCCAGGGCCGGATCGGCGAGGAGGCGCGCCCTCCAGTGGAAGCTCGCGGTATCCGCCAGGCCGGAGACGGTCTCCTGGAGCGCGACGCCCGCGACGCCGGTGTCGGCGAAGGTCCCCCCCTCCACGAGGCCGGTGCCGTCGAACGGGGTCCCGAGCGGCTTGACCTCCACCTGGAGCTTCACCCGGCCGCGACCGAAGGCGCCCCGCCCCTCCGCCGCCACGTCGAAGGACCCGTCCACCCCCGAGAAGCCCCCGGGCAGGACCGGCGTGGACGATCCGGGGCGGCGCGCCTGGCTCACCCGGGGCACGCCCGGCCCGGTCCCGTCCCCACCGTTGCCCAGGTACACGAAGGCCCCACCGCCCCCGACGAGGTAGTCGAAATACGGCGCCCCCACCGCCAGATCCCCGAAGCCGTCGCCGTCCACGTCCCCTGCGGACGAGACCGAGTGCCCGAACTGCGCGTTCGCCTCGTCCGGCTCCGCCGTCCACGACGCCACCGGCTCCAGGCCCGAGGCGGATCCGCGGTAGACCCAGGCCCGGCCCTCGTCGGTCTCCCCGCCGTCCATGCGGTAGGCGCCGACGACCACGTCCCCGTATCCGTCGCCGTCCACGTCCCCGGCGGAGCCCACCGACCCGCCGAGGTTCGCATTCTCCTGGTCGGACTCCACGTCCCAGGCGGGCGTGGGGGAGAGACCCGAAGCGGACCCCAGGTAGACGTACGCCCGGCCCTCGCCCGACTGCCCTCCCGCGTAGCCGGGCGCCCCGACGATCACGTCCCCGTATCCGTCCCCATTGACGTCCCCCGCCGACGCCACCGCGTGCCCGAAGTTCTGGCTCCCGGCTCCGGAGCCCGCGCTCCACGCCGGATCGGCGGAAAGGCCAGCGGCCGAGCCCAGGAACAGGTAGGCGCGGCCCTCGTCCAACTCCACGCCGTCCTGCGCCCTCGCTCCCACCACGACGTCCCCGTACCCGTCCCCGTTCACGTCCCCTGCCGCCGCCACCGACCACCCGAGCCACGCCCCGTCCTCGTCGGCATCCGCGGTCCACGCGGGTGAAGCCGCCAGCCCCGAGGAGGACCCGAGGTAGAGGTAGGCCCGCCCTCCCGACGGGTGCCCCGCATCGTAGTAGGGCGCCCCGACCACGATGTCTCCGTAGCCGTCTCCGTTCACGTCCCCCGCCGAAGCCACCGAGGTTCCAAAGGCGGCGGACGCCTGGTCGGCCTCCCCGGTCCACGCCGCCGTCCCGGCGAGTCCCGACGCCGAGCCCAGGAACAGGTGCGCCCTCCCCTCGTCCTCCTCTCCGCCGTCCTCGCGGGGCGCTCCGACCACCACGTCCCCGTAACCGTCCCCGTTCACGTCCCCTGCCGAGGCCACCGACCAGCCGAAGTAGGCGACCGACTCCTCCGATCCGGCGCTCCAGGACGCCGCCTCGGACAGCCCCGACGAGGTGCCCAGGTGCACGAACGCCACCCCGACGTCCTGCGGTCCGTACTCCCTCGCTCCGACGATCACGTCGCCGTACCCGTCCCCGTTCACGTCCCCGGCCGAAGCCAGCGCGCACCCGAAGAACGACGAGGGCACCCCGGCGGACCCGGTCCAGGACTCCGAGGAGGCGAGCCCCGCCCCCGAACCCGGGAACAGGAAGGCGCGCCCCTGGGCGGCGAGCCCATTGTTGTACCCCTGTGCCCCCACGAGGACGTCCCCAAACCCGTCCCCGTTCACGTCCCCCGCCGCCGATGATCGGCCCAGCATCGCGTACGCCTGGTCGCCCTCGAAGGTCCATGCGGGGGTCGCGCCGAGGCCGCCGGGCGACCCGAAGTAGAGAGTGGAGCGCCCCTCGTACTGCCCTACGTCGGACGCGTATGGAGCGCCGACGACCACGTCCGCGTACCCGTCGCCGTTCACGTCCCCCGCGGACGACACCGACTCGCCGAACCGCGCATTCGCGAGGTCCGGCTCCGCGGTCCATGCGGGGGTCGCCGACAGGCCCCCAGGATCACCCAGGTAGAGGAACGCTCCCCCCTCGGCGGTCTGCCCGTTGCCGTACGCGTATGCCCCCACCACGACGTCGCCGTACCCGTCCCCGTTCACGTCCCCCGCCGAGGCGACCGAGTAGCCGAACTGCGCCTGTCCTTGGTCCACCCAATTCGTCCATGCGGGTCCTGCGGCCAGGCCGCTCGGCGAACCGAGGTAGACCCAAGCCTGGCCGGGGCTCCCGTTGTCCCAGCCGTTCCCGGGCAACCCGACGACGACGTCGCCGTACCCGTCGCCGTTCACGTCCCCCGCCGAGGACACCGAGAACCCGAGGTGGACGTCCTCCGCGCCCGAATCCACCGTCCAGGCGGGGGTCGCGGACAGCCCGCTGGGGGAGCCGGTGTAGAGGAGGGCCCGCCCTTCGTAGTTGTATGTCTGGTTGTGGTAGGGCGCCCCGACCAGCACGTCCCCGTACCCGTCGCCGTTCACGTCCCCGGCGGCGGAAACGGAGTGGCCGAACCACGCGTCCACCCCGGCCGACTCCGCCGTCCACGCGGGCACCGCGGAGAGGCCCGACGCCGAGCCCAGGTACAGGTATGCCTTGCCATCGTTGTTCCCCCCATAGTTCCCGGCGACGTCGAAGAAGGGCGAGCCCACGACGACGTCGGCGTACCCGTCCCCGTTCACGTCCCCCGCCGACGAGACCGAGTAGCCGAACTTGGTGCCCGCCTGCTCACCGCTGGCCGTCCAGTCCGGCGTGGCCGCCAGGCCCGTGGCCGACCCGAGGAACACGAAGGCACCGCCTTCGTCCGCCTCCCCATCGTCGTAGTCCGGTGCACCGACGATCACGTCCCCGAACCCGTCCCCGTTCACGTCCCCCGCCGGTGCCACCGCCTGCCCGAAGTACGCCGCTTGCTGGTCGCCATCCGCCGTCCACGCGGGGGAGGTCAGCAGCGGATCCACCGTGACCGGATACGCCGCCCCGCGGTCGTCCACCCGGAGCCGCAGCCCCCCCGGCCTCGGCTCCATCGCCGCCGGGAGATCTCGGCCGGCGGCGTCCCACGCGCGCAGGCCCGAGTAGCGGAGCGCCGCCCCGGACTCGCCCTGGAGCTCCGCCGCGGTGCCCGACGCCTCCACCCGGGCCACCGCTCCGTCTAGGGCCAGGTCCAGGACGAGGCCGCCGGGCGATCCCGCCCGGCGGGCCACCGTGAAGCCCTGTTCCAGGCCGCGGGGCGAGTTCTCCCACCACTCCGTCACGTCTCCCCGAACGTACTCGACCCGCCTCAGGCACTCCCCGTCCGCGTCGACCGCTCCGTCGGACTGGCAGGCGCCCAGCTCCGGCCCCTGCCCGCCGCGGGCGGGGGCGATCCGGTCGCCGCCCCACCCCACGAGCCGCAGCGTGATGGCGCCGCCCGCTCCGGCCCCGGGGGACACGGCCACGCCGCCCGCGTCGAAGCGCGACAGCAGCCCCTGGGCCCGGTTGGAGCCCGTGAGACCACCCCTGGCGTCGCCGCGGAACGCGTACGTGCCGGCGGAACCGCGGCTCAGGATCTCACCCCGCCCCGAGCGGGAAGCCGCGGCCTCGGTCCGCGCCGTCGGCTCTGCCGAGGTGGGGGCGGCCGGCGCCGCGTCCGCGTCCGCCCCGCTCCCGGCATCGGCCTGCCCGCCGTAGCATCCCCCCACCAGCCCGAACCCCGCCCACAACGCCACGAACCGCAGAACCACCATCGTTTCCATCTCCACGGAGCCGCGGCGGCCACCGGGCCGCCCCGGGACGCGGGCTCGGCGCGCCGTCGCCTCGCAGGTCCCCATACCACACGGCTGTTCCCGCGCCCAAGGAGAAATCGAGGCTCCCGCGCCTTGGTGTGGGACGCGCGCCTGCGGACCGCCGCCGTGCTCCAGCGCCCACCCCAGGGAGCGCGGCGGGCGGGTGGGCCGGTATTTCGAGCCTCGCTGTGGTCGCCCCGCTCGGCCGAGGGCGGCCGCTCAGCCCCCCACCCGCACCCCGCCCTCGCCGCCCTTGTCCACCCCCGGCGCCAGCCCCTCCCCCAGCAGGTCCTCGAAGCGGAAGAGGGCGATGGCCCCCAGCAGCACGCCGAACCACAGGGTGGCCACCCGGATCAGCAGCGAGGCGGCCACGGCCAGGGGGCGCTCCACCGCCAGCACCGGGACCGCCAGGGCCACCAGGGCGGTGTCGGCGATCCCGAGGCCCCCGGGGCTGGCGCCTCCGGCGATGGTGGCGAAGGCGTAGAGGAAGGTGCAGGCGTCCAGGGAGGCGGTGGCTCCCAGGCCCTGGAAGACCAGCACGAAGCCGGCGCACTCCAGCCACCAGGCCAGCACCGACAGGGCCACCGTCACCAGCAGGGGCCCCGGGGCCAGGCAGCGGCGGGTGGCCTGGTACATCTGCTCCAGCTTGGGGGCGATCCGGGACATGCCCGGCAGGCGGGCGAGGAGGGAGAGGGCGGCCTTGGACAGGCGGCTGGAGCTGAGCACCAGCAGGCCGACCGCCACCAGGGCCGCGGGGATCGCCACCACCGCCACCCGGTCGGCGGCGTAGGTGCCGATGGAGAACGCCGCCAGGGCCAGCATGGCGATCCCGTCGGTGAGGCGCTCGGCCACCAGGGCGGGGATGGTGGTCGCCATGGGGACGCCGGTGCGCCGGGAAACCAGGTAGGGCTTGAGCAGCTCCCCCGCCTTGGCGGGGGAGATCACCATGGCGAGGCCGGCGGTGAAGATCGCCGCGTCCTCCCGGACGGAGATCCGCACCCCCAGCAGGCGCATCAGCCAGTGCCACTTGGCGAAGCGCAGGGCGTAGTTCCCGAGGGTGAGCAGCAGGACCGGCGCGTACAGGCCCCACCGGAAGCCGGAGAGCTGCTCCCCGATCTCGGCGAACCCCGCCCACACCGAGTAGCCGACGTACAGCAGGACGCCCGCCGCCAGGGCGGTCACCACCCACCGGCGAAACCTCCGGATCAGGTCCTGATCGGATCGGCCCACGTCTGCTCCCGGAACGAGGGCAGAGGGTACCGGACCCGAGGCGGCGGCGACAGGGGAGGGGGGCTGCCACCGTCACGGCGTCCCGAGCTTCCCGACGCTTGACCGCCCATGGACCCTCGACCACGTCGATCCCGCGGCACAGGAGCCGGCGCGGCCGGATGCCGGCGAGTCTCCGACGGAGTAGCCGTGGGGCTGGTCCGATGCCAGAATGATCCAGGCGGCGCTTGACTGCGCGAGGCGCTCCCCAGGGGAGTAGCCCGCGGCATGGGGGCGCCCCGTCAACCCGGAGCCGAAGCGATGCGAGTCAGCGAGCGTGGGCAGGTCACCATCCCCGCACCCATCCGGGACAAGCTCGGGCTTCGCGGGCGCGCCGAGGTCGATGTCCGGCTCGTCGGCAGGACCATCGAGATCACCGTCAAGCCGAAGCCCCGGCGTGGCAAGAAGGCGGACGAACTGCGCCAGCGCTTGCGCAACAGCGTGACTTTCGAGGAGGACATCGTCTCGCCCACGGGTGAGAGCTGGGATGCTGCTCGGTGATCCTGCTGGACACCCACGCGTGGGTCTGGTGGGTCAACGACTCGCGGGACATGCCCGCGCGGACTCGGCGGGCGATCGACCGACATCGCGAGGTGCTGGTCAGTGCCATCAGTTGGCGGGAAGTCGCCATGCTGGTCGCCAAGGGGCGTCTCGGCCTCAACCAGGACGTCCTGGACTGGATCGAGACCGCCCTGGCGCTCCCCGAAGTGGTCCTGCAACCCCTCACGCCCAGGATCGTGGTCCTCAGCACGAGCCTCCCGGGCACGTTTCACGGCGATCCGGCGGATCGCATCGTCGTAGCCACCGCCGTCGAACTCGACGTGGCACTCGTCACTCGGGACGCGAGCATCCAGAACTACGGGCACGTCCGGACCGTGTGGTAGGGCCCGGCGGCGGATGACGTCGGCCGGCCGCCCCGGGAGAGCGACCCCCTGACGGGGCCCGAGCGGTCATGAGTTCCCCGTAACTGTTCAGGGGGGGCACGCGCCCCCCCTGGACGGCCGGAGTGAATCCGGCCGTCCGCCTCGGCCTTGCGGGCGCAGGGATCGCCGCGCGACCCTG
>JAKLKC010000051.1 GCA_023150875.1 Myxococcota bacterium | reverse complement strand
ACCGCCGACGACGACACCGCCGACGACGACACCGCCGACGACGACACCGCCGACGACGACACCGCCGACGACGACACGACGCCCGAGCCCAGCCCCTGCGACGACCTTCCGGCGTCCGGGCCGTACACCGCGCCGAACACCACCGGGTGGATCAGCGGCACGGTGATCGACCAGATCGACGGCGCTCCCGTCGGCGGCGTGCTCGTGGAGGGCAACGGCTTCTGGACCAACACCGATGCCTTCGGGAACTACGAGCTGAACGTCGCCGCGCCGGGTACGGTCGCGATGACCTTCAGCCACCCCGGCTACACCACGGGCACCACCGTCTGGGACGCGGAGGAGTTCCACTTCACCCTGCGTCCCCTCGAGGATCCCACGCTGCCCGGCGAGGTCGCGGTCGAACTGTCCGGGTTCGATGCGTCGAACGAGATCGACGCCGTCATGCGGGCGGGGAACGACTTCTACGACCGCTTCCGCGTCGCGGACGACCTCGATCCCACCACCGGGATCGGCACCATCTCCGACCTGGCGGCGGGGTGGGGGTGGGTGTTCGGGAACGAGGTCGACGGGGCGGGCAACCTGCTGGCGTCGGCCCACTCCGAGCTGGTCGACACCACGGCGGGCACCACCGTGAACCTCCCCCTCTCGCCGGGCGACCGCTGGGCCCTCTCCGGCAGCGTGCTCGATCCCCTCGGGACGGGCGAGGACCTCACCCTGTTCGTGGACTTCTTCGACTGCAACCTGGGCTTCATCAGCTCCACCGGCCACAGCATCCAGGTCCCCTCCGGGGCGTGGTCCGGCTGGCTGCCGTCGGCGCCCGAGGGCACCCTGCCCTTCGTGGTGGCCAAGACCGCGGGGGACGAGTTCCGCCACCGCGTCTCCCTCGACGATCCCGGGGCGGTGGACTTCGACTTCCCCCTCGCGCGGCCCGAGATCACCTCGCCGGCGGACCTCGCCACCGGCGTCGGAGCCACGCCGACGGTGACCTGGGCCGCTCCCTCCCCCGACGAGCAGGTGGGCACCATCCTGGTGGGCCTCGTCAGCATCGGTCCGGGCGGCTCGCTGGTGTGGAGCGCGCTCATCGACGGGCGCGCCGGCATCACCTCCATCGAGGTGCCGGCCTCGGCGGGCGTCGAGGTCGGCCGGTACCACAAGCTGAGCATGCGGTGGAGCACCGCGACTTACGACTCCCCCAACTGGGGCGCCCCCGGCGCGGTGTGGCTGCCGGGCGAGGAGTTCGTCGAGACCGGCGACCTCATCACCATCACTCCCTGATCCCGCTCGGGACCCCGGGTCGGCGCCCCCCGCCGGCCCGGGACCCGCTCCCGCCTCGGCCGGCACCCCCGCTCAGCGCTCGCCTTCCTTCCCCTCGATCCAGAACTCGTCCTGGGCGCCCCGGTCGTCCACCGCCACGAAGCGGACGTCGTAGGCGTCACCGCAGTAGAGGCCGTCGGTCTCGTCCCCAGACCCACCCGCCCCAGGTCCCGTCCTGCTCGTAGTTCAGGTCGTAGCTGTCGAGCAGGTCCCCTCCGGGCTCATGGAACTCCACGTAGACGGTCTCGACGTCCTGGTAGGTCTCGGGGTCGTACACCCAGGTCTGGAACTCGAAGTACCACCGCTTCGCCTCGTCGTCGTAGGAGCATTGCCACCACGTCAGGTCCGCGTCGTCGGACACCCACGGCGCATGGTTCCCGCGGGCCCCGTCCTGGACGGGCTCGCTGTACACGAACGCGCAGCCGGCACCGGCGAGGGCCAGGGTGGCGGCGAGGGCGACCTGTGGGGCCAAGGGCGTACGCATGGCGGTCCTCCCGGCGCGCCGGAAGCGGCATCCAGGCTCCGGCGGCGTCCGGGGGGCGGACTTGCACGGGCCGTTCCAGCGACCGGGGAGGCGCCGCCGGCTGGGGGAGCCCGGGCACAGGGGAGGGTGGGGGTCAGGTCCGGGCGCGGCGGGCCTTCTTGAACTGGATCAGGTCCAGGATCTCGTCGACGTCCTCGTCCACGAGGCCCTCCCGGCGCAGGAGGTCCCGCAGCGTCGGCACCACCGCGAGCTGGGGCGGGCCGGCGACCGGGCCGGGAGGGGCGGAGCGGCCGGGCTCCCCGCCGGGCCCCGGTCCTCCACCGGCGATGCGGAGCACCTCCTCCCGGAGCCGCGGCTCCACGAGGGGGATCACGAAGTGGTCTCCGGGGTGCCGCGAGCGGTGCACGGTGAGGGTCAGGCTGGGGCGGTCGAAGGACCACCCGTCGACATGGGCCGAGGCGAACTCCACGAAGGCCGGCCCCTCGTCCTCGAACCACTCCAGGTCCGCCGTCGCCCGGGGATCGGTGCGGCGGCTGCGCATGTACTCCTGGAGGCGGTGGCGCAGGTGGGTCATGCCGTGCCGGCCGTGGAGGAGGATGTCCAGGAGGGACAGCTCGAGGACGTGCTGGAAGATCAGCTCCTCGATGGGCGTGCGCCCCGCCCGCCCGAACTCCTGCTGCATCTCGTCGCGGTTCAGGCAGGTGCCGAGGAGGAACTCCCGGACGTAGGGGAGGTCGGGGCGGGCAGCCCCGAAGAGGGCCACCACCGCCGAGTCCGGCTGCTCCCGGTACTTGAGCTCCAGCAGCTCGCGGTCGTCCAGCTCCAGCACCCTCGCCCACTCCAGGAGCTTCGTGTCGGAGGGGACGCGCTCGCCCCGCTCCACCATGCCGACGAAGTTGCCGTTGGCGAGGCCGAGCTCGGCCCCGACGTCGCTGAGGGTGAGGCCCTTCTCGTGCCGCCTCTCGCGCAGGACCGTGGAGAGGCGCCGCGTACTCGTTCCGGAGCGGGGTGGGGTCATGTGCCTGCACCGTGTGGGGCCGGGGCCGCCGATGGGGGAGCGCCGCGTGAGGCGGGGTCCGGACGTTGAACATACTAACTAGTATGGGATGGGTGCGGCAACCCGAGGGCACGTCCCCGTAGAGGTCGAACCCGCTCGGGTCATCGCGGCGACGGCGATGACGGGACCCTGGGGGCCGCGGAACGCATTGACATCCCCGGGGGGCGCCCGAATAATCTCCCGGCCTTTCCCTGGCCCCGAGGCCGGCTCCGGGGCGCCGGCCCCCGCGTTCCCTGGTCCGCGGGGCGCGCCCCCGAGGCGCCGCCGGATGGCGGAGCGGAGCGGGCTGGAACCCGGGTACCCCACACATGCTCGAGACGCTCAGCAAGGGCTTTCGCGCCGCGCGGCTGCGGCTCCAGAACGCGGCGGAGATCACCGAGGACGGGATCCGCGACGCCGTGCGGGACATCCGCGTCTCGCTGCTGGAGGCCGACGTCGAGTACGGCGTGGTCAACCAGTTCGTCGCCGCGGTGACCGAGAAGGCGGTGGGCGAGGTCGTCAAGACCAAGGTCCGCAAGAAGGACGGCTTCCTCGCCGCCACCCCCGCGGACCACTTCGTCCGGATCTGCCACGACGAGCTGGTCTCGCTCATGGGCCCGGTGGACGCGGGCGTCGACCTGTCCCGGAAGGGGGTGACCACCATCATGATGGTGGGCCTCCAGGGCTCGGGCAAGACGACCACGGCCGGGAAGCTCGCCCGGATGGTCAAGTCCAAGCACGGCAAGAAGCCGATGCTCGTGGCGGCGGACATCTATCGCCCCGCGGCGGTGCAGCAGCTCCTGGTGCTCGGCCGGAAGCTGGGGGTGCCCGTCTTCCACCTGCCGGACATGAGCCCCCCCGAGCTGTGCCGGAAGGCCCTCGATCAGGCCCACGCCGTCGGGCGGGACGTGGTGATCTTCGACACCGCGGGTCGCCTCGCCATCGACGAGCCCCTGATGAAGGAGCTGGAGGAGATCAAGAGGCTCACCCAGCCCAGCAACGTCTTCTTCGTCTGCGACGCGATGATCGGCCAGGACGCGGTCCGCACGGCCGCGGAGTTCGACCGGCGCCTCGACTTCACGGGCTTCATCTTGACCAAGCTCGACGGCGACGCCCGGGGCGGCGCGGCCCTGTCGATCAAGCAGGTCACGGGCAAGCCCATCAAGTACCTCGGCATGGGGGAGGGGCTCGACAAGCTCGAGGAGTTCCGCCCCGAGGGCCTGGCGTCCCGGATCCTGGGCATGGGCGACATCGTCGGCCTCATGCAGGACTTCCAGCAGCACGTCGACGAGGAGAAGGCCGAGCGCAGCGCCCAGAAGCTGCTGAAGGGGCAGTTCAACTTCGACGACTTCCTGGACCAGATCCGCACCATCCAGAAGATGGGCACCCTCCAGGAGGTCTTCGAGAAGCTGCCCTTCGCCGGGGAGATGCTGCCCCCGGGGGTCCAGCTCGACGACCGGGAGCTGGTGCGCGTCGAGGCGGCCATCAACTCCATGACCAGCGACGAGAGGCGGAACCCCGACGTGCTCAACGAGAGCCGCTTCCGGCGTATTGCCCGGGGCTCGGGGCAGACCGTGCAGCAGGTCAAGGACCTGTATGACCGGTTCCGCATGGCCCGCAAGATGATGGGCGAGATCGGGAAGGTGTCCGGGCTGCTCAGTCGGGTGGGGAGCCTGGGGAAGCTCGCGAAGATGGGCCGCCAGCTCAAGGGATCCGGCCTCGACATCGATCCCTCGGCCCTGGCCCTGGGGTCCGGGGCGGGGATCCCCGGGATGGACGGCGGGGAGCGCAAGGTGAAGCCGCTGGACCGCAAGAAGGTCAAGGCCAAGCGCAAGCAGGAGAGGGACGCCCGCAAGAAGGCGCGGGCCAAGAACAAGTAGCCCCGCCGACGCGGTGGGGCGGGAGGGGCGATCCATGGCCGGAGGCGCCGGAGCGGCCGCGATCACCCGGGACTGGCTGCACGCGGTCCTCCGTCGGGCGGTGGAGCTGTCGGCGTCGGACGTCCACCTGAGGGTGCCCGACGCGCCCACGCTGCGGATCCTGGGCTCGCTCCGCGTCCTGGACGCCCCCCGCCTCGGACCCGACGACATCCGGAAGGTGGCGTCCCTCCTGCTGGAGCGCGGACCCGGGGTCGATCCCGATTCGGTGCGGGAGCTGGACTTCGCCTACTCCGTCCCCGATCTCGGGCGGTTCCGGGTCAACCTCTTCCGGCAGCGGGGCTCCCTGGCCGCGGTGATCCGGGTCATCGCCCACCAGGTGCCCACCCTGGAGTCCCTCCAACTCCCGGGCGTGGTGAGGAGGGTGGCGGCCCTGGAGCGGGGCCTGGTGCTGGTCACCGGGGCGGCCGGCTCGGGCAAGTCCACCACCCTCGCGGCGGTCATCGACCACATCAACTCCAGCCGCCGCTGCCACGTCGTCACCATCGAGGACCCCATCGAGTACCTGCACCGGAACCGCACGGCGACGATCTCCCAGAGGGAGGTGGGCTCGGACACCGAGTCGTTCTCCGCGGCCTTCCGGGCGGTGCTGAGGCAGGATCCCGACGTGATCCTCGTCGGGGAGATGCGGGACGCCGAGTCCATGGACATGGCCCTGCGGGCCGCGGAGACGGGCCACCTGGTGCTGTCGACCCTGCACACCACCGACACCGTCCGCACCTTCAACCGGGTGCTGAGCTTCTTCCCTCCGGAGCTGCAGGGGGACGTCCGGCACCGGGTGGCGGACGCGCTCCAGGCGGTGGTGTGCCAGCGCCTCCTCCCGGCGACCGACCGGGGGCGGCGCGTGCTGGCGGCGGAGGTGATGCTCGCCACCGGCGCCATCCGCGAGGCGATGCGGGATCCCCGCAAGACGGCGATGCTCCGGCAGCTCATCGCCGAGGGCCGCGTCCACTACGGCACCCAGACCTTCGACCAGCACGTCCTGGACCTCTGGCGGTCGGGCGCGGTGGACTTCGACGTGGCCCTCGCCGCCGCCACCTCCCCCGCGGAGTTCCGCCGGGACGCCAGCCTCATCGAGGCGGAGCGGGACCTGGCCTCGGGGGCCACGGCGGTGGAGCTCGCCGACGTGGACGATCCTCCACCCCCTCCACCCCCCGCCGCGGCCGCCCCCCGGCCAGCCCCGCCACCGCCGGAGCCTGCACCCGCCACGGCTCCTCCCCCCCCGCCGCCGCCTCCCCCGGCCCGCCCCTTCGGGAGCGGTTGGCGCCGGGGCGGTTGAGGCCCCCCGCCGTGCCGCCGCGCCGCGTGCCTCCGGGCCCCGTGCTCTTCCGGGCGCCAAACTGGATCGGCGACGCCGTCCTCAGCCTGCCCGCGCTGGCGGCGCTGGCGGCGCGCCTGCCCTCCCGCGCCGTGACCGTGGCCACCCGCTCGCCGGCCATCGAGGTCTTCCGCGGTCACCCGGCCGTGGCGGAGCTGCTGCCGGTGCCCCCCGCCGGGGCCGACGGCGGGTTCGTGCGGGCCCTGGGCGCCCGCCGTTTCGGGCTGGCCGTGGTGCTGGCCCCCTCGTTCCGGTCGGCGTGGCAGGCATGGCGCGCGGGGATCCCCGAGCGGTGGGGGTACGGGGGAGATCTCCGGCGGGGCCTGCTCACCTTCTCGCCGGAGGTGCGCCGGGGCAGGCCCAAGGTCCACCAGGCCCGGGACTGGCTCGACCTGCTGCGGGCCGCGGGGATCCCGGTCCCCGAGGACCCCCTGCCCCAGGTCGAGCCCGCCGAGGCGGACGACGCGGCGGCGACGGCGCTCTGGGACATGGTCTCGGACGGTGGTCTCCGTCCCGTCGTCGCCCTGAACCCCGGCGCCACCTTCGGGCCGACCAAGCGTTGGCCGCCGGACTCCTTCGCGGAGGTCGGGGTGGCGGCGGTGGACGCCGGGGCCGCCCTCGTGGTCCTGGGAGGGCCCGACGAGGGGGAGATCGCCCGCCGCGTCGCCCGGACGGTGCGGCTTCGCTCCGGGGGATCCGCCCCGGTCCACGTCTTCGCCGGGGCCGAGGCCGTCCCGCTGCGGGCCCTCGCCTCCCTGGCCCCCCGCGCGGCGATGCTGGTGACCAACGACACCGGGCCGATGCACTTGTGGGCCGCGGGCGGGGGCACCGTGCTGGCGGTGTTCGGGATGAGCCTCCCGGAGCTGCACCGCCCGCTGGGGGGCCGGGCGGTGACCTTCCACCGGTCCGATCTCCCCTGCGCCGGGTGCTATCGGCGGACCTGCTCCCACGCCCTGGAGTGCCTGCGGGGGGTGGAGGCGCGGGACGTGGCCCGGGCGATGCTGGGGATCCTGGAGGAGGACCGGGGCGTCGGGCCCATCGAGCAGTCCTTCGACCGGTCCCTGGACTCCACGTCGACCGACCGATCCCTCGACGTGGAGGCGGGAGGGTGGCCCCCCTCCGGCGGTGGCGGGCGGGTCGGTCCGTGACGGCGCGCTCCATCACCCGGCAGGAACTGGCAGCGGAGTCCCGGGTGAGGGTGGCGGGGGCGCCGGTGGCGATCCGCTTCGGGCGCCTGGGGGACCTGGTGCTGGTCCAGCCGGCGCTGACGGCCCTCGCCCTGCGCTACGGCGCGCCCATCACCCTGGTGACGTCGGCGCCCTACGTGGCGCTGGCGCGCCTCTTTCCGGGTGTGGGCGAGGTGATCTCGTGGCCGGAGGGCGGCGGCTGGCCCGAGCTGGTGGCCCTGGCCCACCGGCTCCGCCCGGGCGAGCCCCGGGAGGTGGTGGACCTCCACGGCAGCGTGCGGAGCCGCACCCTGGTCACCCTCCTGGGCCGCCCCAGCACGGTGATCCGCAAGCAGTCGGTCTACCGCCGGGTGCGGCTGCGCTTCCCGGGGATGCCGCCCCCCCGGACCCTGACCTCCCGGGCCCTGGAGGCGGTGGGGATCCCGCCCGGGGAGGAGGGATGCGGCGCGAGGCCGGCGCTGCCCCAGTCGATGCTCCCCCCCTCCCGGGCACCGGCGTGGGAGCCTTCCCTGGGGCTGTGCCCCGGGGCGTCGGCGCCCACCAAGACCTGGCCGCCGGAGCGGTGGGCGGAGCTGGCCCGGCGCTGGGCCGACCGGACCCGGGGGCGGGCGGCGGTCTTCGGTGCGGCGGGGGAGGCGGACCTGGTGGAGCGGGTGGTGGTCTCCGCCGGTGGTGCGGCGACGGCCTTCTGCGATCCCTCGCTGCCGGCGACGGCGGCGGCCCTGTCCCGGTGCGCGGTGGCGGTGGCCGGGGACAGCGGCCTGCTGCACCTGGCGGCGGCGGTGGGCACCCCGGTGGTGGGCCTCTTCGGGCCGACGGGGGTGGACATGGGCTACTGGACCTGGGAGGGGAGGGGCGAGGCGGTGCGGGTGGAGGGGCTCGCGTGCAGCCCCTGCTCGCTCTACGGGGGGAGGCGTTGCCCGCGGCGGCACCACCGCTGCATGGCCGACCTCACCGCCGAGCGGGCCCTCGCCGCGGCCCTCGCGGCGGCGCGGCTGGGTTGAGGGGGTGAGGGCGCGCCCGTTCCTGCTGCTGACCCTGGACCTCCCCCCGGAGCAGGACGGGGGGATCGGCACCCTGGTGGACGCCCTCGCACGGGGAATGGAGGCGCGGGGGCGACCGGCGGTGGTGGTCACCCGGGGGCGCAGGGGGAGCGGGGTGGAGGGCGAGACGGAGCGCCCCTATCGCCTCGTCCGGCTGCCGGGCCGCTCCTGGCGCCGCTGGTCGGACCTGTGGCTGGCGCTGGGGCTCCCCTGGCTGCTGCTGGCGCTCCGGCCCCGGGCGGCGATCTGCGCCACCTGGGAGCTGGCGCGGGTGCCGAGCCGGATGGGGGCGCTCTTCGGGGTCCCCACCTGGGTGCTGGCCTCGGGGCGGGACGTGACGGCGGCGCTGACCCCGCGCCGGGAGCGCCTCCGGGCGCGGGTCCTGGGGCGCGCCGAACGGGTGCTGGCCCTGTCCCGGTGGATGGCGGGGGAGCTGGCGGCGCGGGGAGTGCCGGGGAGTCGGATCGCGGTTTTCCAGCCGGGGATCCTCCCGCCGCCGCCCCGTTCCGTCGTGGAACCCGATGCCGCCCCGACGGCGATCTGCCTGGGTCGCCTGGTGCCCCGCAAGGGCCAGGACCGCCTGATCGCCGCCTGGCCCGAGGTGCGGCGGCGGGTGCCGGGGGCGAGGCTCCTGCTGGTGGGGAGGGGGCCGGACGGGGCCAGGCTCCGGGCGCGGGCCCGGGAGGCAGGGGTGGAGGACGCGGTGGAGTTCGCCGGCCACCTGAGGGGTGACGCCCTGGAGGCGGCCTGGGCCCGGGCCCGGATCTACGCCATGCCCTGCCGGGAGGAGGGGGGGGGCGACACCGAGGGCTACGGCCTGACCTTCCTGGAGGCGGGGGCGAGGGGCCTGCCGGTGGTGGCGGGAACGACCGGCGGCGTGCCCGAGGCGGTGGACGACGGCGTGACGGGGGTGCTGGTGGACCCCGGGGATGAGGGGGCGCTGGTGGAGGCGCTGGTGGGCCTCCTGACCGATCCCGAGCGGGCGCGCGCCCTGGGAGCGGCGGGGCGGGAGCGGGCGCTGGGGCGGCACTCGCCGGGGAAGTTCGCGGACTCGGTCCTCGAAGGAGTACGATGGCGCGTCAGCGGAGCGTGGGATGGACGGCGGCGAGAGGGTTCGTGACGTGGAGTCCCGGGAATCGCTTGTGGTCCCGGTCGGCCGACCAGAGTGTCGTCACTCCGCGAGAGCGGCAGAGTACCGAGGTCCGGGCGCCGTGGACGGTCGGACCGGTGGTGCCGGTCGCCGCCAGCAGGTCCCGCAGTTCGGGCCAGGGAGCGCCGTCCTCCACGAGGAGGGAGACGCTCGGGGACTCCAGCCAGGCTTCGACCTGCTCCAGGGCTACGGCGAGTGGCGTTGGCGGTCGGTAGATCCGCGCGTGGGTGACCACAGCCAGGAACTCCGTGACGCACGGCCAGGGGATGGCCCACGGCGCGTCGCCCTCTGCGAGCTCCGCCAACCGACTTCGGGCCTCGCTGTGCCAGGGCGAGTCCCGGCGATGGGCATAGACGAGGACTTGCGTGTCCACCGCGATCATCCGCCTTGCCCCTCGTACGCCGCTTCGCGCATCCGGCCCCAGTCGCCGTCATCGAACTCGGGGTTCAGCCCGTCACCCCCGAAGCTGACGTCCCGAAGTCGGAATCGGTTCTCGGCCTCCCAGCGGTCGAGCCAGTCCGCGAGGGCCCGCGAGACGACGGTGCGAACGCCGTCCCCCGTCGCGCTGGCGGTCCGCTCCACACGGTGCATGATCGATCTTGGTACACTGATCTCCACCCAAGCCGGACCATGACTGATGCCGCTCGGATCGGCTCCCGGGGAGTACTGCCCGGCCTCACGGCTCGCGTCGGCATGCTCCGGCAGCCTCACGTACTTCCACTTCCTCGTGTCGACACCGTCGAGGACGTCTCCGCCGAACGTCTCCCTGGCCCAGGAGGCGAGGGCAGCGTCGAGGACCGGATCGGGGCGGAAGCGGGTCCCCAGGGCCCTCTCCACGGCGACGCGAGCACGGGTTCCGTTGAAGGTAGCGCCATCGGTGGCACCATCGATTCCGGCCCCATACAGCCCGGAGTCCATGCCCCGGAAACCTGCCCACTTGCTGGGCGTGAACCGGCGGCGTGCCGGGTCGTACACGAAGTACCAGGACTTCCGGACCAGCAGACGCGCCGGGTCGGGATCGCTCGGGATCTCCCTATGGAACGCATCACTGGACCGGATGACCTCGTCCGGGCTCTCGACCAGTTCGAGGATCATGGGGCACCTCGGATGTGGATCCACGCGGCCGGGCGCGGAACGTTTCATCAATGGATCGTTGCGAATTTCCGGAACGATGTCAACCCGAGCTTCGACCTTTCAGCGACATGATCTGGACGTCCTGGACCGGCAACTCCGCGTGCATGCGATGACGGACTTCCCCCACCTCATTCACCTCGCCCGAGTCGAACCGCTGGCCCCGCGGCCCCAGGCGGTGCAGGTCGTGGCGACGGCGGTGGCGCTGGCGCGGGCGGGAGGCGCGGTCGAGCTCGTCCTGGACGCGCCCGGCGGCGGGGAGGAGCCCCCGGAGGTCCTCGCCGCCCACGGGGAGGGGCCCGTGCCCGGGCTCCGGCTCTGGTGGCCCCGGTCCGGCTGGGCCCCGGGGGCGTCCCTGGAACGCCGGGCCCGGATCGTCGGGCTCCTGGGCGGGGCGGACGCCGTGCTGGTCCGGGACGTCCGGGACGCGGTCCTCGTGGCCCGGTTGCGGGGGTCCCTGCCCGCCGCCCGGCGGCCGCGCCTGGTGATGGAGTGGCACAGCATCCCCTCCGCCCTCGGGGAGCCCGACCGGGGGGAGGCCGGGGCCGCCGCCGCCGCCGACGCCCACGCCGCCGTCTCCCGGGGGCTCGCCCGGGCCCTCGCCGCGCGGTTCCCGGGCCTTGGCGCCGCCGTGGTGCCCAACGGCGCGCGCCTCGACCCCGCCGCCGCCGGGAGGCGGATCGCCGCCCTCCCCGGCGCCCGCGCCGTGGTGCAGGCGGGCCTCCTGCGCCGGCCCGAGGACGCGCTCCCCCTGGCGGCCGTCGCCCGGGGGCTGCCCCCATCCCTCCAGCTCCGACTGGCGGGGGATCCGGAGCACGAGGGGGCCGCCGCCCTCCTCGGGGACCTCGGGGATGCCGGGCGGCCCTTCTTCGAGGGGTTCCTGCCGCCGGGGCGGGTCGCCTCGCTGTACGACGGGGCCCTGTGCGCCCTCGCGCTCTACGCTCCCACGGTGAACGCCCGGGACTTCGCCTCGCCGCTGAAGGTCCTGGAGGCCCACGCCGCGGGGGTGCCCCTGGTCGCCACGGACCTCCCCGCGGTCCGAGAGCTGGCGGACGACGGCGCCGACGCGCTGCTGGTCCCCCCGGGGGATCCCCGGGCCCTGGTGGCCGCCGTCGCCCGGCTCCACGCCGACCGGGCGCTGGCCGCGCGCCTCGCCGCGGCCGGCCTCGCCCGCGCCGCCTCCCGGACCTGGGACCACCGCGCCCGGGACCTGCGGGCGGTCCTGGCCCCGGCGGCCCTCGTCCCCGAGGCCCCGCGGGCGGGGGCGTCGCCGTGAGCGGCACCCGCCCCCCCATCGCCTGGATCGTCCGGTACTTCCCCGCGGTCTCCGAGACCTTCGTCCACCACGAGGTCGCCGCCGCCGGCGAGGTCCTGGGGGCGGTGCCCAGAGTGATCGCCCTCGATCCCGCGCCGGACGGGCCGGTCCACGACGTGTCTCGCCGCGTCGAGGGCCAGGTCGCGTTCGTGCCCCGGGGGCACCAGCCGGCGGTCCTGGCGGCCGGTGCCCGGCGTGGGGGATCCCTGGGGGCCCTCGTCGCCCCCGAGGGGCCCCTGGCGCGGCTGCGGGACGCGGCCCGGGCCGCGTGGATCGCCGAGCTGTGCGCCCGGGAGGGGATCCGGCGCCTGCACGCCCACTTCGCCGCCGAGGCCGCCGAGATCGCCCTGGCGGTACACCGCCTCGGGGGGATCCCCTACTCGGTCACCGTCCACGCCCGGGACGTCCACGTGCCCCGGCCCGCCGCCCGCGCCGTCCTGGAAGGCGCCGACCGGGTGCTCGCCGCGTCCGCCGACGCCGCCGCCGCCGCCCGGGCCCTGGCCCCGGAGATCGGCCCGCGCCTGGAGGTGGTGAAGGTCGGCGTACCCTTCCCCGCCGCGGCCGTGCCACCCCCGCCGCCGGGGACCCCGTTCCGGGTGCTCTCCGTCGGGCGCGTCGTCCCCAAGAAGGGGCACGACGTCCTGCTGCGGGCCTTCGCGCTGCTCCGCCGCGACGTGCCCGACGCCGAGCTGGACGTCGTCGGAGGGGGGCCCGAAGAGGGCTCCCTCCGCGCCCGCGCCCGCCTCATGGACCTCCCCGGCGCCGCCGTGCGCTTCCACGGCGCCCTCGCCGACCGGGACGTGGAGCGCCTGCTCGCCGCCCCACCCCACTGCCTCGCCCTCGCCTGCCGGGTGGCGCCGGACGGCGACCGGGACGGGATCCCCGTGGCCCTCATGGAGGCCATGGCCCGGGGGATCCCGGTGGTGACCGCCGCCGTCGGCGGGATCCCCGAGCTGGTCTGGAACGGCGCCACGGGGCTGGTCGTTCCCCCCGACGACCCGACGGCCCTGGCCGACGCCCTGGGCCACGTCGCCGTCGATCCCCGCCTCGCCGCCCGGATCGGCGACGGGGGCCGGGAGGCGATCCGCCGCTACCACCACGTCGACACCCAGGTCCGGGCCATGCTCCACGCCGTGGACTCCCTCCCGGCGGGGGCCTATCATTCCGCGCGTTCCTGAGCCGGCGTCGCCCGGCGGCGCGACGGGGAGCCTCGTGGGCGGGATCCGCAGCATGACCGGCTACGGCCGGGGGATGGTCGAGAAGGACGGCGTCGAGGTGGCCTGCGAGGTCCGCTCGGTCAACCACCGCTTCCTGGACCTGGGGATCCGCCTGCCGGGTCCCCTCCTGTCGGGGGAGGCCCGGATCGCCGCGCGGCTGCGCTCCCGCTTCGAACGCGGGCGGCTGGAGGTCACCTTCCGCCGCCGGGGCGCGGGGGGAGCCGCCAGCCAGGTGCGGGTCGACCTCGCCCTGGCCCGCTCCTACCTGGACGCGCTCCAGAAGATCGGCGCCCACCTCCACGTCACCGCGGCGGTGGACGCCGTCCACCTGGCCGAGAGGCCGGGGGTGCTGGCCGTGGAGGAGGAGGCCGACGTCGACGAGGAGCTCGCCCGGTGCGAGCAGGCGCTGGACCTCGCCCTGGCCATGGTGGTCCGCATGCGGACCGTGGAGGGCGAACGCCTCGCCGCCGACCTGGGGGCGAGGTGCGACCGGCTGGCGGAGCTGGCGGGGCAGGTGGCCGAGGCGGTGCGGGACGCCGTGCCCAAGGCGGTGGAGCAGCTCCGGGAGCGCCTCGCCCAGCTCCTCCAGGGGGTGGCGGTGGACGAGGCCCGCCTGGTCCAGGAGGCGGCCCTCGTCGCGGACCGCGCCGACATCCACGAGGAGATCGCCCGCCTGGGCAGCCACGTCCAGCAGGTGCGCGAGGCGCTGGCCCAGGGCGGCGCGGTGGGGCGTCGCCTGGACTTCCTCGCCCAGGAGCTGCACCGCGAGGTGAACACCATGGGCAGCAAGGCGACGGACCTCGCCGCCCGGCGGCTGATCGTGGAGATGAAGGGGGAGGTCGAGAAGATCCGGGAGCAGGCCCAGAATGTCGAGTGAAGCGTCGGCCCCCGCGCCGGTCCCCGTCCACCGGCCGGGCGTCCTGATCGTCGTGTCCGGCCCCTCGGGGGTGGGCAAGACGACCCTGTGCCGCCGCGTCATGGACGAAGTCCGGAGCCTGCGGTTCTCGGTGTCCTGCACCACCCGCCCGCCCCGGGCCGGCGAGAGGCACGGCGTCGACTACTACTTCGTGAGCCCCGAGGAGTTCCAGCGGCGACTGGACGCGGGGGAGTTCCTGGAGCACGCCCGGGTCTACGACCGCCAGTACGGGACGCTGCGGAGCGAGGTGGACGAGAGGCTGCGCCGGGGCGAGTCGGTGCTGCTGGACATCGACGTGCAGGGGGCCGGACAGGTGCGGAGCAGCGGGACCGACGCCGTCTACCTCTTCGTGCTCCCCCCGTCGGTCGGTGACCTGGAGCGCCGGCTCCGGGAGCGCGCCACCGACGACGACGCCACCGTGCGGCGCCGCATGGACAAGGCTCTGGCGGAGATGCGCCACGCCTGGCGCTACGACTACGTCGTCGTCAACGACGACCTGCGGCGCGCCGACGCCGAGTTCAACGCCGTCGTGCGGGCCGAGGTGCTGAAGCGCGCCCGCCCGGCGATCCTGGCCGCCCACGGACTGCCCAACGGGGGGGCCTGACCCGCCGTCCCGGCTTTGACACGCTCCGGCCGCGCACTTACCGTGATCCGGGGAAACGCCGGGTCATGGCCCCCCGACCGGTCGGCCCACCGGCCAGGGGTCGAGGTCCCTGGCGATCCCGGGAGGCGGTGCGTGTTCGGTTTGCCAAGGACTGGCCAGTCCTCTAGAGTCGAGCCCCCCTCGCGAGGGATCGACCCCGCCGGCGTGCGTCCGGAAGGGGGCGGTCCCGGCAGTCCCGTGCCGGCCCCCACCCGCGTCATCCGCCTCGACGACATCCTGGCCAAGGTCCGGGCGTACGCGCCCGACGCCGACCTCGACCTGGTCAAGAGGGCCTACGTGTTCGGCGAGCGCGCCCACTCCGGGCAGCTCCGCCACTCGGGCGAGCCCTACTTCACGCACCCGATGGCCGTGGCCGACATCCTCGCGGACCTCCAGCTCGACATCGACAGCATCGCCGTGGCGCTGATGCACGACACCGTCGAGGACACGGGGGCCACCCTGGACGAGATCGGGCGGTACTTCGGCCCCGACATCGCCGAGATGGTCGATGGGGTCACCAAGCTCAGCAAGCTGGACTACCGCAGCGCCGAGGAGCACCAGGCCGAGAACTTCCGCAAGATGATCCTCGCGATGGCCAAGGACATCCGGGTGATCCTGGTCAAGCTCGCCGACCGCACGCACAACATGCGGACCCTGGAGCACATGCGGGAGGTCAAGCAGCGCCGCATCGCCCAGGAGACCCTCGACATCTACGCCCCCATCGCCAACCGCCTGGGGATCCAGTCGCTCAAGGTGGAGCTGGAGAACCTGGCGTTCCGCTACCTGCACCCCGAGCAGTACGAGAAGATCGCCGCCGCCCTCGGCAGCCGGCAGGCGGAGCACGAGCGGCTGATCCGCCACTCCCGCGAGCTCCTCGTCCAGCGCCTCGCCCCCCACCACCCGGGCTGCGCCGTCTCCGGCCGCCTGAAGCACCTCTACTCCATCTATCGGAAGATGCTGGAGAAACGGCTGGAGGTCGACGACGTCTCGGACCTCGTGGCGGTGCGGATCCTGGTGGAGGACGTGGCGAGCTGCTACGGCGCCCTGGGGGTGGTGCACTCCCTGTGGCCGCCCATCTCCGAGCGGTTCAAGGACTACATCGCCCGGCCCAAGGCGACGGGCTATCAATCCCTCCACACCACCGTCATCGCCGAGGGGGGAGGCCGCATCGAGGTGCAGATCCGCACCCACGAGATGCACGCCTTCGCGGAGTACGGGATCGCCGCCCACTGGCGCTACAAGGAGGGCCACCTCGCCCTCACCCCCGAGGAGATCGAGAAGTTCACGAAGCTGCGGCAGCTCCTCCAGTGGGCCGAGCAGATCCCCGACAGCCGGGAGTTCCTGGACACGATCAAGGTGGACCTCTTCGCCGACGAGGTCTACGTGTACACGCCCAAGGGGGAGGTGCGCTGGTTCCCCAAGGGTGCCACGCCCCTGGACTTCGCCTACTCCATCCACACGGACCTCGGGCACCGCTGCGTCGGCGCGAAGGTCAACGGGCGGTTGGTGAACCTGGCGTACAGCCTGGAGAGCGGCGAGACCGTCCACATCCAGACCAGCGCCAGCCAGAAGCCGAGCCGCGACTGGCTGAAGATGGCGGTCACCAGCCGTGCCCGGCAGAAGATCCGCCAGTACCTCCAGGCGGAGGAGAAGGAGAAGGCCCGGGAGCTGGGGCGGGGCGTGCTGGAGCGGGAGCTCAAGCGCTACGACGTCTCCCTCGGCCGGGTGACCAAGGACGGCACCCTGGAGAAGGTCGCGGGGGACCTGAAGGTGGGCGCCGTCCACGACCTGTTCCTGAAGGTCGGCTACGGCCGGCTGGACCCCGAGAGGGTCGTCCAGGCCCTGGTCCCCGACGAGCGGAGGGTCCCCAAGGAGCAGGCGCAGGAGCAGGAGGCCCGGGGCCTCCAGGCCCTGATCCGCAGCCTCCAGCGCAAGCGGGCCGGCAGCCCCGTCCGGATCGACGGCACCGACAACATGCTGGTGCTGTTCGCCAAGTGCTGCCGACCCCTCCCCGGCGATCCCGTGGTGGGGTACATCAGCCGCGGGCGGGGGGTCGTGGTGCACTCCAGCGACTGCTCCCAGGCCCTGCAGGCCGATCCCGAGCGGCGCCTGGACGTGGAGTGGGCGAAGAACACCGACACCCTCCATCCCGTGCAGATCCGGGTGGTGACCCTGGACCAGCCCGGCGTGCTCGCCAACCTCACCCACGCCATCGGCAAGCTGAAGATCAACATCTCCAAGGCCGACGTCCGCACCACCCACGACCAGCGGGGGATCATCACCTTCGAGGTCCTGGTGAAGGACGTCGCCCAGCTCGTGATCGTGCAGAACTCGCTGGAGGCGCTGAAGGGCGTGATCTCGGTGCAGCGGGTCCGGGGCGGCTCTTGAGCGTGGGGGGATCCCCTGGCGCGCCCTCCCTGCGCCGGCTATCCTCCGGCGAGCCATGACCAGCCAGCTCGAAGACGCGGACGGCAGGCCCCTGCCGGGCGATCCCTGGCAGCGCCTGCGCGGCAGGGTGCGGGGGGCGATCGCCGGGGACGGGGACTCGGGGGCGCGCCGCACCCTCACGGTGCTCGCCGACTTCGCCCTGGCGGTGCCGGACCTGGCACACCTCGTGGGCCGGCTGGTCGCCGATCCCGCGGTGCCCGGCCGGCGAAAGGCCCGGCTCGCCGCGGCGCTGGCCTACAAGATCAGCCCCGTGGACCTGCTGCCCGGGCTGGTGCTGGGCCCCGTCGGCCTCGTCGACGACCTCGCGGTGATGGTGTGGGCCCTGGACGGCATCGTCAACGAGGTCCCCGCCGAGGTCCTGGAGCGCCACTGGGCGGGCTCCCCCGAGGCCCTCGCCGCCCTGCGCCACGCCATCGCCGTCGGCGACGACGTGCTGGGCGGAGGCCTCGCCGAGAGGGCGGGCCGCCTCGTCCAGCTCTCGGTGAAGGTCGCCCGGGCGGTGGGGAAGCGGTAGGCCTGGCCGGTCAGGGCAGGAAGCGGCAGACGTAGGGCAGCGGTGGTCCGCACCCCGAGACGCCCCAGTGATACGGCTCGGGGACGCCGTCGCCCGTGGCGTCGGTGAGGGAGACCGCCAGCAGGACGCCGCAGTCGTAGGCGTCGCCGTCATCGAAGGGGTAGCCGTCCTCCCACCACGCGAAGTCGTCGCAGGCGGCGCCCTCGGGCAGGTGGCAGGTCCCGGCGGGCTCCGTGGCGAACGGGCAGCCGAGGGATCCGCCCGCGGACCACTCGAACGCGCACTCGGTCCCGGCGTCGTTGAGCCCGAACCAGGTGTCGCCGGCGCCCAGGCCCGCGAGGGCCGCCGCCAGCGCGTCCTGCTCCGCCGAGGAGAGGACCGAGGCCAGGTCCCACCCGTCGCCGAGGGCCCGGCAGGCGTCCCGCGCCGCCTCCCAGCCCTCCCCCTCGGGGCAGTACAGGAAGCTCGCCTCTCCCACGGCGAGGAGGGACTCGGGCGTGAGGCCGTCGCAGTCGCCGTCCCTGCCGTCGCAGACCTCCTCGGCGCCCGGATGGACGCCCGCATCGGCGTCGTCGCAGTCGCCGGCGGCGGAGACCTCGCCCGGCTCGGCGCCGCCGCAGCCGGAGCGGGCGGTGGCGGCGTCGCCGACCCCGTCGCCGTCGGCGTCGGCGTACCAGGTCTCGACGGCGAGCCCGTCGTCCGGGACGCCGTCGCAGTCCTGGTCCACCCCGTCGCAGGTCTCCACCGCCCCCGGGTGGACGTCGGGCCGCCCGTCGTCGCAGTCCGAGCCGTCGGCGACGTGGCCCGGGGGCACCCCGTCGCAGGTGGAGACCGCGGTGGCGGGGTCGCCGGACCCGTCGCCGTCGGCGTCCAGGTAGGAGGTCACGCGGTCCAGCCCCTCGTCGACCGCGCCGTCGCAGTCGTTGTCCAGCCCGTCGCAGCTCTCCTCGCCCAGGTGGGAGTTCCCCGGATCGGCGTCGTCGCAGTCCTGGCAGGCGAGGGAGCCGTCCCCGTCGGCGTCGATCTCCAGGGGGCCGGGCCCGCCGTCGCAGTCGTCGTCCCGCCCGTTGCACAGCTCCTCGGCCCCGGGGAACGCCTCGGCGCGGGAGTCGTCGCAGTCGCCGTCGCAGCGGCGGACCTGGTCGCCGTCCTCGTCGTCCTCGTCGGGATCGGGCCCGCCGGCGCAGTCGTTGTCCACGCCGTCGCAGATCTCCTGCGCTCCGGGCCAGGTGGTGGGGTCCTGGTCGTCGCAGTCCCCGTCGCACGCCCGGACGCCGTCGCCGTCCGCGTCGGCGCCCTCGGCCTCGGGTACTCCGTCGCAGTCGTTGTCGCGGCCGTCGCACACCTCCGTCAGGCCCGGGGAGTTGGCGGGATCGGTGTCGTCGCAGTCCCCCCCGCGGTTCACGGTGCCCTCGGGGGCCTCGGCGTTGCCGTCCTCGTCGCAGACCCGCACCTCCTGGGATCCCCACCGATCGCCGTCGGCGTCGACGTAGGCGACCAGGACGGCGCCGGGCCCGAGCAGGACGGTGGGGTCGTCCAGGTCGCAGGGAGCGGGGACGCAGCCGGCGGCGGCGGCGAGGAAGGTCGCGGCCGCGGCCACGGCCCGCCCCCACGCCATCGGATCAGAACCGGAACGCGACGCCGACATCGGCACCCACCTCCAGGAGCGTCTCGCCGCGGGCGAGCTCTCGGACCATCGCCGCCTCCCCCCGGATCCTCAGGGTCGTCGTCCGGTGGCGGGGGAAGGGGACGTCCAGGCCCCCCGCGAGTCCACCCCCCAGGGCGACGGGGGCGCCTCCCCAGTCCCCGGCGCTCACCGCCAGGGTCTGGAAGAGGCCCAGGACCTGCGCGAAGGGACGGGCCTGGGGGATGTCCGGCGAGAGATCCAGGAAGGGGCGCACCGCGAGCCACGGCCTCGCCGGACCGCTGCCCGCGCTGACCGCGAAGGAGGCGGAGATCCCGAGGGCCAGCGGCCCCGACACGCGCCTCCCCACCGCCAGGGAACCGCCCGCCGAGTGGTTCGCCCAGCCGCCCCCCTCGGCCACCAGCGAGCCCCCGAAGGGCTGCCCGTAGCCGCCGTAGCTCACCGACGCGGACAGCCACACCGCGCCGGATCCGCGCCGGGGACCGGCGCCCGGGGGGGTGACGACCTGGGCCCGCCGCTGCGCCAGGTCGATGGACAGCACGGTGCCGTCCCCCCGGAGCACCAGCACGCGGTCCGAGTCCGGCATGGAGGGGGCCAGCGTGCGCAGCGCGCCGGAGACGACGTCCCAGCGCGGCGGGGAGGGGAGGGCCTGGAGGGGGAGGCCCTCCAGCACCGCCCGGGGATCGCCCAGCCAGGCGGGCTCCCGGGAGCGCTCCACCCTGACCCACGCCCCCCGGACCGCCTGTCCGTCGGCGGGCCGGAGCTGGAGGACGTGGAGGCCGGGGGTCAGCTCCCGGGGCTGGCCGGGGGCCAGCAGCTCGCCGTCGAGCCACACCGACGATCCCGGGGCCAGCGCTGCCGTCTCGAGGGCGCGGGGTTCCGCCAGCTCCAGCCGGGCGGCGTGGAGGTGGCCCGAGATCGCCGCCTCCCCCGCGTCCACCCGGCGGGGGGACGGGTCCATGACCAGCGCCCGGGCGAACGCCCCCTGGGCCGCCTCGGCGTCGCCGGGCGCGCCGCGCAGGGTCGCGAGGGTGCCCATGGCCATCAGCGCGTCCCGGGCCCGGGCCGAGGCCGCCGCGGGATCGGCGCAGGGGAGGGCCGCCAGCAGGGCCTCCCCCTCGGCCAGCAGCGCCCCCGCGAGCCCCGCCTGCCGGGTCGCCGCCGCCCGCACCAGCCCCTCGGCCTTCGTCCGCAGGCCGGCCTCGTCGGGCTCCAGCGCGCAGGTCGACTCCACGGCGAGGCCGTGCAGGAGCATATCCCCGGGCTCGCCAGCGGTCTTCGCCTCCACGGCGAGCACCCGATCCGGGGCGACCTGGAGGCCGAGTTGGGAGCGCACCGAGCGGATCGCGTCCCGGATCGCGTCCTTCCCCGCGCCCACGTGGAGCATCACCGGCTCCCGGGGGGGCTCCCCGCCCCGGGCGGCGGCGGGGAGGAGGGCCAGGGCCAGCGTCAACGGCGCGAGCCGACGGCGCGTCGACGGGGGGCGAGCGCGGTCTGGCACGGGGGAATGGCCTCCTGCGGCGGACCAGGGTTCCCCCCGATTGTACCCTCCCCCGCCCGGGGATCCGACCCCCGACCCGGCCGAAGGCGAAGGCCCCGCGTCGCGGACGGCCCCTTGCCCGGGGGGCGCCGCCGGCTAGTGAAGGCCGCCGCGCCCCCGAGTCCGCGACCCGGGGGGGCGACGGGGTGGGGGAGGGTGGCGATGACGGGCCCGTTCCGGTTCAACGACGAGGTGGCTCTGATCAAGGCGGCGTCGCTGGCGGCGGACGACCTCTCCAGCCTGCTGGCGGGCCTGCGGAGGGCGTCGGACTCGTCGATCTTCTACCACGTCCACCACGCCCTCTTCCGTCGCCACTTCGCGGCGAGCGAGATGAGCAACGACTTCGCGCGGTGGGCGTGGATCACCCTGCGGGAGGAGCCCCTGGCCGAGCGCCTGGCGGCGGTGGACCCCCTCCAGTTCCGCTCCATCCCCGAGGCCAGGGACCACCTCATCGGGATCGTGGAGTCCTACGCGGGGAGGGTGAGGTTCCTGGCGCGGGTGCCCCGGGAGCACGAGTTCCACTTCTGCGAGGCCCAGACCTTCGTCTTCCCCACCGGGCACGTCGCCGAGGACCTCGAGGGGTTCCTCCGGGGGATCCGGGGGGCGGGATCGGGGACGATCTTCCACCACTTCATCGCCGCCCGGCATCGGGTGGGGCTCCCGGACAACGACTTCTCGGCCTGGATCGAGGCCCTGGGGGAGAGGGACCTCGCCGACCGGATCCGGAAGCTGAGTCCCTTCCGCTACACCCTCTGGGAGCTCCGCGACCGGGTGGCTGCGATGATCGAGGAGCACCTGTCCCATGGCTGACTTCATGCCCGCGGGGGTCGTCCCGGAGGCCCGGCCGCTGGACGACTACGCCGACGTGATCGGCAGGCCCCAGCTCGCCGAGATCCGCAACCTCGCCCGGTACGTCGAGGGCCGCACCTTCCAACACGTCAACTCCACGGCGGTGGGGGGGGGCGTCGCCGAGATCCTGGCGCGGCTGGTGCCGATGATGCGGGACCTCGGCGTGGACGCGCGGTGGAGCGTGATGGAGGGGGACGCGGAGTTCTTCAAGGCCACCAAGGCGTTCCACAACGCCCTCCACGGCATGCTCGTCCCCCTGGACGACTCGATGTTCGACGCCTACGAGCGCGCGACGGAGCGGAACCGGGGCCTGCTCCAGGACTGCGACTACGTCGCCCTGCACGATCCCCAGCCCGCGGGCCTCATCGAGTACCGGCGCGACGTGAGGTCGAAGTTCGTGTGGCGCTGCCACATCGACGTCAGCGAGGCCGAGGCGCGCCTGTGGGCCTTCCTGCGGCGGCGGATCGAGCGCTTCGACGCCTCGATCTTCCACCTGCCCCAGTACACCAAGGGCCTGCACATCCCCCAGGTCCTGCTGCCCCCCGCCATCGACCCCCTGTCGGAGAAGAACTGCGACCTGCCCGACCACGAGGTCAAGAGCATCGTCGCCTCCCACGGCATCGACCCCGAGAAGCCCATGGTCCTCCAGGTCTCCCGGTTCGACTGGCTGAAGGACCCCCTGGGGGTGGTGGAGGCGTTCGGGATCGTGAGGCGGTGGATGGAGTGCCAGCTCGTGCTCGCCGGCGGCTCCGCGTCCGACGACCCCGAGGGGGCCGAGGTGCTCGCCGCCGTGCTCCGGCGCGCCGAAGGGGTCCCGGACGTGCACATCCTCTCGCTGCCCCCCGACGCCCACCGGACGATCAACGCCCTCCAGAGGGCGGCGACGGTGATCGTCCAGAAGTCCGTCCGGGAGGGCTTCGGCCTCGTGGTCACCGAGGGGATGTGGAAGGGCAAGCCGGTGGTGGGGGGCTCCGTGGGCGGGATCCGCTACCAGCTCGTCCACGACGTCACCGGCTTCCTGGTGCACTCCCCCGAGGGCTGCGCCTTCCGGGTCCGCCAGCTCCTTGCGGACCCGGAGCGCGCCCGGATCATGGGCCAGCGGGCCCAGGAGAGCGTGCGGGAGCGCTACCTCCTGCCCTCCTACATCCGCAACTGGATCCTGGTCCTGCTGGCCATGGACCGGGGCCCGGTGCCGGTGAACCACCTGTAGGCAGCGACGTGATCCCTGCGGCGAAACCCATCGTCCTCCGCCCGCGTATCCGGTGGTAGGCTCGGCGCGCGCCGGCCCTTTCCGCCGGCCCCCCCGGGGAGACGATGTCGGATCCCGTCGAGAGGCAGCTCGTCCGCCGCGCCCTGGCCGGGGACTCGTCCGCCCACCGGGCGCTGCTGGCCCGCTGGCAGGGGCGCCTGTGGCGGCTGGCCTTCCGGGCGGCTGGGGACCGCGCGTCGGCGGAGGACCTCGTCCAGGACGCCTGGATGAAGGTGCTGCGGGCCCTGCCGTCGTGGCGGGAGGACGAGCCCCTGGGCCCCTTCGTCCACCGCATCGCCGCCAACGCCGCTTGCGACCACGTGCGCCGCCGGGCCGCGCGCCCCCAAGGGGACCTGATCCCCCTGCACCTCGCCGCCGCCGGCCCCGATCCCGAGGCGGCCCTGGCCGGGCTCCAGAGGGCCCGGGAGGTCCGTGCCGCCCTCGCCCTCCTGCCCGAGGACCAGCGGGAGGCGCTGGTGCTGCGCCACTTCGCCGACCTCTCCTACGACGAGATCGCCCTGGCCACGGGCCGGCCCCTGGGGACGGTCAAGACCCTGATCCACCGAGGGAGGGCCCGGCTGCGGGCCGCCCTGTCGGGGGAGGCGTTCGAGGACGAATGGACTGCCGAAGGATCCAGGAGCTGATCGAGGAGGCCCTCGACGCGCGCCTCGACGGCGGGCCCGATCCCCGCAGCGAGGCCGAGCACGCCGCCTGCCGCCGCCACCTCGCGGGGTGCGCTCCCTGTCGGACCGAGGCGGCGGGGCGCGAGTCCCTCTTCGCGGCCCTGGCGGGCCCTGAGCCTCCCCCCGTCCCCGACGGGCTGGCGGTCCGACTGCTGGCCGACGTGGAGGATCCTCCCGAGGCCCCCGTGCCTCGGCCGTGGCAGTGGATCGGCGCCGCCGGACTCGCCGCCGCCCTGGCGGTCCTCGTCGCGGTGGCCCCGACCGCGGCGACCCAGGCGCCCACCACGAGCTGGTCCTTCCAGGCGAGGACGCTGAAGGGCCTGTCCGACTGGATCGGCGCCACCGACGCGGCCGGGGAGGCGACCCGGAGGGACGCGCTGGTGGGGGCGGGGAGCCTGGCCCTGGTCCTCGACGCCCTTCTGGCGGCCCGACTCCTGGCTGCCCGGCGCCGGGGCCGAGGCGCCCTGGACGGGGCGGCCCGCCTCGGGGAGGTCCCGTAGGTGGACGGACTCCAGCTCGCACCCCTCCTCTACGCCGTGGTCGCCGCGGTGGCCTCGGTGGTGTCCCTGACCGCGGCCATCGTGCTGCTGGCCGCGGCGACGGGGGAGTTCCGCGCCCGGATCGACCGCTACCTGGGGCAGGAGGGGGGGATCTCCCTGGTCGCCGGCCTGGCCGCCCTGGCCCACGGGGCGGTGGGCGCCCTGCTGCTGGCCCCCTGGGGGCGCTTCGGCCTGGCGGCCATCGGCGTGTTGGGGGCCGCCACCCTGGGCCTCGTCCTGGTGGGCCTCTCCGCCCTGGCGATCCGCGCGGGACGCCGGGTGGGGGCGATGCGGGCCTCGGGGGAGCCTTTCTCGGACCTGGCGGCGGTGCTGGTGGGCGCCCCGCTCCTGGCCCTCACCGGCTTCGTCCCCCTCTTCGGATGGGTGGTCCTGAGCTACGCCGCCGTCGTCGGCCTCGGCGCCACGCTCCGGGCCCTGCTGGAGCACGCCCTTGAGGAGGTCGGGTCGGGGCGCCTCGCCTACGGGCGGGATCGGCGGGACAGGAAGCGGTCGAGCGGGCTGGCGAAGGCCAGCCGGGGGGAAGGGCTGTAGGAGAGGGGGGGCAGGCACCAACACTTGATTCGGGTGAAGGAACCCCGTTCTTGAGGCGGGCAACGCCGAGGAGGCGGAGGTCGGCCGCATTCGGGCGGGGTGGGTGCTGGGGGCCGGGAGGGGGGATGCCTGCGCGGCTCGGCGGTGCGGCGAGGGGATAGGGAGTCCGGAGCGTGCTGAGGAGGGCGGTCGGTGGTTCGGAGGGGGCCCCCCGGCCGGCCTCAGTGGATCGCCCGGAGTGTCCGACGTCGGCGCCGAGAGGACGGCGACGCTGTACTCGGTCATGGCGTCTTGTCGAGTGCTTGGACTCAATCCGCACGACTACATGACCGCCGTGCTCGGCAAGCTCCCACGCTGGCCGGCCTATTGAGTCGGGGAGCTGACCCCCCGAGCCTGGGCGGAGTCGCGCGGCCTGCTCCCCAGGGCCACCGATGCGACGGCCACCGGCGCGGAACCCCGCAGGGCTGACCCCCAGCGGCCACCGCGGTCTCAGCGCATCCACCCCCGGCAGGAAGCGCTCCTCCTCGTCCTGCGCGGGGGGGGGGGCAAGTCGCCGGGTGCGTACGGGCCGTGGGGGGAAGGGGGGGAGTTCGGGCGGTTACCCTAGACCTGCGGCATTCCGCGCTCACCCTCCGCGGGAGGCGACCAAGCCGGCCACCGTCGCCAGCTCCCCGATGGTGCATGCCGCCGACGCCGAAAGGAAGAGCAGGGGGATCGGTTGTTGATCGCTCCCCCTGCCCACCTTCCCATCACTTCATGAGCCGGTAGGTCGGCGAGTTGAGGCACATCGCCTGGTCCTGAGTGGTCCAGTCGTACCACGGGTCCTTGGTCCAGTACCGGGAGCCGTCGTGGCCCCACAGCATCTGAGCATGATTGCTGCCCAGGCAGGTGGAGTAGCCGTAGGCCACCACCGCCTTTCCGCTTGCCAGCGTGCTCCACACCTGGTCGACGCTGAGCGTTGACAGGCTGGCACCGGAGCGTTCTGCGATGCACTTGTGCTTGATCAGGTCGCCGCTGAAGCAGTAGCCGTAGGCGTCCTCCCGGTGCTCCTTGCCCAGCGAGTTCAGCTCATCCGGGTTCCGGGTGCCGCGTCCGTTCTTGCGCAGCATCATGGCGTAGGAGCTGAGGACGCAGCCGGCCGAACCGATGGTGGACGGACCGAAGCCGAGCGGCTTGCCGGACCAGCTGGGGTCCCGCTGGCTGTAGAAGGTGATCGAGTCCGGGTCGTAGATGCACAGCGGCCAGCCGCCCGGGCACGAGGTGTAGTAGGCGGCGTGCGCGCCGTCCGGCAGATCGCCGAGGTTGGGCTCGGCGACGATGTCGTGGCGGGCGTCCTTGTCCGTCATCAGCTCACCGGTGTCGGCGTTGACGTAGCGCAGCAGCACGTGGTCGCCTCCGTTGACCGTCACTTCGTACGCCTCGATGTCGGCACCGGTGGCGTCCACCATCGGTCCGATGATGGTCGAGGTGGCCCGGTACTGCTTCTTGCTGAGGCCGGTCATCGCGATCTGCATCGCCTCCGCCTCACCGACGACCGGCACGTCCAGGTTCGACAAGTCGTCGCTCCTGAACTGGCCGGTCTCGGCCGCGCTGTCGTCGTCACCGAGGCCCGTATCGGCAGCCGTTCCGCTGGGAGGAGTACATCCCACGGCGAACACCGACAGAACGGCCAGCACCGACGCGAAGGCGAGCGCCAGCCTATGGTGCGTGGTGCGGACGAGGCCGGCGCGAACCCAGCCCAGCGCCGCGTCACTTGCGTTCAGGATGCTCTTCATCGTCTGCCTGCGCCTTTCAGTCGAGGTGCGCATCTCGCTCTCCTTTTCTCCGACCGGTTCGGTCGATGGGTCACCCCACCATGGAGTGGGCTCGAACGGGTCAGAGTAGAAGCGCGTCCTCCGGAAAGGAGAAGAGCGGCGTCGAATATTGAGTTGTGTCCAACTTGGAGGTGATGTGTTATCCGGTTGCTTCTCAAGAGCTGCGATGGGCTTCGTACCATTCGACGCATTCGGGACGCCCGCTCACAGACATATACCGGATGCCCCCAATCTTGACTAGATCTCCGCGTGAAATCGACTTTGCTACCTCCCTGGCGATGACGACCGCATTGCCCACCGGAAGTGAGGCCCACCCATGATCTGCGGCGTCCAGGTCCAGGCTCTGCAGTAGTGCCCAGGCGGCCGCAGTGGTACCCGTGCCGTTCGTCCCCGCACAGATGACGGAGACTCTATTGTCGAAGAACGGGCTTCGCACCCCACACAGCCAGCCGAACGACCGATCATCGGTCGGTTCGAGGCGCTCAGTGGGAGAAACGATGATGACGGACGACTTGGGCGCGTACACCCGCGGCTGAAGCGGAGACACCCAGTCACCCTCCATGTCCGGGTCAACATGCGCGTGGCACCTGAAGATCTCGGCAGTCACTGAGTTCACATCGCCCATGCCCATTGACACCACGTGCGGTTGCAGCCGGGACATCAGGCTGGTAGGGTCCTTGATTTCGTGCAGGAAGTCGCAGTCGTGGCGGCAGTGGGTGTACACTTTGGTATCGGGCGGGGCTCGATGTTGCAGCACCGTGGCAATCTCGTGCGTCCACAGGGCATCGCAGGCGAAGGCAGCGTGGTTTGTCGCCAATGCGTGAGTGCTGCTACCGAACACGAAGACGAGGTCCAGGCGCGGCGTGAGAACACGAATCCCATCCGCCTCTCTGGAGATAGGGGACGGGGGAAGCGAGAACAGCAGGTCCAAGAGGCTATCGAACCGGATCGGCTTGCCGCCAACGACGTGAGGGTGCCCGGCTTGGGCTTGGTCCGTCGTCAGCTTGGGCTGTGCTGTCCGGTCGAACTGTGCGCACAACCCCCGCAGCGAATCGCTCTTTGTTCGCACATAGTCTGGAATCAGGTCGGAGGCCAGTTCTAGGTGCTTCTCGCTAATGCACAGGCGCCTCCGTAAGTCACTGAGGACCGGTGCCAAGTCTCTTGCGGTGACGATGCCAGCGCTGCGAAGGTCCTCGTGGCTAAGCCAAGACCCCTTGCCCGCACGATTACCGGAGTCTGGCTCAGATGCCCGCCATAGAGCATGAAGGAGCCGCGCTTTGGCGGGACCGATGTCGCCATCCCGGGGAAGAAGGGACCTCCTGGCCTTCGCTGATAGGTGGGAGGGTTTGAGGCGAAGGGTGAACTCCTGGACGAACCGCCGGTCGAAATTGACCACCTGCCCCACCACTGTACAGTGGTTCAGGACGATGGGCTCGGGCAACTCCTGCGCGGCCTCGGCGACAAGCGTGTCCGCAATGGCAGGACCGCTGCGGGGGGGAGTCGGGGACATGGGTTGTGCCGGTGCTCCTGGACCAAGTTGGAGCCTACGCCAAGCCAAGTCCGTCCGCTACCGACTCCTAGCTCGTTTGCCAGCGGATGGGCGTCGCCTGACGAACGCAGCCGTGCCGAGCGCAAGGAATGCGGTGCGCACGGAGGCGTGTCGGGGGGTATTTCGTAGGCGAAGCGGTGACCCCGTAACGCCGCAGGCACGCCCTCTCGTTCGTAACCGCCCGGACTCCTGACCGCTCACGAGAAGTGTACCGCCCCCGCTCACGGAGATTAGGACCAACGCCCTCCTGCCGTTCGTGCTGCCCGTCGGGTAGCGCCGGAGCGTGGGCAGCCACCTCCCCCGTGGAGGTCGCCCGGCGGTGGCCCGTCGTCAGCGCTGTCCGTTCTGCCACTCCGTGTTCCGTCCCGATCCGCGGGTTGCCGGTCGCCAACGGGCCTGCTCGGCGGAGCCCTGCCAGAAGCAGCGCCGCCAGGAGACCAACCGGCGGTACTGGGAGACGTACGCCCCCCATCGGCGCAAGGACCGCGTGCTCGTTCGCGCGTCCGAGCTCGAAGGCGACGCGCGTGAGGAAGCGATCGAACACCACGAGCTGGCGCCGTCGAGCGAAGTCGGTGCCCGAGGTAGACGCCGTACGGATCCGGTGATCGAGCGCCTGCTTGAACGCGGCGGCGGTGCGGTACTCCTGCGTCATGGCGCGAGCCCTCCGAAGGGCGAGAGCGCGGCCTCGACGGCGGCGAGGTCGATGCGCGCGACCAGACCGCGGTCCAGTGCGTCCAGGACGGCCCCCCGCAGCAGCTCGGGCGGGAGGTGCCCCGCCGCGCAGTCCTCCAGCGTGCGCTGCGGCGCCGTCGCCGGCACGGGCCCAAACCATTGCCAGTCGCTCTCGGCCATGTCGCCGTAGTGCAGGACCACCCCCTCCGGTTCGCGTAGCCGCCGCTTGTGCCACGCCGCCGGAAGCGTGACGTGGACCTGTGCCGGCAGGACGTCCGAGAGGTCGTGCAGAGCGAGCGCGGTCTGGTGAGAGAACACCCCCTGCCGCTCCGACCAGAGCCAGATCGCCGCCAGGTCCTCGTGGTCGCCCGCTGGGAAGTGCACGAGGCGGTACACGCCGCGTCGCACCCGGAGCATTCGCCCCGCCCTCAGGTGATGCGCGAGCAACTGCGGCGAGTAACCGGCCTCGGCCGCCTGCCGCGTCGTGAAGAGCCCTTCCTGGGCCGCCGCGACCTCGAAGAGGCGGTCCCAGTCGGGTGATGGGGTGGTCGCTCTGCCCACGCAAGAACATTAAGTGAGGCTTTAGTTTCATGCAAGCGGACGTCGAGGTGCGGTTCCCAGGGGACTTCGGTCGGGCGCGGATCGTGTGCGGCCGTCTCCGCTGTCCCACTCCACGCGGGCGAGGGCGCTGCGCTCCCGAGGGCGCGGGCTCCGCCCGCTGGAGCACGCCCTGGAGGGGATCGGGTCGGGGCGCCTCGCCTACGGGCGGGAGCGGCGGGAAAGGAAGCGGTCGAGCTGGTTGGCGAAGGCCAGCCGGTCCGACGGGCCGTAGGACGAGGGGCCGCCGGTGACCACGCCGCCGCCCCGGAGCTGCTCCAGGACGCTCCGCATGGTCAGGCGCTCCTGGATGGTGTCCTCGGAGAAGAGCCCGCCCCGGGTGTCCATGGCGTGGGCGCCGCGGGCGAGCACCTGGGCGGCCAGGGGGATGTCGCCGGTGATCACCAGGTCCCCGGCCTCCACCTGCTGGGCGATGTGCTCGTCGGCGGCGTCGAAGCCTCCGGGCACCTGGACGGTGCGGATGTGGGCCGAGCGGGGCACCCGCATGGGGCGATTCGCCACCAGGATCAGGGGGATCGCGAGCCGCTCGGCGGCGCGGTAGAGGATCTCCTTCACCGGGTTCGGGCACCCGTCGGCGTCGACCCAGATCTTCATGCGCGCCCCCCAGTCCGGCGGGTCACGCCTCGTACCACGTCGGCTTCCACAGCTTGTTCACCCCCGCGAAGCCCTGGAACTCCTCCCGGCCGCGCAGGTGGTTCCACGCCTGGACCATCATCACGCGGTTGATGGCCAGGAAGAACCACCAGTGCAGGCGGCGGCGGACCGTGTGGGGGCTCAGCATCCGGCTGAAGTAGCGGCCGGGCTTCTTGAGGACGAAGTTCTGCTGGCACCAGGTGGTCCAGCGGGCGACCTCGGCGCGGGTGAGGTGCTCCGTCGGCATCACCGGGTCGAACATGTCGTAGCGCGAGAAGTCGGTGACCTCCAGCCAGCCGTTCCGCTTCGCCTCCTCGTACAGGGCCGTGCCCGGGAAGGGGGTGCAGGGGTGGAAGGCGGCGAAGTCCAGGTCGCAGGCGTGGGCGAAGGTGAGCAGCTCGCGGATGGACTCGGCGGTGTCGGAGCGGATCCCGGTGATGAACGTACCCTGGCGGAAGACCTCGGGGTAGTGGTCCCGGAGCAGGTGGAAGGCGCGCACCGCCTCGTTCTCGCCGTAGCGGTGCTTGCTCAGCCAGTCCAGCGCCTCCGCGCCGGGGCGCTCCACCCCCACCAGGACGTGGCGCAGCCCCGCGTCGACCATCTTGCGCAGCGTGCCGTTCTCGTGCTGCCGGGGCAGGAGGTCGTAGCGCGTGAAGGCCCACCAGCCCAGCTTCCAGTCCCGCCGCAGCACCTCGTCGCAGAACGCGTTCAACCAGCGGTCGTCCACGTTCCAGGTGGCGTCCACCCAGAACAGGTAGCGGATCCCGTACCGGTTGTAGAGGACGTCGATCTCCTCGATCACGTGCTCCACCGACTTGGACCGGAACCACGGCCGGTGGGCGATCCCCCCCTGGCCGTCGTCCTCGTGGCGGTTCTCCATGGCGATCCACGAGCAGAATCGGCAGGTGTCCACGCAGCCGCGCCCCCGCTGGATCGTGGCCGCCCGGGGCCAGAGCATCCCGAAGGGGGAGTACTTCTGCACCGGCATCAGGTCGAAGGCCGCGGGGGGCAGCTCGTCCAGGTCCCGGACGGCGGGGGCCAGCGGCGTGGTCCGCATCCCGCCCCCCTCCAGCCAGCACAGGCTGGGGGCGTCCTCCTCGGGGCGGCCCTCCCGGGCGACCTCGAGGAAGCGCTGCATCGCCAGCTCGCCCTCGTAGCGGATCACGTAGTCCAGGGCCCCGCACTCCCTCAGCGCCCACTCGGGGGCGTGGGTGAAGATGTGGCCGCCCGCCACGGTGACGACTTCCGGATCCGCCTCCTTGGCGGTGCGGAACGCCCGGAGCGCGTCGTCGGCGTAGACCACCTTCTCGCCGATGGCGACCACGTCCGGGGCACGGCGGCGGATCTCGCGCTTCAGCGAGCGGAAGCCCACGTTCTCGACGCAGCAGTCCAGGATCTCGACGTCCACGAAGTCGAGCTTCTCCCGCAGCCACGCCGCCAGCACCGGATAACCCAGCGGTATCAAGAAGTTGTCCGACTGGTTGATGATGGGCCAGTAGGCGTGGGGAGGGCGGACGAACAGGACCTTCACCCGCTCCTTCCCCGCCAGGCGGCGCATCGCGCCCCGGGCGGGGGAGTGGGGGAGGGGAGGAGCGGCGGGGAGGGCGGGACGGGGCGGCATCGGGATCCCTCGTCGTGGGATGCGGGGCGGCCTGGAGCGGGGGCGGCGGTCAGGGGCGGGGCTGCTCGTCCCGGCTCCCCCCCGAGAGGCGCCGGATCACCCGCAGGAGGATCTGGCCGTAGGCGTCGTCCGCCAAGCCGCGGCGGAGCGCCAGCGCCGTCGAGCCGGAGGCGCACGCGAAGCCGGGGCGACCGCAGGAGAGGTCCAGGCGCGCCAGCCTCTCCTGGAGCTCCCCGGGCACCACGGCCTCGATGGGCATGCCGCCGGCCACGAACATACGGCACACCAGGCCGCCCAGGGCCCGGGTCACCCGGTTGGTCATCACCATGTAGGACTGGTCGACGGATCCCTCCTGGTACGCCCGCCGGCTCCACTCGTAGAGGAAGCGCGCCGCGGGCGGGCGCCGGACGTCGGGGTCGATGAGGTAGACGATGGGCGCTCCCCACCGCTCGGCGAGGACGCGGAACGCCTCCACCGCCGGCTCCACGTACTCGATGGGAGGCGCGTTCACCGTGTTGAGCCTCAGGACGCGCCGGCCGGGGATCTCCCGCGTGTAGACGTCGTCCCACCCGGGCCGGTGGATCCGGAAGACCGGCCCCACCTCGGCGTCCTTGTCGATCCAGGTCAGCTCGAACCCCGCCATCCGTCCGCTCCTCGCTCCCCGGGCGCCGGCCCCGGCCGAGGGCGGCGCCAGGAGGTACGCGCCCCGGGCCCCCGGGGTTTCAGGTCGCGGCATCGTGGCGCGCCGCCTGCACGGGATCCCTGGGCATCGACATGGGAGGACACCATGCCCGCGGACACCGCGCCCCGCTCCCGCGCGAGGGCCCTCGTCGGCGGACCCCTGCTGGCCCTCCTGCTCGCCGCCCTGCCCTTCACGGCCCGGGCGGCGGAGGAGGCCCGCATGTTCTCCATCGACCCCGAGGCCAGCCGGGTCGACGTCCAGGTGGGCACGGCGGGGATGCTCGCCGGACTCGGGCACGATCACCTGGTGAGGGTGACGGGGCTCACGGGGCAGGTGCGGTACGTACCCGACGACATCGAGTCGTCGACGGTCTCCTTCACCGTGCCCACCCGCGGGATCCGCGTCGTCGATCCCGACCGCGACCCCGAGAGCCGGGCAGAGGTCCAACGGGACATGGAGGAGAAGGTCCTGGAGGTGCGGGAGTACCCCGAGATCCGATTCCGCACCGTGTCCATCGACGCCGCCCAACGGACGTCCCGGGGGTGGGACCTGCGGATCGTCGGCGACCTGACCCTCCACGGCCGCACCCGGCGGGTGGAGGTCCCCGTCTCGGTGGAGGTGGACCGCGACCACCTCACCGCCCGGGGGACCCTGGAGATCACCCACGACCAGTTCGGCATGGAGCGGGTCTCGGTCGCCCTGGGCACCGTGAAGGTGGCCAACGCCCTCGAGATGGACTTCGCGCTCCTGGCGCGCCCTGTGGAGGGGGTGGGGACCGGCGACTGATGAGGTCAGCCGGCGCCGCCCCCCGGACTGGCGGGGGGCGCACCGGGACGGGGCCCCAGCAGCCCCCTGACCCTTCCCAAGGCGCCCCCGGCGGCACGGAGGAGGCGGGGAGCGAGCCACCAGAGCAGCACGCCGAACACCACGAGGCCGCCCAGCACCAGCACCGGGGCCAGGAAGGAGAGGAAGGCCACCGCCAGGGCCACCAGGTCCTCCAGCAGGCTCAGCCCCACCCCGACGCCGAGGAAGTGCCCCCCCGCGGAGGCGGCGACGACGCGGGTTCCCGCCTTGACGGCGTGGCTGGACAGGGCGACCCCACCGACGGCGAGGATCAGGGGGATCTCCACGACGGGGTCCAGGCCCGCCCCCCGCACCGCCGTCCAGGCCAGCAGCCCGGCGCCCACCGGCCGGATGAAGGAGTGGACGGCGTCCCAGGCGTGGTCCACGGCGGGGACCTTGTCGGCCAGGAACTCCACCGCGTAGAGCGCGCCGGCGACGATCACGATCCACTCCTCCCCCAGCACCTGGAGGGATCCCAGCCACGGCGGAAGGGTCAGCCAGCCCATCCGGAGGGCCAGCCCGGTGGCGAACACCGTCGCGTACAGGTTGATCCCCGAGGTGAAGCCCAGCCCCAGGAGGGTCCCCAGCAGCGCCAGCGTGTCCACGTCCCACCTCCCCCGCGGGGGCGATGAGGCCGCCCAGCGTCCGCGCGCTCCAGGATGATACCCGGCGACCGTTCAGACGGGGACACTCATCCCCCGCCCCCGCGGGAAGCCCCCGTCCTGGCGATCCCCGGGGGGCCCTGCCCCATGCCGGTCCCCTGCGGGATTGGACCCCGCCACTCGCCGAGTGGTTTGAAATGCACTTTTGAAAAGCCGATCTGCAAGGAGTAGAGTGTGCCCATGAGGTCGAGGGACTTGAAGGACGCTCTGCGGCGGTCCGCGCGGACTTTTCCGGTCGCCGTGGTCACCGGCCCCCGCCAGTCCGGAAAGACGACCCTGCTGCGCGACATGTACGGGGACACCCACGCCTACCTGTCGCTGGAGGACCCGGACATCCGCGCTCTCGCCCGCGCGGATCCGCGTGGCTTCCTCCGCCTGAACCCACCGCCCGTCATCCTCGACGAGATCCAGTATGCGCCCGAGCTTCCCTCGTACATCAAGACCCTCGTAGATGCCGATCGGCGTCCGGGGCAGTGGCTGCTGACCGGCTCGCAGAACTTCCTCCTCATGGAACAGGTCGGGCAGTCGCTGGCCGGGCGCGCGGCGATCCTCACGCTGCTCCCTTACTCGTGGCACGAGCGCCGCCCGTCCCGGCCCGAAGCCGACGTCATCGTGCGATGCCTGTTCCCCGAGATCTCGGAGAACGACGCCGTGGACCGCCAGATCTGGTGCGCCAGCTACATCCAGTCCTACCTCGAGCGCGACATCCGGCAGATCCTCCAGGTGCAGGATCTGGGTGACTTCGAACGGTTCCTGCGCCTCGCCGCCGCGCGGACCGGCCAGCTCCTCAACGTCGCGGACCTTGCCCGCGATGCCGCCATCTCGCAGACGACCGTCCGGCGGTGGCTCTCCGCCCTCGAAGCGAGTTACACGATCTTCCTGCTGCCGCCTTACCACGCCAGCTTCGGCAAGCGCCTCGTCAAGAGCCCCAAGCTGTACTTCGTCGACACCGGCCTCGCCTCCTACCTGCTCGGGATCCACGACGCCCAGGTGCTCCGTCGCAGCCCATTCTGGGGTGCGTTCTTCGAGACCCTGATCGTCGGCGAGTGGCTGAAGGGCTTCCGCGCCCGCGGCGAGCTGCCGAGCCTCTACTTCTGGCGGTCGAGCGACCCGATCGAGGTCGACGTCGTCGTCGAATACCAGGGCGAGTTGCACGGCTTCGAGATCAAGGCGGGCGAGACGCTCACGCCGGGGGACGGTGGGGCGCTGAAGAAGTGGCGGGAGCTGGGCGGCATCCCCGCCGACAACTGCGCGCTGCTCGCGCCGATCCCGAGGCCCCTGCCCCTCGGCGCCGGCATCGTTGCCCACCCCTGGACCCTCGCGGGCTGGGACTGGCTCGCCCAGCGGGAGGGTGGCGGGGCGGGGAGCTAGAGTCGGCGCTGACGAGGGGAACGCCTTCCGCCCTGGCTTGCGCCGCGAGCATCCGGTCGAACGGATCGCGATGCAGGGGCGGGAGGGAGGCGAGCGCACCGACGTGCCCCCTGCGATGGGGAGGACCTGAGCTCCGAGGCCGACGACCTGCTCACGGAGGACCTCCGGCACGGGCCCGGGCAGCTCGCGGGGGAGCCCAGCACCGCAGGCCACGCGATCCCGCCGGGCATCCCCGCGTCCGAGCAGGTTCCGCCGTCAGCGGAGCCGGATCGTCGGCCAGCGGTCGTACAGGGCCCCGAACCCGATCCCCCGGTCGCTGACGACGAGCCCGGTCGCGCCGAAGCGGGCCAGGGAGGCGCGCAGGATCTCCCCGCCCGAGGGCATGACGTCGGCCCGGGCGGCGTGCATCCCCGGGATCCGGCGCCTCTCGGTTAGGGGGACGGCGTCGATGCGGGCGAGCACCTGGTCCAGCTCCTCGCGGGACATGTGCCGGCCGTGGACCTGGTCGGGATCCCACGGTTCGACGCCGTCCCGGACCGCCAGCAGGGTGGTGACGGTCCCGGCGACCCCCACGACGTTCACCCCGGGGGCGGTGTCGGGGAGGGCGGCGAGGGCCTCGTCCAGGGCGGCCCGCAGGCGGGCCAGGGAGCGGGGGTCCGGGGGGTCCTCCCCCGCCAGGTACGCCTCGGCGTGGCGTACCGATCCCAGGTCGAGGCTCCGGGACCAGGCGATCCGCCCCCCTTCGCCGTGCACGTACTCCGTCGAGCCCGCTCCGATGTCCACCACCAGCAGGGGGCCGAGGTCGCCGAACTCCCGGTGGGCGGCCAGCCAGGTGAGCCTCGCCTCCTCACGGCCCGGGATCACCTCGATGTCGAGGTCCAGCTCGGCCTTGGCCCGGTCGACGAGCCCCCCGCGGTCGGGGGCGTCCCGGAGGGCGGAGGTGCCGACGCACACCACGTCCCCCACGGCGGCCTGGTCCATGCGCCGCCGGTAGTGGGCCAGGGCCTCGAAGGTGCGCTCCACCGACGCGGGGTGGAGGCGACCGTCGGCGCCCTTCCCGCGGCCGAGCCCGGTGACCATGCACAGGGACTCGACGACGCGGTAGCGGCGGGACCCCGGGGCGTCGGCCTCGAAGACGTGGAGCAGGACGGAGCCGCTTCCGATGTCGATGGTGGCGACGGTCCGGGGCGGGCCGGGATCGGGGAAGCCGCGGGAGAAGCTCATGGGGGCGTCCGGGGAGGGCAGGGCAGGGAGGGGGACACCCCCCCCCGGGGGGGATCAGCGTCCGGCGAGGGGACCCCAGTCGGGGTTGGTCCAGGAGCCCTTGCCGTCGGTCACCCGCACGGGGTTCCGCCCGTCGGCGCCCATGATGTAGAGCTGCTTCGCCCGGCCGTCCCGGTCCGACGAGAAGACGATGAACCCCCCGTCGGGGGACCAGGAGGGGTCCTCGTCGTCGCCCGCGGACTGGGTGAGGCGGCGCAGGTGGGTCCCGTCGGCGTTGATGGCGAAGATGTCGAACCGGCCCTCGTCGCGGCCCGCGAAGGCGATCTGCTTGCCGTCGGGGGACCACGCCGGCGACACGTTGTGGGTGCCGGCGAAGGTGAGGCGCCGGAGGTTCCCCCCGCTGCGGTCCATCACGAAGACCTGGGGCGTGCCCTCCCGGGAGGAGACGAAGGCGAGTTGCTGGCCGTCGGGGGACCAGGTGGGGCTCACGTCGATCCCCCAGGCCCGGGTCAGCCGGTCGAGGATCTCGCCGCGGCGGTCCAGCAGGTAGATCTCGGAGTCGCCGTCCTTGCTGAGGGTGAGGGCGATGGACCCGCCGTCGGGGCTGAAGGCGCCGCCGGTGTTGATGCCCGACCGGCCCGAGACCTTCTCGCTCCGGCCCGTGGCGAGGTCGGCGACGAAGAGATCGGGGTTCCCGTCCTTGTAGGAGGTGTAGGCGATCCGGGTGCCATCCCGGGAGACCGACGGGGACAGGTTGATGGAGCCGTTGCGGCTGATGGGGGTGACGTTCTGGCCGTCGACGTCCAGCAGGTACACCTCCTTGTTGCCGCCCGCGTTGCCCACGGCGGCGATCCGGGTGGAGAACATCCCCTTCTGGCCGGTGAAGGCCTCGTAGATCACGTCGGCGACCCGGTGGCCGACGGCCCGGGGCGAGCCAGTCCCCGAGACCACCTTCCCCGCCACCAGGGCGCCGGCCTCGACGTCGTAGACCCGCACCTCCACCTGGACCTCCCCCGAGGAGGTCTTGCGGTAGCCGCACTTGGCGAGCCCGAGGGCCCCCACGACCCGCCAGTCCTCCATGTTGAACTCGCCCTCCCGGAGCCCCGCCTTCTTGGGGTCCTCCAGGAACGACTCGGGGTCCATGACCTGGAAGGCGGGCACGATCCGGAGGTCGCCCAAGACGACCCGGTGCACCTCGGCGGCGAGCTGGGGATCGGGGCTGCCGTCCAGGCCCAGGAGTTGGGGCACGGCGATGGGGAAGCCCTGATCGGAGGTCTGGTCGATGACGACCAGGACCCGCTCCTGGGCGGACGCCGGCCGCACCGGGCCGCCGGCGAGTGCGAGACCGGCGAGGATCAGGGCGAGGCGGGGGAGGGCGGTGGTCTTGGTCACTGGAGGCTCATGTCCCTCGCGGCGAACTGGACGTCGACGAGCACCTCGTCCTGGCGACCGCCCGAGAGTCTCTGCCACTGGGCGTCGTCGGGGGCCGGAAGTCCGCCGCCTTGCTGGGTTTTTCGCATCGCCGACCGGGCGTAGCTGTCGAAGGGGGCCGATCCCGAGCCCCGGGTGATCCGGTACTCCAGGACCGTCCCCTTGCGGTCGATGCGGACGGTCACGCCGACGTAGAAGTCCGGCGAGTCCTTCAGGACCCCCCGGTTCACGACGTGGAAGTGGGGGATGATCGCGTTCCTGACCTGGGCCACGTAGCGGCCGAGCACGGGGTCGGACGAACCCTTGCCGCTGGGGTTCCACACCCAGTCTTCCTCCGTCAGCCCCTCGTCGGAGGTGGGCGCGACGTCCCGGGTGCCGGGCTCGAGCTTCGCCATGCGCTCCAGGGCCTCGCGCTTCTTGCGCTCCAGCTCCTCCCGCTCCTCGCGCTTCACGTCGGTCCCACGCTCCTTCGGCGTCGCCGGGTCCGGCAGGACCATGGCGTCCCGGGGGTCGGGCGGCTCCTCCTCCCCCTGCTGCCCCGCCTCGGGTGGGGGCGCCGACTGGGGGCGGTCGGGGAGCTGCCCGGGGTCCCGGGGCAGGGCATAGAGGGGCTCGACGATCATCGTGGGCGGCATCGGCGGGGGGCGCTCGCCGCCCCCGAGGCGCCCCAGGATCAGCGACACCGCGACGAGGCCGACGTGCAGGCCGACGGACGCCGCTAAGGAGGGAGCCAGCCGCTCCCCCCGGCGGTCCCGGGCGGTGCCTCTCGCCGCGTCGATCACTTCTTCCTCGCGGGCTCCTGGGCGGGAGGTGCCGCCCCCCCGGGCTCGGTCACCATGCCGACCTTCTCGATCCCCGCCGCCCGGGCCGCCGCCATGACCTTCGCCAGGTACTCCCACGACACCGTGCCGTCGGCGCGGATGAAGACCTGCCGATCCTTGCGGTTCTGCACGATCGCCGGCAGCTTCGGGCCCAGCTCGTCCAGGGTGAAGCGGTTGTCGTTGACCTGGATCACCTGCCCCGCGTCGATGTTGAGGATCAGGGGCTTCTCCTGGTGCTCCAGGTTGTCCGACTTGACCTTGGGCAGGTTCATCTCGATGCCCTGGGTCATCAGGGGGGCGGTGACCATGAAGATCACTAGCAGCACCAGCATCACGTCGACGAAGGGGGTGACGTTGATCTCGCTCAGCATGGTGCCGCCGCGCCGGAGCCCGTCGCCCTCGCCGAATCCAGAGCTCATGCCCATCTCGGCCTCCCTCGCGCCGCGCCCACCCTCGGTAGGGGCGGCGGGATCAGGTCACAGCGTCAGGTGGCGCTCGACGATGTTGAGCAGGTCGTGGGAGAAGTTCTCCATCTCCGACCCGAGCACCCGGGTGCGGGTGACGAAGTAGTTGTAGAAGATGCCCGCGGGGATGGCCGCGAACAGGCCGACCGCGGTGGCGATGAGGGCCTCGGAGATGTACGGCCCGACGGTGGCGATGGAGGTGGACTGGCTGATGCCGATCTCCTGGAAGGCGCGCATGATGCCCCACACGGTCCCGAACAGCCCGATGAAGGGGGAGGCGTTGCTCGCCGTGGCCAGGAAGGGGGTCAGCCGCTCCATCTCCGTCATCTCGACGTTGATGGAGCGCCTGAGGGAGCGGGCCACGGTCTCGGCGCCCCGGAGCTGGTACGGGTTGGCCTGGGAGGTCTTCTGCCGCTCCGACACCTTCCCGAGCTCGTTGTAGGCCGCCTTGAAGACCTGGGCCAGCGGCGCCCCCGAGAACTGGGGCAGGGCGTTGTACACGTCGTCCAGGTGCTTGCTGTGCCAGAACAGCTCCAGGAACTTCGCCGAGGCGCGCTGGGCCCGGCCGAGGGCGACCGCCTTGTGGATGATCACCGCCCAGCTCGTCACCGAGATGGCGAACAGGAGGAGCATCACCAGCTTCACCAGCGGATCGGCCTCGGCGACGATCTGCCACAGCCCGTGGGTCGGGGCGGCCTCGACGACGGCGGGAGGCGGGGGGGAGGCGGGCGCGGCCGGATCGGCCTGCCCGACGAGGATCAGCGAGAGGAGGCTTCGAAGCACGGTACGATGGGCCTCGGGATTCGGTGGGTCCGCCCGGACGGCCGAGCCCCACCGCGGACGCGGTCGGACGGCGGCGTGACCTGGGGACTCGATCGGGTGGGCGTGAGGAGACCTCCTCTCCCGAGGAGGCATGATAAGAGGCCCGGAGCGTAGTGGAATATTCCCGGGTGGGCAACGATTCGCCGCGGCCTCCCGGCCGCGATCCAGCCCGGCGGAGGGACCCTCCCCGGGACGGAGGGCCGGGGAGCGGGCGCGCCCCGGGCCGGCGGCCGAGGAGGACCTCGCCATGAGCACGATGGACGAACTGGAGTGGAGGGCGCGGCTGGACGACCTGCGCCGGGCCCTGGAGCGCGAGGTGCTCCGCCGGGCCTACGACGCGGTGTCGGTGTCCCCGGACGACGTCCTGGCCGAGCTCCGGGAGGGGGGCGTGCCGGTCTCCGACCTGGCCGACGTCGTCCGCCGCCCCTCGACCGACCTGGACCCCTTCGCGGAGCGGGCGATCCGGCGCTCCCGGCGGACCGCCGCGGTGGTGGGTGCCACCGCGGGCGCGGGGGGCGCCCTGGGGCTGGTCCCGGTCCTGGCACACCTCGCCGTGGTCCTGCTCCGCCTCTCCCAGACCCTGTCGCTGGTCTACGGCTTCGACCACCGCACCCAGCGGGGCCAGATCGACCTGTGGAAGGCGCTGTCCCGGGGGCTGGGCGTCGCCGGGGACGTCGAGGGGTTCGAGGGCACCCGCGCGGACCTGGGCTCGCGGCTGCCGTCGGTGGTGGTCCGGGGCGCCCCGGGCGCGAACCCCCTGGCGGTCCGCATGGCCCAGGCGGTGGCGACGCGCCTGCTGGAGGCTGCGCCCTCGAACGTCGCCCGGCTGGTGCCCCTGGTGGGGGGAGGCGCGTCCGTGGTCCTGGGCTGGCGGAAGGTCGGGACGGCCGGCGCGAAGATGCGGGAGCACTTCCGGTCGGCCCACGATCTGGCCTGCCTCGACCTCTCCCGGGCGACCGAGGCGGAGATCGTGGGAGATTGAACGTGGCCCCCACCGTTCACCCGCCGGATCCTCGCGTGCTATCATCCGGATCCGTGCACCCGGTGGGGGGGCTCCCCCCCAGGGCCGGGGCCGCTGGAAACCCGCGCCCGATGTCCTTGCTCTATCCCGACGAGTTCCGCGCCGAGCTCGCGCGGCTCCCCACGCCGCACCCGTCGTTCCTCGTCTCGCTGTGCACGCGGGAGGAGGCGGCGATCCAGACCTTTCGGGGCCAGATAGAGTCCTGGTTCGGCAAGCTCCCCGACGACGCCCGGGACGCGCTGCGCGAACGTCTGACCACCCTGGACAACGACCGCTTCTTCCAGGGCTTCGCCGAGATGGTGGTCCACGAGGCGCTGCGCCGGGGCGGCCACCAGGTACCCGTCTGGCCCGTGGACGGCGGAGAGCCCCTGACGGTGACCGTCGGGGACACCGGGGAGGCCTTCTCGCTGGTGGTGCAGTCCTACATCCCCGAGGTGCAGGTGCGGGGCGGCATGAGCGCCTTCCGCCACCTGCTCAGGGAGCTGGGGGAGATCGAGCACCACTTCTTCTTCTCGGTGTACCTGAAGCGCTGGCTGCCCTACAACTTCGATCCCCGCCCCATCCGCAAGGCCCTGGAGGTCTGGCTGAACAGCCTCGACGAGGGGCTGTGGGAGGGCAAGTACGCCGAGTACCGCGACGAGCACATCCACCTGGAGTTCAGCATCCTCGAGAGGGTGCCGTCGGACCGCAAGGGCCTGGTGCGGTTCCGGATCCCGCCCCTGCGGGCGCCGGCGCTGCTCCAGGAGCTCCACGCGCTGATGCGGGCGAGGATGGGGACCCTGCAGGACCGCGATCCCTCCATGCCCCTGGTGCTGGTTCTGTTCGGGAACGAGTCGTGGGGGCTCCCCGAGAACTACCTGCACGACTTCATGTATGGGAAGTGCGCGGGCAACTTCAACTGGACCACCCTCGGCGGGCGGCCGGAGCGGGTGAAGAGCTTCCGGCGCAAGTCCAAGGGAGCGGTGTTCTGCGACCCCGACCTGGCGGCGCTCTCGGCGGTGCTCTTCTGTGACAAGGAGTGGGAGCGGGACCGAGTGGTGTTCACGATGCGGCTCCTCCACAACCCGTGGGCTCGGGCCCCCCTCAAGCCCGAGGCGTTCGAGGGGTTCACCCAGTTCCGGCCCCTGGCGGAGGGGGACGAGGTGGTCTTCCTGGGGTCCGACGTGTGCGACGGCTCCCGCGTCGACCTCGGCTGACCTCGGGACGCCTCGACGGATGCAGATCGCGCCCCGGGACGTCGGCTGGATCGAGGTCATCACCGGCTGCATGTTCAGCGGCAAGACCGAGGAGCTGATCCGCCGCCTCCGCCGCGCCACCTTCGCCCGCCAGCAGGTGGCGATCTTCAAGCCCCGCATCGACGATCGCTACTCCCAGGCCGAGATCGTCAGCCACAGCGACCAGAAGCTGAGGGCCTACGTGGTGGAGCAGGCCGCCGAGATCCCCCGGAACGTCGGAGAGGCGGTGGTGGTGGGGGTGGACGAGGCCCAGTTCTTCGGCCCCGATCTGGTGGCGGTGTGCGAGGACCTCGCCAACGGGGGGCGAAGGGTGATCGTCGCCGGGCTCGACCAGGACTATCGCGGGCAGCCCTTCGAGCCCATGCCCACCCTGATGGCGGTGGCCGAGTACGTCACCAAGAACCTCGCCATCTGCATGAAGTGCGGGAACCCCGCCGACCGCAGCCAGCGCATCGTCGACCGGGGGGCCAGGGTGCTGGTGGGGGCGACGGAGTCCTACGAAGCCCGGTGCCGGAAGTGCTTCGTCCCCGAGCTCATGGAGCCGGTGCAGACCCGGATGTTCGGGGGGTAGGGGCCCTCGCCGCCTGGACCCTGTCCCAGTACCGCAGGAAGGACTCGCCCATCACCCCGGCCAGGGTGGCGCCGTCGATGCCGCGGCGCCGCAGCGCGTCCCGCAGGGAGGGGAGGCCGTCCAGGCGTTCCAGGCCCCGGGCCGGCTGGATGCGCCCGTCCAGGTCGCTCCCGAACGCGACGTGGCCGGGGCCGGCGACTTCCAGGAGGTGGGCGACGTGGGCGGCAACGTCGTCGACGTCCGGGGGGGCGCCGCCGCACACGAACGGGGCGTGGAACATCACCGCCACCAGGCCGCCCGCCTCGGCGATCCTGCGGACCTGCGCGTCGGTGAGGTTCCGGGGGTGCGGGCACAGGGCCCGGGAGTTGCTGTGGGAGGCCAGGACCGGAGCCCGGCTGGTGGCGAGGGTGTCGTCCAGGGCGGCGTCGCTCATGTGGGAGACGTCGATCATCACCCCCAGGTCGTTGGCGAGGCGGACCAGGTTCCGGCCGGCGTCGGTCAGGCCGCCGGGCTCCCGGGGCTCGGCCGAGGAGTCGGCGTAGGCGTTCGAGGCCGTCCAGGTGGGGCCCAGCATCCGGACGCCCCGTCGGAAGGCCGACTCCAGGTCCCGGGGACCCGCGGAGAGGCAGGTCGCCCCCTCGATGGCGGCCACGGCGACGCGGGTGCCCCGGGCGAGCAGGGACCGGGCCTGGGAGGGGGACAGCGCGAGGGCCCAGCCCGGCGCCGACGCCAGGCCCCGGTCCAGCACGTCCAGCAGGGCCGCGAGGCGCGCCGCGGGGTCGGCCTCGGCCGCCCGGGGGATCCACAGGGACTCCACCAGCAGGGTCACGCCGCCCCGCTCCGCGGCGGCGAAGGAGGCCTCCAGGCCCGGGCCGTCGGCGATGGAGATCCCCCGCAGCAGGGCCTGGGTGGGGGTGTCCACGTGGAGATCGGCCACGACGGGGAGGGGCGCGGGGGTGGGCTCGGCGTGGAGGAGCGCGGCGGCGTGCCGGTCCCGGGGCGGCTCGTCCGCCGCGCGGGAGGCGAGGTCGCCACCACACGCGGCCGCGAGCAGGGTCCCGGCGGCGGCGAGGACGAGGCGGCGGGCGCGGGAGCGGCGGTGGGGGAGGGGCATGGCGCGTCCGGGAAGTTGAAGGTCGAGTCCGGGCGCCCCCGCGGGGGCGCGGGCCGGCGCCGGGCCGTCGTTGACACCCGACACTCCTCCCCCATAGTCTCACAGCTTCCCCCGCCGGCGGGCAAGCTGGGCGACGGAGGCTTAAGCGTGCGAAATGTCAAGGGTTTGTGGCCGGTGGTCGCCACCGCCTCCCTCCTGCCGGCGATGGCGTCGGCCGCGCCCCCCCCGAAGGTCAAGGCCACCATCACCGCCTCCTCGACCTACGAGGGGGAGGCGAAGCACCCCGCGGCGGCGGCCTTCGACGGGAGCCTGGGGACGTCCTGGGCCGAGGGCAAGGCCAGCGCCGGCAAGGGGGAGTGGATCGAGATCGCCTGGGACAAGCCCCAGCCCATCCGCTCGGTGAGCATCTGGGGCGGGGACTTCCGGGGAACGGAGGAGTGGGAGCAGCGGAACCGCGTCGCCAAGCTCAAGCTGGCCTACACGACCGCCGCGGGCGAGGAGGTGCGGGACGTCGAGCTCGGAGACCGCTTCGCCCGCAAGGACGTGAAGATCGACGGCTCCGCGGGCGTGAAGAAGCTTCGGATCACCCTGACGGACTTCCACTCCGGGCAGATCTACGACGACACCCACATCGCCGAGGTGGCCTTCGACTTCCCCGACACCCGCCCCGAGGTGGTCGCGGCTCTCGATGCCTGGAAGACCGACAAGAAGTACCCCGAGGCCGAGGCCGCCTACACCGCCGCGCGGGACGCGGCCCTCGCCGCCCTGCGGGCCGGGCAGGACTACGAGAAGAACCTCGCGTGGCTCGGGGAGGTGGTCTCCCGGGGGGCCCCCTTCGTCGTCCAGAAGGTCGCCGAGGTCTGCCCGCCGGGCTTCGTGCTCCAGCACCTGCCCGTGGAGGAGGCCGTGGTGGAGGCCTTCGGGAAGCTCCGGGACGTGCGCGCCGTTCCCTGGCTGGAGATGGCGGCGGTCCGGGCGAGCAACCGCCAGGCGGTCGCCCTCCGGAACGTGGTGAAGGAGCTCCAGGCGTGGGACCAGCTCGAGAAGGCCAAGAACGCCTCCGTGCCCAACTGGGGGATGAAGGGGATCGCCCCGGGCGCCTTCCAGTCCCGGGGCGAGTCCCTGGGGATCGACGTGACTTCCCGGGGCGACATCGTGGTGGCCGACGTGGGCAACAACCGGGTGCAGCGGTTCACGCCCGACGGAAGGGCCGACACGGTCTGGGGAGCGGCGGAGGCCGCCATCACCGACCGCTGGTTCGGCCAGATCGTTGACCCCTACGCCGCGGGGAGCGCTGCGGGCAAGGCCGCCGGGGAGTTCACCCAGCCCAGCGACGTCGCCGTGGGCAACTACGACTTCGCCGCGGTGATCGACTGGGACAAGAGGGTGCAGGTGCTGGACCCCGAGGGGAAGACGCTGGCGGACTACCAGGTGCCCAGCGAGTACCTGGTGCTCCCCGGGCACGGGACGGCGACCCCCATCGCGACCTGGTGGGGCGACGACTTCTACTTCCTGCTCGGAAACGAGGTGTGGGGCTTCACGCAGAGGGGCGAGCAGAAGGTCCGCTTCACGGTGGAGGACGACATCCTGGCGGGGGTGATCGCCGACGGGAAGCTCCTGGTCCGCACCGCTGCCAATCGCGACATCGTCGAGTACGCCATCCAGGACGGCTTCCGGCAGGGTCGGTTCAACAAGAAGCCCATCGAGGAGGACGGCTCCGAGGACTGGGACCTGGCCACCGACGCCGCGGACAACGTCTACCTTCTCACCGACACCGGATCCCTCTACGTGTGGAACAAGAAGGGCAAGCTGCTCCACCAGGGGCAGGTGTCGGAGGCGGGGCTGGTCCACCCGCGGATGGCGGTCTCGGGCGACGTGATCTACGTCCTCTCCGGGGAGAAGATCGGGCGCCTGCCCAACCCGGTCTCGAAGTGATCCACCGGCCCGCCGCCGGCGGGGCTCCGGGGCGGGTTCGGGCCCGTCCACGGCTGTCCGTGGGGGTCCTGGCGGGGGCGCTCTGCCTCTTCGCCGCCTGCGGAGGGGGTGGCGAGGGCGCGGCGGAGCGGGAGGAGGCCTCGCGGGCATCGTCCCCGCCCCGGGCGGGCGCGGCAACTCCGCCGGAGACGCCCTCCCCCGCCGCAGCGCCCGGTGTCGCCGGGGGCCCGCCGGCCCCCGGGGCTGTCGATCCCGCCGGCCTGGCCGACACCCCGGAGCTCGGGCCTGCGGACGAGGCGAGGGCCGCCGAGGCGCTGCGCCGGGTGGCGCGCGAGGGAGCCTCGGATCCGGACAACCCGTGGGCGATGGCCCACGGGATCCTGGCCTGGGGCGGCGACTTCCGCGCCCGCGGGGGCGAGCGCGCGGTGGGGAGGATCGTCTCCACCTGGCTGGAGGAGCGCACGGTCCCCGATCCCGGCGCCGACTCGGGGGTGCGGGTCGTCCACGGCTTCCCCGCCCGGCGGGGCGAGGTCCGGGTCGAGCCCCACGCCGACCTGGTGCTGAAGAACGCCATCGAGCGGGACGCGTTCCCGGAGGGACCCTTCGGCGCGGTGCCCGGCGCACCCTCGCGGGTGGAGCTGGTCCGGGACTCCCAGGCGACCTTCGCGTTCCGAGGGGGCGGGGGGGGCGTGGCCTTCCCCCGTCCCGACGACGTCGCCTGGTCCGTCCAGGCCTACTGCCAGGAAGCGGAGCGGGCGGGGGACCGGTGGACGGGGCCCGATGGGCGGGCCGTGCGCCTGGGCGAGGTCGCCGCGGCGATGCTGCAGATGCTGGAGGACTCCACCCGCTTCCTCGCCGAGGCCCGGGGGCGCGGCGAGGACCGGATCCAGAAGCGCCGGCAGGGGATCTTCGGCTTCACCTGCGGCGGGGCCCACCTGTTCCAGGGGGTGGCGGCCTGCGCCGCGGCGGGGTACCCCGGCCCCGAGGCCAGGGCCCGGGTGGCGGAGCAGGCGTCCCTCTACCTGTGGCGGGCCGGTGTGGAGGTCCCCCTGTACGCCGAGAGCATCGCCAAGGCCCCGAAGCTCGCCCCGCTGCTGATCAACCAGGAGGTCAAGTTCCTGGGGCACATGCTGGAGGGCCTGGGCAACGCCGAGAGGGAAGGGGTGTGGAGCCCCACGGCGGAGGAGGCGGAGGTGCTGGCGGGGGCGAGGCGGCGCCTGCTGCGGGCGGCGCTGCGCCTGGAGGAGACCGGCGTGTACGCCCAGCTCGCGGGGATCCGGGCCGGCAACGAGCAGTTCTACCTCGACCTGGTGGGGGACTCCTGCCACGCGGTGCGGGCCCTGGACGTCCAGGCGCAGCTCGGCAGGGGCGCGGTCGCGGCGGCGGCCGGCGGCGACTCGAAGGCCGGGAAGCGATAGTCCGGCGATCCGGCCCCGGCTCCCCGCTTCAGACCCGGCCTCACCTCTGGTACAGTGGAGGGCCGGCCCAGCCAGGGGTGCATCCCCCCGTTCCACGAGGTCAAGACCTTGCCCGCGCCTCAGCCCAGCCTCGAGATCGATCTCGCGGTCGCCCGCGGGGACACCTACCTCCACCGGGCGCGCTTCCGTCCGTCCACCATCCTCACCGTCGGCAGCAACCCGATGACGACGATCACCCTGAGGGGTGACGACGTCCCCGACTTCCACGAGCTGCTCCGCCTGACCGAGGACGGGGTGATCCTGCGCTTCACCCCGGACATCCGGGTGGAGGTGCTCCACGGGCCCGGCCAGATCCTCGGGACCGACGTGCTGATCTCCCGGGGGCTCGCGCGGCCCTCCGGCGAGGGGTACGCCCTGGCCCTCCCCGAGGGCGGCAAGGCCGTGGTCCGCCTGGGCAGCCACAAGCTGATGCTGCGGGTGGAGCCGGGCACCGGGACCGCGACCCGCCAGGCGAAGGTCGGAGGCGAGGTGGCGAAGTGCCCGTCCTGCGGGCGGCAGCAGCCCCTGGCCCTGATCGCCGGAGGCGCCATCACCGTCTGCGACGGCTGCGGGACCTGGACCCAGTTCGCGCGCCCCGGAGGTCCCCAGGGCGCCATCGAGGACTCCTCGACGCAGATCGGCGTGTCCCCCAGCCTGAAGATCGCTCCGGGATCCGCGCCCAAGGCGGCGGTGGTGGCGTCGGAGGACATCCTCGGCGCCGATCTCCCCACCTTCGACGCCATCCAGGCGTTCAAGGAGGACGAGGGGATGCGGACGGTCGACGCGGTCCGCGTTCTGCGCTCCGACGGCGGATCCCCGGCCGCGCCCGCCCCCCGGGGCAGGAGCGGGTCCAGCACGGGCTCCAGGCCGACTGTGGGGGGTGGCGCCGCCCCCGCTGCCCCGCCTTCGGACCGGGCCTCCGATCTTCCGACTTTCGATGCCATCTCCGCGATCCGAGAAGATGGGATGTCGACCATGGACGCGGTCCAGGCGTTGCGGGGGGATGCTCCCCCGCCCCGCAAGGAGGAGGCCGCCGGTCGGCCGGGCCGGCCGGTGAACATCGCCGACATGGTCCGCAAGCTGGAGCCCGAGGTGGGGCCACCGCCCGCCCCCGCTCCCGGAAGGAGGCCCGTGCCCTCGCCCCCCATCGCCGAACCCGCTCCCACTCCCCACCCCGCGCCTCCGGCGAAGGCCCTGGAGAGTGGCCACTGGGAGGAGACCCTCACCATCCAGGCGGTCCGTCCCAAGAAGCGATCCACGACGCTCTACATCGGCATCGCCGCCCTCACCCTCGGGATGACCGCGGCCTTCATCATCATCCTGGTGATGCGGCACTTCGGCTGGCTGGCGATCTGAGAGCCGGGAGGCCCTCGGTCGAGCCCGCCGCAGCCCGCGCTTGCGGAGGCCCGCGGCGCGGGGCTATGCTCCGGGACAGGCTCCCCTGGAGGGTCCTGGGATGGGTCTGTCTTCCCCCCGCAGAGACCAGCGCGGCGTCACGCTCATCGAGCTCATGATCGTGGTGGCGATCATGGGGATCCTCGCCACCCTCGCTGGGCCGAGCCTGTCGAAGTGGAAGTACAACTACGCCGTCGGCGCGGCCGCCAGCGAGTTCGCCATGGCGTGCGGCATGGCCCGGGCCCTGGCGGTGGGGGAGCAGCGGGCCTACCGGCTGGTCTTCGACGCGGTCGACGGATCCCCCACCGACGGCGACGTCGACAACCACGCGGGGCGCTGGCTGGTCCAGGGCTGGAACGACAACCTCGCCGCGCCCGCGTGGGACACGCTCCCTCTGGACGACTTGAACAACGTGGCGGAGGAGGACGGGGTCTACGATCTGCGCTCCGGGGTGCACTCCCACTTCGGGGTCTCCCTGGTGGCGGACGGGGCCACCTCCATCGAGTTCCTCCCCCGCGGGCACGTCGATCCCCTGACCACCGTCGAGTCGGGCTGCCACCAGGTCGTCTGGTTCGTGAACAAGTGGGCGGTGAGTCCCCGCAACGACCGGAAGGTGTGCATCGACCTCGGGGGGACGGCGAAGGTGCAGCAGGGCATCTACGGTCTTTGACTCGTGTTTCGCCTTCCTGGCCTGCTGCGGTCCGTCCTGGCCGGCCGCGGCGGCGTCGCGGTGCCGGATTTCTTG
>JAKLKC010000050.1 GCA_023150875.1 Myxococcota bacterium | reverse complement strand
GGAGGAGGCACGCACTTGCCGCCGGCCCACACCCTCAGCGAGGGCGGGCTGTGCGGACCGGTCCCGCCGCGCCCCTCCCCCGGCAGCACGCGCAGATGGGGGGGCTTCATCGGCTCAGCCGCCCTCGCTCCAGGCCCTCCGCCGAGAGGCGTAGTGGGTGGGGCCGGCCACGCCGATGTCGCCGTGGAGGTCGTCGTCGTCCACGGCCGGGGCGGGGCCCGTGGGGGACTCACTCGGCTTCCGCAGCTCCTCCAGGTCGGCCCGCAGCTTCGCCAGGTCCGACTCCAGCAGGCTGAACCGGAAGTCCTCGCCCAGCATCCCCCCCGGCTGGATGAGCTTCGGCAGAAGGTCGGCGGCGAGGGGGGCGAGGACGGCGGCGAGCCCGAGGGCGGCTTCACGCCGCCGGGCGTCGCGCGACGCCTTCTCCTCGGGACCGGATCGGGTGTCGAAGCTCAGGCTGACGACGAACATGGGGACCTCCTGGTGCGCCGGACGGCGCGGTGGACGCGGGGGGACGCGGGTCGGCGGGCGCCGGCCGCGGGAAACAGTTGTCGTGAGCGAAAGGAATCGCTAGGCACGGCCGCCCCGGTCGCGCAGCACGTCCCAGGCCAGCAGCCACCAGAACGCGACGGCGCAGCCGGAGTACGCAACCTCCGGCAGGGTGTCGAGAGCCCCCTGGCGCCACCCCAAGATGAGGAGAGCGGTCAGGAGGGTCGCCAGGAACCCGGCGAACGCGCGGAGGAGGAGTCGTCGCACCGCCATCACCTTCTCCTGAATGAACGTTCAGCGGGCCCCGTCCGCGAGCGGCAGGATCGCCGCCGGCGTGGGGACCTCGGGGGAGGAGAGGGAGTCCGAGGCGGCCCCCCCGTCGAGCGCGGCGAGGAGCAGTCCCAGCAGGTCCTGGGGGTCCGGGCGCAGCTCCCGGACCAGGCGGGCCAGCATCCCCAAGCTGGGGAGCCGGCGGCCGGTCTCCAGGTAGGCGATGCACGCGACCGACGCGCCCACCCGACGGGCCAGCTCGCGCTGGCTGAGTAGACGACGGGTGCGGAGGCGCTTGAGGTGGGGGGCGAGGGGCATGCGCTCACCTCATGATGAGATCGCATGGATCGATCAGGGCCGAAAGAAAGTCAACATGACGCGAGCGCACATCGCGCACTTTCAACATCCCATGTTCGATCCCATCGAGATCGGGGCCCGGCTGCGCGCTGCTCGGCAGGCCGCTGGCATCAGCCAGCGCGAGGTCGCGCGCCGTATTGCGGCCCATGTCGGCGCCGAGTCGTTCAGCTCCGGCGCCGTCCACATGATCGAGGTAGGGCATCGCACGCCTACGCTGGGCACCCTGGATGCGTTCGCTGCGGCCGTAGGGCTGTCGCTCACGGTGGTGCTTGAGAAGAGCACCCGTTCCGGTACCTTCATCCGGGTCGATAGCGAGCTCGCGCCCTACTTCACGGAGCTGAATGCCCTCAGCGAGGAAGAGCTGGCCCAGGTGCTACGCCTCGCGCGGTTGTGGTCGAAGGCCCCAGGCGAGGTCCGCGAGGCCATCGTGACGATCCTCCGGGCGCGCTGAGACGAAGACCACCCGGCCTGCCTCCGGTGGCATTGCATGGCTACCGGGAAGGCATTAAGGTGAAGGCAGATGATCCGTAGCTTCGCCGATGCCGCGACCGAAGACCTTTATCATGGTCGCCGTACCGGCCGTGCCCGCCGGTTTCCCCGCGATGTCGTGACCGCAGCCGTGCGGAAGCTGGACTACCTTCGGCGCGCGACCCGCCTGGACGACCTGCGGGCTCCTCCAGGCAATCGCCTCGAGGCGCTCAAGGGTGACCTGAAGGGCAAGCACAGCATCCGTGTCAACGACCAGTGGCGGCTGGTCTTCCGATGGGACAACGGCGACGCGTGGGACGTGTCGTTGACGGACTACCACGACTAGGAGTGTTGCCATGCTTCCAGAGCGACGGGTCAGCACCCATCCCGGCGAGGTCCTCATCGAGGACTTCCTCAACCCCATGAGCGTGACGCAGACGGCCTTTGCCGCCCACATCGGCGTACCGATCCAGAGGATCAACGAGATCGTGCGTGGCAAGCGGGGGGTGACCGCGGACACGGCCTGGCTGTTCGCCCAGGCCCTCGGGACGTCCCCGGAGTTGTGGATGGGGCTCCAGGCCGACTACGACCTCACGATCCGCCGGATGCCCCGGAAGGTGCCGCGCCTTCGCCCTGCCGCGTAGGGCATGTGGGCATCGCCCACGACGAGATCCGCGGCGCCGCCCTGCCATGGCGAACGAAGAAAATGATCACTTCAAGTTGACCTTCTGAAAGGTGCCAGATACGCTCACTTCATGATGATTAGCGTCATGAGGTGACACGTTGCACCCCTCCCCCCCCCCTCCCCGCTCCCCCTTCCCCGTCGCCCCCCGCCACCGGGCCACGCTATTTCGCTCCTACGTGCGGGCCCTGCTGGAAGGCCGCGCCGCGCTGCTCCATGACCGGACGCCGGCGGAGCGGCTGGTCCTCATCGCCCTCGCCGCGTTCGCGGGCCCCCACGGCACCTGCTCGCCGACGGTCGCGCGGATCGCAGAGTGGACCGGCCTGACGCAGCCCATGGTGCGGCGGGCCACCCGCGCGCTGGCCCACGGTCGCCTGCTGGACATCGTGGCGACGAACGGCGGCCGGAACATCTACGCCGTCCGCGTGGACACCGTCGGCGCGGCGTGGGTGAGCGAATGAACGCCTCCCCCCTCCCCCTTCACCTGGTCGAGGTCCGGGGCGAGTGGATCCGGCTGCGCCTCCCCGGGGGCGCGTCCGGGTGGGTGCGCGCCAGGGACATCCACCGCGTGCTGGGGGTGGGCACCGGCGTTGCCGCCGCCGCCCGCTCCCGCGCCCGGGCCGACGCCGCCGAGGTCCTGGACACCTTCGGCCGGCTGCGGGCCCTCGCCGGCCGGGCCGAGGACCTGGTCCGCCGCGCCGAGCTGGACGGCGTCGACGTCCCCGGGCTCCGGGACCTGGCCGACGAGCTGCGCGACGTGGTCGCGGGAAGGGAGCGCTGATGGACGACTCGCTGAGGACTCCTGCGGACTTCGCCGCGGATCTCCACGAGGTCGCGGTCTGGCTGCGACGCCACCGGGTGGCCCCGCTGTCGATCTGCGTCGACAGCGGGGGCGTCGATCTGCACCTCCGCGGAGAGGACTTCCGTCGGCTCAAGATCGTCGTGGAGGAGGAACGGGAGGCGGTCCGAGGATGGGTGAAGAAGCGCGGGCTGGTGAATGGCTGGAGGGTCTCCGCGATGTTCGACGCGCCCACGGCGGAAGGGGGGCGGGCGTGATCGACACCGAACACCGCGACGTCCCGGTCTGCCCGCACTGCGGGCACGAGCACGCGCGCTTCTGCCTGGTCCCCCTCGACGAGCCGGGCGACTACAGCGTCGGCGGCGGCGATCCCTGGGCTCCCGTGCCGTGCCCGGCGTGCGGGGCCCTCTACCAGGTGACGGCGCACGTCACCGTCACGTTCAGCACGGCCGACTGGCCGAGCCGCAAGGAGACCTGAGCGATGTCCATCGAGATGAGGATCCCAGAGGGGTGGGACGAGCCCAGCCCGTTCAAGTGGGGCGAGACCGCGCAGCGGGTCGCCGAACGCGATCCGCTGCTGGCGCTGGTGTGGCGCGCGCGGCAGGCCGCCTACTGGATGGCGCGCTCGGGATGGCGGGATGAACTCGTGCTCCCCGATCCGAACGCCCGCCCGGACGAGATCGGCGCCTGGTTGCTGTGTGCGGAGGACACCGCGAAGCGGCTGGACGCCTTGACCTCCGCGATCTCCGGCGACGGCTTCACGTGGGGCGCCCTGACCGTCCGCTGCGACCGCATCGCGCGGGTCCTCGTCCTTCACCACGTCGACCCCGCACGAGTGCAGGCGACCGCCGAGGCCCTGGCCGCGATGGGAATCGACGACCCGGGCCCGGGCGTGGTCGTGAGGCACGACCTCCCTGGCTGGGTCCACGTGCGTCACGACGACGGGAGCGTGCGGGAGTGGAGCGCCGAGGAGGTGCGCCCGGTCGACGGCTCCGCGGGAGCGGAGCAGGACCTGGTGACGCTGGAGTCCTCGGGGGACGACGACGGAGATGGGTTCGCCCACGGCAACGGCGGCCGGCAGGAGCCCGACCGCCACTGGGAGGCACGATGACGCAGGACGTGAAGATCCGTACCGGCCGGGACTGCGTCGCCTGGTACCGGGACCGCTGGCTGGTGGCGTACATGGTGGGCGCCGAGCTGCGCGTCCGCGACTGGACGACGGGGCAGGAGCAGTGGATGGCCGGGCAGGTGGGGTCCTTCGCGCTGGCGGCGGCGGAGCAGGGCGCGATGCTGATCTACGTCCGCCTGGGGGCGCTCTACTGCCGCCGCCTCGTGGACGACACCTGGCTGCCGTCGGAGAAGATCGCCGACGGCGTGGGGGCTCTGCCGTCCCTGTGCTGCTGGGGTCTGGACGACGGTGTCGCCGCGGAGATCGTCTACGCGACCCAAGAGGGGGGCGTGTACTCCCGGCGGTACGAGTTTGGGGAATGGGACAAGGCCCGTCGCCTCGACGACTGGAGCGCGTTGGCGGAGTTCCCGGTCGTGTGCTCCGACGCTCAGGGCCACGTCTACGCCGCCTGGCGGGAGCGGAGCGACGATCCCTCGGGCTCGCCGCGCGTCCGCATCGCCACGAAGCCGTCGTGGGCGCTGGATTGGACCACGGCGGACCAGGTGATCGAGGACGCGGCCGATCCGTCCATCGCCCACGACGGGGCGAGCCTGTGGGTGGGGGTCCACCACGACTGGACCGTGCGCGTCCACATGGTGGACGTCGACCTGGACCAGCCGGGGTCCGGCGTCGAGTGGGTGGGGCCGAGGACGAAGCTGGCGTCGTCCGCCCTTTTCGCCGTCCTTCGAGCGGACCCCTACGACGGCGGCGACGTCGCCGCCGCCTGGTCCTGGTGGGCCGGGACGGGGGACTCCCACCGCGACGACCTCCGAGGAGTCGCCTGCGCCGTTCGCGACGAGGACGCCGGGTGGGCCAAGCAGGCGTGCACCAAGGAGGTCGGCCAGTGCCAGCCCGGCCTGGCGCGGGGCAAGACCTCCTGGGCGCTCGCCTGGGCGGACACGGTGGCCGGGCAGGTCCGGCTGCATGAGCTGAAGGACTAGCGAGATGTGGGAGATGTGGAACGAGGCGGGGACCTTCTACCGGAGTTCCAAGGGCTACGGGGACATCCAGAAGATGAAGGACGGCCGGTGGTGGTGGCGGTGCCGGAGCGCCGTGACCGGCGAGACCGACGGCGGGTACGTCCCCAGCGCGGCCGAGGGGAGGATCGCGGTGGTCAAGGCCCTGGCCGGGATGTTCGACCGGCTGCCCTTGGCAGCGTCAGCAGCGGTGGCACCGAAAGCACCTCGCCGAGGAGCCGTCGTGAAGCCCTGGTGGACCGCAGGAGCCGACGTCCAGTGGCACCGGGCGTGGGACGGCGAGAAGCACTCGGCGACGTACCGGGGCGGCCGCGCCGTGATCGAGTACGACGCCTTCCCCGAGGGGCCGCGCTCGGAGTGGCGCTGGTGCCTGACCCTGCCCGGTGGCGGCCAGCTCCGCGGGTTCTGCAGTTCCCAATGGCACGCCGAGGTCCTGCTATCCACGCTGCTCGCGGGGCTCCCCGAGCCGGGCAGGGCGCGATGAGCGGCGAGATGCTGACGACGGCGGAGCTCGCCAAGGCGCTGCGCGTGTCGGTGCGGACGGTGTGGCGGCTGCGTGAGAAGAAGGCGATCCCCTACTACGACTATGGCGGCACCCGGTACGACCTCGCCGAGGTCCGGGCCGCGCTGAGGAGGGCGGCCCGTGGCGAAGAGGCAGCCGGGCATGCTGGTGGTGAGGAGGGAGCGCGGGCGGGACGGGCGGGGCCGGCAGTACTTCCTGCTGCGGTTCACGGACCCCGACACCGGCGCCCGCGTGTGCCGGACCCTCGGGTGGATGACCCGCAGGGAGGCGGAGGCGGAACTCGCGCGGGTGCGAGCGGCGATGACCCTGGGCCTGGCGACCGCGTCCCCCTCCGCCGGCGAGGCTGAGGCGCCGCCGCGGCGCCGCTGGCTCGACTTCGTGGAAACGACCTACCTCCCCCGCGTGAAGGCGGACAGCGCCCCGGGGACCCTGGATGCCTCCCGCCGGGCCCTGACCCACTTCGACCGGCTGGTGGGCGATCCCTACCTCGACGAGGTCACCCCGACGATGCTGTGCGACTTCGAGGCGACGCGGCGCGCCGAGGGCGTGTCCCCCCGCACGGTCTACCTGGACACCCGGGAGGTCCGCCTGGTGCTCGAGCTCGCCCACGGCCTCGGGGTGATCCCGGGGGTGCCTGGGGTCCGGGAGCGGCGACGAGGTCGCCAGCTCCACGCCACGCGGGTGCGGGCCCACGACATCCCCACGCCCGACCAGTACCGGGCCCTGCTCGCGGCGGCGCGGCCCGCGCTTCGCCTCTTCCTGCTGCTGACCGGCCGGTGCGGGCTGCGGGAGGGGGAGGCGACGTCCCGGGAGTGGAGCGACCTGCAGGAGTCCACCGGCGGGGTGGTGTGGCTCCGCATCGACGACAAGCCGGCCATCGACTGGACGCCGAAGACCTCCAAGTCTCGCCGCACGATCCCCCTGCCCCGAGACGTCGCCGCGGCCCTGCTCGCGGCCCGGCCGGCGGCGGGAGGGTGGATTTTCCCCTCGGGCCGCGGTGAGCGACGCCACCGCTTCGCCGAGGACCTGGTGCGCCTGTGTCGAAAGGTGCTCGGCGAGGCCGGCCCGGTCTTCCGCGCCCACGCCTTCCGCCGCTACTTCGCCACCGAGTGCGCCCGCCGAGGCGTGGCGCTCCGCACGACGATGGCCCTCGGGGGCTGGGAGCGGATCGACACGCTGGTGGAGGTCTACCAGCAGGCCGACCGGACGGACCTGGTCCGGGCGGTGCTGGGGGAGGAAGACGAGTGACCGCCCTGGAGCGACCGCAGTACAGGCCGCTGGCCTCCCCGAGGGTCTTCGGCCGGAGGCAGATGCCCCGGTTGGTGCTGCGCCGCTGGCGCTGGGTAGTCTGTCCGTGGGGGCGTCCCTATGGCCCGTGGATCCGCCGATGGGCGCGTCGTGGGGCCACGGTGGCGCGGCCGCAGCGCCGCTACCGCCGCTACGCCTGATCGTCTGCACCGAACGAATCCCGGTATCCTCCCGTCCAGAGCCGGCGCCCGAACGGGCGCCAGGGAGGACCGATGCGACGAACGACTCTCGCGGTGCTGGTGATGTGGGCAGCGGTGTGGGGATGCGACCAGGACAGGGGGCGGGCCGAGGACCTCGCCGACGACGACCAGGTCGAGGCCGACGACGACACCCCCGACGACGACGGACCCGACGCGGACGGCGACGGGTTCGCCGACGACGTCGATTGCGACGACGGCGCCGGCGTCGTCCACCCCGGCGCCGACGACGTGTGCGGCGACGTCGACTCGGACTGCGACGGCCAGCCCGATCCCGGAGACCTCGATCTCGACCAGGACCACGTGACGCCCTGCGGCGGGGACTGCGACGACGGCGATCCCGACGTCCACCCCTGGGCGGACGAGATCTGCGACGGCCTCGACCAGGACTGCGACGACCAGGCCGACGAGGACCTCCACTTCGTCACCTACTACCGGGACCGGGACGAGGACGGGTATGGGGACGACGCCGACACGGCCTCGAGCTGCGACGGGCCTCCCTCGGGCTACTCCTCCGACGACGGCGACTGCGACGATCACGACGACGACATCCACCCGGGCGCGTTCGCCTGCGATGGCCTCGACACGGACTGCGACGGCCTACCCGACGCCGACGAGCTCGACGACGACGGCGACGGCATCACGGAGTGCGGCGGCGACTGCCGGGACGACGAGCCCGACGTCTACCCCGGGCAGGAGGAGTGGTTCACCACGTCACTGTGGGATTGGACCTGGGACTACGACTGCAGCGGGACGAACGAGATGGAGTACCCCGAGCTGTACGGCGGGGGCGCCACGTGCGGGTGGCTGGGCGACATCATCGCTGAGTGCGGAGAGGCGCGGGTCCTCTACTGCGAGGATGGGTACGGGGGGAGCACGACGTACTACTCCAAGCTCCAGGGGTGTCACTGACCCCGCGAGATCAGGACGACCCAGGACACCCCGCCCCGGCAGCCTGCTCCTCCGAGCATCTCGCCCAGCTTTCAGGCCGGCAGGGCGGCCCCCGCCGATCCGAGAGGTCGCCCTTTTCGGACACCACATCGGACACCACAAGGCGAAGCCAGCCGCAGAACGCCGAAGGCCCGACCGGCTAAGTGCCTGTCGGGCCTTCGGAATCGGTTGGTCGGGGCGAGAGGATTCGAACCTCCGACCACCTGAACCCCATTCAGGTGCGCTACCAGGCTGCGCTACGCCCCGTCGAAGGTGGGCGGGATTATGGGGATGGGGCGGGTGGGTGTCAAGCCTGTGGGGAAGGGTCTTGGGAGGGGCTGCCGGGGGGGCGGGGGGATGCCGCCAGGCGCTCGGCGGCGGAGAGGATGGACTGGAGGTGGGCGCGGGTCCGGGTGCGGGTGAGGGCGTGGGCCCCGCGCTCGGAGGCGAGGGCCGCCTCGGCGGCGGAGAGGCGGGACTCCAGGGAGGAGATGGAGGCCTCGAGGCGCCGGATCTGTTCGCGGAGGCGGCCGTTCTCCACCTCCAGCGGGCCCACCAGTGCCGAGGAGAGGGGGGAGCGGGGCGCGGGGGCCGGGGGCGGCGGGGTGGGCTCGGGGTCGTGGGGGAGGGCCGCGGGCTGCGGGGCGAGGCGGAGGAGGGCGCCGTGGAGGGTGTAGCGCTGGCGGACCACCAGGTCCCGCAGGCGCTCCAGGCGGTCCAGGTCGGGTGAGGTGTAGGTGGACGCCTCGGGATCGAGGCCCAGGCCTCCCGCCCACAGGCGGAGGGTCCGGGGCGGGATCGACAGGCGGGCCTCGACCTCGCCGCGGGTGAGTGCGTCGGGTTCGCCCGGGTGGGGCGGGGCCGGCATCAGGCCTGGGGGTCCACGCCGTTGAGGGCGTCCTTCAGGACCTGGCTGGGCTTGAAGGTCAGCACCCGGCGCTCCGAGATGGTGATCTCCCGGCCCGTCTGGGGATTCCGGCCCACCCGCGAGCGCTTCTCGCGGACGACGAAGTTGCCGAAGCCGGAGATCTTGATCTTCTCCCCCCGCTCCAGCGTCTCCTTGATGGTCTCGAACACCAGGTCCACGACGTCCGCCGCCTCCTTCTTGGAGAAGCCCGCCTGGACGTACACGCTCTCGATCAGGTCCGCTTTCGTCATCGATCTCTCGCCGCCTCGTTCCGCTGCCGCACCGGCGCTCCTCGGCGCACGGGCGGTGTGGTCCCACATCCCACGCGCTACTGCGTGTCCGACTCCTCTTGAACCTCCCACACCGCGACGCACAGCTCGTCGGTGCGGTCCGTTCCCCCCGTCTCCCCCGCTCCCAGCGAGATCGTCCACAGGTTCTGCTGGAGGTCGCTCTGCTCCAGCTCGAGCTCCGTCAGCTCCGTGCCCTCGTTCGGGACCGAGACCGTCACCCGCGCCACCTCGCTCAGGTCGATCTCGTCGCTCTCGGTGCCCAGGGTCACCACCATCTCGAACTCGTCGCCCAGGGCGCCGCATCCGGGCGTCACCGAGACATCGCCGATGTCCGCACCTCCGCAGCAAGTGACGTCCGCCGCCGCCGTCGCCTCGTCCTCGGAGCAGTCTCCCGCCGACGTGACCCGCACCTCGACGCAGTCCGCGACCTCGTTGACCTGGACGTAGGTCGGTTCGTCGGAGGCGCAACCGGACAGGGAGGGCGTCAGCGCCGCCAGGAGGCCCGCGGCGACGAGGTGAGGGATGCGTTCGGGCACGGTGGCCCGGATATACCGCGCGAACGGGAAGCTGTCAAGAATGTGCTGCGAAAACAATGGGTTCTCCACCATCCGGGCGGGCTCTGCCGCCACGCTCCCTCGCCAGGCGACGCCACGCCACCGTCGAGGACGCGGGCGCGGGACACGGAGGGGGTCGCCGCCGGGCCGCTGGCTCCCCCTCCCCTCAGCGGTCCCGCAGACTCACCCCGGGGCGCGAGGTCAGCCGCTCCCTGGCCCGGTCCACCACCGCGCTCACCTCCGCCTCCGTCAAGGTGCGCTCCGGAGACTGGAAGGTCAACCGCAGGAGCACGCTCCGGAAGCCCGGAGGGATGGGCTCACCCCGGTAGACGTCGGCCACCAGCACCCGCGCCAGGAGTCCCGCCCCCGCGCCCTCGGCGTCGCCGACCAGATCGCCCGCGGCCACTTCGTCGGGGGCGACCACCGCCAGGTCCCGCTCCGACGCCGGGAACCGGCTCGGGGCCTGGTACCTCGGGCGTCGTCCGGATCCGGCGATCCGGTCGAAGGCGACCTCGAAGACCAGGGGAGCGTCGGCGAGCTCCCAGTCCCGGGCCAGCACCGGGTCCAGCCGGCCGATGAACCCGAGATCCTCCCGCCCCCGCCGGAGCGCCGCGCGTTGCCCCTCCAGCAGGAACTCCGGCGCCCCCTCGGTCTCCAAGCGCACGCCCCGGGCCCCCAGTTCGTCGAGGATCGCCTCCACCACGCCCTTCAGGTCGAAGAGGTCGGCGGGCCGGGACTCCCTCGCCCATCCCTCGGGCTCCGCACGCCCCATCCACAGGAGCGCCAGGTGGCGTTCCTCCTTCGCCGGCGGTGTCCCGGGCTTCCGCTTGACCCCCACCGGCGCGAACACATGCCGGATCTCGAAGAGGCGCAGGTCCGCGTTGCGAAGGGCGTTGTTCGTCCGCGCGTTCGCCAGCAGAGACGGCAGGAGCAGCGTCCGCATCCTGTCCAGGTCTTCCCGGATGGGGTTGCGCAGCGTCACCGCCCGCCGGAGCGGGTCGTCCTCGGGCAGGCCCAGCCGGTCCAGGTCGCCCCGGGATCCGAAGGAGTAGTTGATGACCTCGCAGAAGCCGGCACCCGTCAGCATCGCCTGCGCCCGGTCCAGGGCAGGATCGGAGGCGGGGACCGGCTGCGCCGGGCCAACGGGCAGGGTCGACGGGATCCGGTCGTACCCATAGAGCCGTGCGACCTCCTCCACCAGGTCCGCCTCCTGCTCGACGTCCGACCTGTGGGAAGGTACGAGGGCGACCGCGCCGCCGTCGGGATGGGAGCGCACCGAGAAGCCGGCGCGGTGGAGCAGGGAGATCGCCTCGTCGTCGTCGATGGGGGCGCCCAGGAGCCGGGCGACACGCCCGGGGCGGAGGCGCACCTCCTCCGGCGCCCACGGACGGGGATCGAGGTCCACGACAGCGCCCTCGCGGCGGCCTCCCGCCGTGACCCCGAGGAGCTCCACCAACCGCTCCAGGGCGTCCGCGGCCAGCCGCGGGTCCACCCCCCTCTCGAAGCGGTGGCTGGCGTCGGTGTGCAGGCCCAGCCGCTTCGCCGTCATCCGCACGCCGATCGCATCGAAGCAGGCGCTCTCCAGGAAGAGGTCGCGGGTGTCCTCGGCGACGCCGGATCCCCGGCCTCCCATGACTCCGGCGATGGCCACCGGCCCCTCGCCGTCGGCGATGACCAGGTCCGCGGCCTGGAGGACGCGCGGGACGCCGTCGAGGGTGGCGATCTCCTCGCCGGCCGCCGCCCGGCGCACGACGATCCGCCCCCCCCTCACCCGGCGCAGGTCGAAGGCGTGGAGGGGCTGCCCCAGCTCCAGCATCACGTAGTTCGTGCAGTCCACCACGTTGTCGATGGGGCGGAGCCCCGCCGCCTGGAGGCGTTCGGCGATCCACCGCGGCGAGGGCCCGACGCGCACGCCCCTCACCACCGCGCCGGCGTAACGGCGGCACCCCTGCACGTCGTCGATGCCCACCCGCACCGCCGCCTCGCCCTCGCCGGCGACGCCCTCCACCGCCTGCGATCCCCGGGGCCGCTCCGGGCCAGCGGCGGCGAGCCCCAGCAACCGCGCGCCGGTGCCGGCCGCGACCTCCCGGGCGACGCCGAGGACCGAGAGGCAGTCACCCCGGTTGGGGGTCAGCTCGATCTCGATCACCGGGCCGGCGCCGCCCATCACCTCCCCCAGGGGGCGGCCGGCGGGCACGTCCCCCGGGAGGATCAGGATCCCCTCCCCGTCCTCGCCGATCCCCAGCTCCTTCGCGGAGCAGAGCATCCCCTCGCTCCGGACGCCCCGGATCTCGCTCTCGCGGATCCGGAGGTCCCCCGGGAGGACCGCGCCGGGGCGGGCCAGGGCCACGCCGTCCCCCGCCTTCATGTTCCTGGCGCCGCACACCACCTGGCGCTCGACCTCCCCGTCCCAGACGCGGCAGACCGAGAGCTTGTCCGCTCCTGGGTGGGGCGAGACCTCCCGCAGGTGCGCGGCGACCACCCCGCCGGGGCACTCCCTCGGCCCCTCGACGGAGGCGACCTCCAGGCCCAACGACGTCAGGCGCTCGGCGATGCCCTCGGCGGGGAGGGGAGTCTCGACCAGGTCGCGAAGCCAATCCACGGGGACGCGCATGTCAGGCTCGGCCCTCGCGGGAGCGCCCGCGGCGTCCGGCGATGGCGCCGGCAGGCGGGGGGCACGGTCCCCGAGGATGGCGGGGTGGACACATGGGGACCCGGGGCCGTGGCGGCGACCCGGGTCAGAACTGCTCCAGGAAGCGGACGTCGTTCTCGTAGAAGAGTCGGAGGTCGTCGATGCCGTACCGCACCATGGCGAAGCGCTCGATGCCCATGCCGAAGGCGAACCCCTGGACCCGCTCGGGGTCGTAGGCGGGGTCGCCCAGGGCCGCGAACACCTTGGGGTTCACCATCCCACAGCCGAGCACCTCCAGCCAGCGCCCCCCGAACCACATGTCCACCTCCGCCGAGGGCTCGGTGAACGGGAAGTAGCTCGGGCGGAACCGGAGCTTCGTCCCCTTCCCGAACATCTCGCCGATGAAGGTCTCGATCACCCCCTTCAGGTCCGCGAACGTGACGTTCTCGTCCACCCAGAGCCCCTCCACCTGGTGGAACATGGGGGAATGGGTCTGGTCCCAGTCGCAGCGGTAGACCGGGCCGGGGCAGATCACCCGCAGGGGGGGCTTCGCCGCCCGCATCGCCCGGATCTGGACCGGGCTGGTGTGGGTGCGGAGCACGACGTCGTCGGTGACGTAGAAGGTGTCCTGGAGGTCGCGGGCGGGGTGGGTGCGCGGGATGTTCAGCGCGTCGAAGTTGAACCACTCGTCTTCGACCTGCGGGCCCGCGGCCAGGGTGAACCCCATCCCCCCGAAGACCTGGGCCATGTCCCGGGCAGTGCGGGTGATGGGGTGCAGGTGCCCGCGGAACCGACCTCGACCGGGGAGGGTGAGGTCCACCGGACCGCCCGCCCGGGCGCGCAGGGTCGCGGCCTCCACGTCCCGGCGCCGCTGATCGAACAGCGCCTCCAGCTCCGCCTTGAGGGCGTTCACCCTCTGGCCCGCCACGGGCCTCTCGGCGGGGGCGAGGTCGCGCATGCCCTGGAGCAGCTCGGTCACCGCGCCCTTCTTGCCCAGGAAGGAGGCGCGGAGCTGCTGCAACTCGGCCGGCGAGGCGACGGAGCCCGCCCCTTCGCGCGCGCGGGTGAGGATCTCTTGGCAGCGGGTGTCGAGGTCGATCAGCAAGGCTTGACCCCTTTCCCGGAAGGCGACGAACCGCTCCGCCCGCCTTCAGGGACCGGCGGTGGAGCCGCGGGCGGGCGGCGGGGACCGGCCTGGGAGCGCGCCCGAGGCCGCGAAGCCCAAGCTCCCGGAACGACCCCTGCGACGCTGTCCTCCCCGGCTCAGGCGGCCCGGGAGATCTCCACGAGGCGGCCGAACGCCCCCGGGTCCTCGATGGCGATCTGGCTCAGCATCTTCCGGTTCAGGTCGATGCCGGCCCGCTTCAGCCCCCCGACGAACCGGCTGTAGGACAGGCCGTGGGCCTTGGTGGCGGCACCGATCCGGGTGATCCAGAGGGAGCGGAACTCGCGCTTGCGGACCTTGCGGTCGCGGTACTGGTACTGGAGACCGTGCCAGACCGCGCAGATGGCGGTGCGGAGCAGGCGGCTCCGGGCGCCGCGGTAGCCCCGCGCCTGGCGGAAGATCTTCCGGACTCGGGTGGTGCGATTGAGGGTGCGCTTGACGCGGGCCATCGTTCCTCCTTCGGCGTTTCCGGGAGCGGGACGTCCACGATGGGGGGCGAAGTTTGCCCCGGGGAGGGGAGCCCGCAGCCGGGAGGTGCGCTCCGCCGGCCTGACCGGGTCCGGAGGAGCGAGGGGCGGCGGGATGCCGCCCTGGGGGGATCAGGATCGGGACGGAGGAGCCGCGTCCGGCCCGCCGCCCTGGGGATCAGCCGTTTCCGTAGGGAAGCAGCCGACGGATCTGCTTGACGTTCGTGCCGTCCACCACCTCGACCCCCCGCAGCCGACGCTTCCGCTTGGTCGACTTCTTGGTGAGGATGTGGCTGTGGTTGGCCTTGGCGTGCTTGGGCTTGCCGGAGCCGGTGAAGCGGAAGCGCTTCTTTGCTCCGCTGTTGCTCTTCATCTTCGGCATGGCGCCGCCTGCTCCTCGATACCCGCCCGGCGGGACTGTACGCTCTAAGCTTCGGTGCGAGGCCCCGGCGACCGCTCGCCCGGCTCGCTGCTCCCGCCGGCCGGCCGGGCGGGGCTCACGCCCTTCCGCGCCGCGGGAGCCATGACCATCGTCATCGCCTTGCCCTCGAGACGCGGCGGCTGCTCCACCGCCCCGAGGTCCTGGAGCTCTTCCACGAAGCGGGCCAGGATCCGGCGCGCGATCTCCGGGTGGGTGATCTCCCGACCGCGGAACACGACGGTGACCTTGACCTTGTCGTGCTCCCCCAGGAAGTCCCGGGCGTGGCGGAGCTTCGTCATGAAGTCGTGCTCGCCAGTCTTCGGGCGGATCTTGACTTCCTTCAGCTCCGTCGTCGTGGACTTCTTGCGGGCGTCCTGAGCGCGCTTCTTCTCGTCGTACTTGAACTTCCCGTAGTCCATGATCCGGCAGACGGGGGGCACCGCCATCGGTGCGACCTCGACGAGGTCGAGCCCCTGCTCGTCCGCGATCCCCTGGGCCTCGGGCAACTGGAAGATCCCGAGCTGCTCGCCCTCGGGACCGATGAGCCGCACCTCGCGGGCACGGATACGACGGTTGATCCTGACTTCGCGCGAGATCGATGCTCCTTCCACCGCGGCCTTCCGCCGCAACGTCGGCTTCCCGGTCCGGCCCTCGCTCCTGCCTCGCCACCCTCGCGACGAACGGAAAACGGGGGCATGGGCCCTTCGACCCGAACCGGCCGCTGTTTGTAAGAGATGGCCCGGGGGGTGTCAAGAGGATTCGCACCGATCCGGCACCGAATCCCCATCCTACCCCGGCGGCCGGGCCGCCGGCGCCGTCCCCCGCGTCCGGAAGCCGTGGCTGGTAGGCACGGCCGGGATCGAACCGGCGACCCCTACCGTGTCAAGGTAGTGCTCTCCCGCTGAGCTACGTGCCTGTGCCAGCCGTGGCGAAGGCCGGGCGGACCCCGGCCGAAGCGGGCGAATACTTGTCGATCCCCGGCGCCCTGTCAAGGAGGTGCGGGGAAAAGTTGCCGCGCCGGTGGGGTCTCCCCCCGCTCTCCCGGGCTACTCGTACCGGAGCGCCTCGATGGGGTCCAGGCGGCCGGCCTTGACCGCGGGATAGAGTCCGAAACCGACGCCGATGGCGGTGCAGAACCCGAAGGCGAGGCCGAAGGCCCACACCGGGACGACCGCCGGTGGGTAGTCGGGGACCAAGAAGCGCGCCATGGCCATGGAGCCCAGGGTGCCCAGCCCCCATCCCATGCCGACCCCCAGCAGCCCTCCCACCAGGCTGAGGGTCACCGCCTCGACGAGGAACTGGAGGGTGATCTGCCGCGTCGTCGCCCCGACCGCCTTCCGCAGCCCGATCTCCCGCGTCCTCTCGGTCACCGACACCAGCATGATGTTCATGATGCCGATCCCGCCCACCAGCAGCGAGAACCCCACGACCCCGCCCATCACGGCGGTGAAGCTGCCGAAGACCTTGTTGATGGACTCCAGCATCTCCTTCTGGAGCACCACCTGGTGGCGGGGCCTCTCGCCCTCGGCCAGGGGGTACCTCTGGCGGAGGAACTCCTCGATCCCCTCCTTCACCCGGTCCACCGCCCGGGGGTCCGCGGCGCGCACCTGGAGGATGAGCTGGTCCTGCTGGCCCCACTGGTCCTCGCTGGTGGTGAACGGGATCACCACGACGTCGTCGTAGTCCTGGCCGAGGGCCCTCCCCTTCTCCTCCATGATCCCCACGATGGTGTAGGCCCCGCCGCCGATCCTGAGGGCCTCTCCCCGGGGGTCCTCGCCCAGCCCCAGTTCGGTGGCCACCTTCGTGCCGACGATGGCCACCCGCTTCCGCCTCTCCATGTCCAGGGAGGTCAAGAACCGGCCCCGGTCGACGTAGTGGTTGTTGATCTCCTGGTAGTCCGCGCCCACCGCCATCACCGTCGAGGTGCGGGTGCGGCCACCGGCGGTCACGGGGGCGCTCTCCTGGACGAGGGGGCTGACGCCCACCACCCCGTCGACCTTCTCCTGCATCTCCAGCCCGTCCTGGTAGGTCAGGCGGATGGAGGCGTTGCGGAGCGCCTCGGAGGGATCGTTGGACCAGTTGGGCATCACCAGGACGTAGGTGGCCCCGACGCCCTCCATCTCCCTGGAGACGAGCTGCTGGAGACCCTGGACGAAGGAGACCACCCCGATGACCGCGCCGACGCCGATGATCACCCCCAACACCGTCAGGAACGAGCGGAGCTTGTTGGCGGCCAGGGCCTCCAGGGCGACGCGGACGCTCTCGACCCAGGGCATGGTCAGTCACCGTCCGCGGGGGTGGCCGATCCGTCCCCCGCTCCCTCGCCCTCCTCGGGCACGGGGCGGACCGGGTCGCCGGAGGAGAGGTCCTTGAGCGCGCGGTAGGGGCCGGTCACGACGTCCTCCCCGGGCTCGACGCCCGCCGCGAGCTCGACCTCGCTGTCCGATGCCAGCCCCACCGAAACCACCTTGCGCTCGGCAAGCCCCTCCCGGACGACGAACACGACGTCCTCTTTGCGGTCGCCCTCCCCGTCCCGGTGCTCAGCGGGCGCGGGCGCGGTGGTCGCCGAGGCGGGCCCACCCGCCACGACCTCGGGGGGCCTCTTCACCACCGCCTGGATGGGCACCACCAGCACGTCCTTGCGCTCGTCGGTCAGGATCCGCGCCCTCAGGGACATGCCGGGGCGCAGCGCCGGATCGGGGGCGGCGAGGCGGAGCCGGACCGGGAAGCGGGTGACGTCCCCCGTCGGCCTCTCCCCCTGGAGGGCCACCTCCCGCACCTCGGCCCGGAACTCCCTCCCCGGGAGGGCGTCCACCTCGACGGTCGCCGGCTGGCCGACCCGGACCACCGGCACCTCCGACTCCCCGACGTCGACCCGCGCCCAGATCTCCGTCAGGTCCGCCACCTCCATCACCACCGCCCCGGCGGTGTTGGTGAGGCCGGGGATCACCCCCTCCCCCTCCCGCAGGTGCACCACCGTCACCACGCCTTCGATGGGCGCCCGGATCGTCGTCTTGGAGAGGCTCTCCCTCGCCTGGCGCAGCATGGCCTCGCTCTGCCGGAGCCGCTCCCGGGCCTGGGAGACCTCCAGGTCCGCGCCCCGCAGCTTCAACCGCACGTCCTGGAGGTCGCCGTCGGAGACGACCTCGCGCCCGTGCAGGGCCTCGACGCGGCCGAGGTCCGACCGGGCCTGCTCCAGCCCGAGCTCGGCGGCCCGGATGGCCATGCGCTGGAGAGAGACGTCGGCCACCAGCCGCTCGACCTCGGCGGCGACGCTCTCCTCGTCGATCCGGACCAGGGGATCGCCCACCCGCACCCCCTGTCCGGGCTCCACCAGGACCTCGCTGATGGTGCCCGCGACCTCGGCGCCGATCTTGACGGCCTTCCGCGCCTCGATGAGCCCGCTCGTCGCCACCTCGGACTTCAGGTCACGGCGGGAGGCGGGCTGGACGTAGACCTCGGTCCCCCCTCCGGTCCCGCTGGAGACCACCGAGACCGCGATCAGGAGGGCGAGGGCGGCGATCACCCCCGCGGCGATGAGGAATCGGCGGTTCACCAGGCGCCTCCGTCAGGATGGAGACGCGATCTGCGCGAGCGCCGCCATCCCAGCAAGCCATAGCCCCACCAGCGCGAAGAGCAGCCCGAGCACCGTCCAGGACGCACTCCGGGACGCTCCGTGCACCCGGGCGAGCCCGATCCCGGCGACCAGCGCGAACCAGAGGTTGAACGCATCCAGGACGGACAGCCCCGCCACCAGGGGCAGGGGCGCGCCCGCCGGGAGGAGGCCGGCGACGTGGGACATGAGGGGCGAGGTGGTGGGCTGCTCGGTGACCGGAGGCCGAGCCCACACCACCGCCGCCGTGGCCAGGGCGTTGACGGCCTCCACGAGGTAGGCCCAGGCGATCACCGCGAAGGTGCGGCCGAAGGCGCCCCGCCCGCCGGCAAGGAAACGCATGCCGAGGTGGGCTACGCCGGCCCGGAAGAACAGCGCCGCGCCCACCGCCAGGGGAGCCCCCACCAGCATCAGGAAGGGCGCGACCTTCACCTGCACGTCGATGGCGGACTGGATCTGGGCCTCGCTCAGGGACGCCGCCGCCGAGCTCGACCGCAGGGCCTTCTCGGTCATGGCGGCGATGTCCATCCGGCGCGAGAGGGCGACGGCCGAGACCTCGGAGGCGGCCAGGACCAGGAGCACGGGGATCCAGGCGAGGGGCCGGGCCGCCGTCGCCACCGCCTCCATCGCCCGCGACGGGTCGACGAACACGTCCAGGACGAGACGGGCCGGGGAAGCCGGGGACGCGACCTCGGCGCGCGCGGGTGCGCTCATCTGGCTCTCCCCCGGGACGGGTCCCCCCGCCCCCCCGCCACCGCTACGGGCCGTAGCGGTGGACCCGGTAGTCGATGCGGTTGACGACCCAGAGAGTGCCGTCGGGGGCGCTCACGCAGTCCGAGGGGACGGAGAACTCCCCCTCGGCGGAGCCGAAATCCCCGAAATACCATGAGAAATCACCATCGGGATCGAAGATCGTCAGCCGGTGGCTCGCCGCCACCGCCAGGGCGCTGTCGCCGTCGGTGACCACGACGAAGCCCGGCGCGGTGCCACAGGCCCCGTGGGGCTCGGTGAACTGCCCGTCGCCGGTGCCCGGGGAGCCCATGTCCGCGACCAGCTCGCCGTCGGTGCTCAGCAGGAACACGCGGTCCAGCCCCTGATCGGTGACCAGGAGCCCACCGTGGGCGGCGCTCCAGGAGACTCCCCCCATGGCCGAGAACGGGGTCCCGCCGGCGTCGGTCCACGCCTCCAGGAACGCGCCGTCGGGGGCGAACTTCTGGACCCGGGCGTTGTGGGCGTCGACCACGTAGGCGAAGCCGTCGTCGTCGGTGTCGACGGAGACGGGGAACCAGAAGCCGCCCTCGGCCTCGGTGTTGCTCCCGGTGCCGAGCTGGAGCCGGAAGGTCCCCGATCCGTCCACCACCTGGACACGGTGGTTCTGGTACTCGGCGACCCACAGGTTCCCTCCGGAGTCCACGGCCACGTCCCAGGGGAGCTGGAACTGCCCCTGGCCGGTCCCCTGGCTGCCCAGCTTGCCGGTGAACTGCCCGGCCGCGTCAAAGACCTGGACTCGATGGTTGCTGGAGTCGGCGACGTAGATCCGGCCGGCGGCGTCGACGTCGATGCCGGTGGGCAGGTTGAACTTGCCGTCGGAGGCCATGGCGTTGGGGCTGGAGTTGCCGATGAAGCCTTCGTAGAGGTGCAGGTTGCTCGTCCTCCGGGCCGGGCTCCACGCGGTCTCGCCGTGGTCGTCGGTCACCCTCAGCGCCCACCAGGAGTACCCGGAGGCGAGGGTGCCGTCGACGTCGTCGGGGACGGCGACCGAGGTGGCCGTCCCGTCCCCGGAGCCCACCAGGTCGTCCCCCTCGTCCACCGTCTCGTCGTCGGATCGGAAGACCTCGTACGAGGCGACGTCCAGGTGGACCGAGGGCGCCCAGCGCGCCTCGACGGCGGCGCCGGACCAGTCGTACCAGGCGTGGAAGTCCTCGGGCGGCGGGGGGGAGACGTTGGCGGTGTCGAGGACGTAGGTGCTGGAAGGCGCGCCCTCGGGGGCCACGGCGGAGCCCGACGGGCCGGTGGCCTGGAGCCAGTACTCCAGCCCGTGGGAGGAGACGTGGGCGCCGGGGATCGCACCCGACCAGTCGGCCCCACCCCCCGAGGCCAGGGCGGCCTGGACGAAGTCGGCGTCGCCGACGTTCCGGTAGTGCACCAGCACCTCGGTGACGTCGCCACCGTCGTCCTGGGCCGTCGCCGCGAGGGGCACGTCCTCGCCCTCCGTCGCACCCTTGGGCGGGGTGTGGGCCAGGGTGATCTCCCCGACCGCGGTGTCGTCGTCCGCGGTGTCGTCGTCGTCCGCGGTGTCGTCGTCCGCGGTGTCGTCGTCGGCGTCCGGGTCCGGTTCGCAGCCGGCGGCGACGAGGGCGAGGGCGAGGGGCGCGATCCCCAGGAGGCGAAGCGCATCGAGCATGGGCGCGGCTCCGTGCCTCACCGACGGAGGCGCCGATCTTGTACCACAGGGCCGGGACGGTGGGGGCCGGGACGGCTCAGGGACGGCCGTACCCGGCGAAGAGCTCCCCCGCGAGGAGCCCGGTCTCTTCGGGATGGGATCGGCGCCGCAGCCAGGAGTTCACCTCCTCGCCGGTGGCGGGATCGGCGTGGAGGGCAGGCCGGCCAGGGTCCAGGCGGCCCCGTCTCACCTCCCCGGATGCGTAGTGGAGGAAGCGGACCACCCCCTCCTTCGACACCCCCTCGACGATGCCGACGTGGGTGAGGCGGTCGCCCCGGGCGCCGTCGCCGTCGGCGTCCCAGGTGTCGTCGAAGAAGACGAGGTCACCGGCCCGGGGCGGTCCGTCCCGGAAGGTCCGCCCGCGGGAGGCCAGGGAGTCGTGGAGGGCCGCGGTGCCCGAGGGCGCCGGGACGGCGGGGTCGACGATGGTGGTCCCGGAGGCCGCGAAGCAGCCGATCACCAGCCCCGAGCAGTCGTCCCGCAGGTCCCGCGCCCCGATCCGCAGGTCGGATCGGCCCAGCAGCCCCCGGGCGAGGAGCACCGGGCGGGGCGCGCAGGCCGGGAGCAGCGCCAGCAGGACCAGGAGGGCGCGGAGCCGCATCGAAACCCTCACCACGCCGCCTCAGAACGACTGTCCGCCGACGAAGTAGACCTGCATCGGCAGGGGCAGCAGGTTCCCGACGGGGGCGTCGGGGCTGAAGGCGACGTCGAAGCCGGTCACGCCGGGCAGGACGCCGAGGAAGTCCAGGTAGAAGCGGAGCCCGTATCCGAAGCCCACCCGCCACTCCTCGAGGTAGCGGGGATCCCTCCCCACCCAACCCGACTCGACGAAGAGGGCCCCCTGCACCCCCCGGAGGCGCGCCAGGGGCAGGGGGACGTCCCAGTCCCTCTCGAAGACGTGCCGCCACTCGGCGCCCAGGAAGACCTTCCCCGGCCCCAGGGAGGAACCCGCCGGCAGGCCCCTGAGGTCGGACGCGCCCCCGAGAGAGAAGAGCCGGTGCTGGAGGGTCGCCGTCATGAGCCCCGCCTTGACCTGGATCCCGATCACGTGGTCGCGGCTCAGGGGCGCGAGGGCCTGCGCCTCCAGGTCGACTCCGATGTAGTCCCCGTACTCGCCCAGCGCGGGCCCTCCCCGGGAGACCTCGTACCCCCCGAACACCGACGCCCGCGCCCGGAAGCCCCGGGTGGGGAAGAGGGTGGCCCGCCGGCTGTCGAAACGATAGCTCAGGGCCGCGCCGACGGAGACGGGGGTGCTGTGGACGACGGCGTAGGCCGGGTCCAGCAGGGCGGCGTCCACCGAGATCCCGAGGCGGTTGCGCCGGAACACCCCGTCGACCTGCTCGCCGAAGTAGAAGCTGTAGCCGATCCCGAGGCCCACGAGCGACGAGGGATCGTGGAAGAGCTGCGCGAAGAACTGGTGGCGGCTGTCCCGGTCCCGCCTCACCGCCACCCCCGCGAAGGCGTCGATGTCCCCGGTGGCGAGGTCCAAGGACAGCACGCCGGCCAGCAGGGAGGCCCGGAGGCCCGTCGGGACCCGGTTGTTCGACTTCAGGGGGCGCCCCTCGGCGTCCACCTCGAGCAACGACTCGGCGGCGTCGACCTTCGCGAAGGCGACGGGGCCGTCCGCCGGCAGCCGCACCGCGCGCTCCGATCCGTCGCCGGCGCTGTCCCAGGACAGGCGGTAGGAGCGCCCACGACCCGGCGGCCGCCCCAGGAAGTCCACCCGCACACCGACACGCTCGGGGGAGTCGGGGTCCCCCCAGAGCTGGTCCCGCCGCGCGGTGATCTCGACTCCCCGCCGCCCCTGGGCGTCAAGCCCCGGGAGCCGGCGGAGCTGGACCGAGAAGTCGACGCCCGGGTGGGCCCGGGCGTACGCCGACCACAACCCGGCCGCGTCCACCCCGGTCCGCTGACGCAGCAGGACCAGCCACGGCAGGCCGCGGACGGCCTCCCCCAGGGAGCGGACGTAGGCGCCCACCGCCCCGCGCATCGAGGCGATGCCGGTCCGGGCGGCGAGCTTGCCGAAGAGCACCCTCGGCCCCATGTCGGCGCGGTGCCACCGCGAGACGTCGTCTCGGAGGGGGTCGAAGGCGTAGGGATTGGCGAAGTACTCGTCGTAGAAGGGAAATGCCGGCGTCTGGAGCATCCGGTCGATGTCTGGGATCGCGCCGAAGGGCTGGAGGATGTCCACCACCGTGAGCCGCTTCGGGAAGCGCCTCTTCAGGTAGCCGGGGAGGAGCCACCACGCGATGCCGTCGGCGACGTCGGGGGCGTCGACCTCGCGCTCCAAGCGCGCCGTGAACGGCCGCAGCCGCTCGGCCATGACCGCCCGGGCCACGTACCCGTCCTCCCACCGCTCGGGGAGGGGAACACTGTGGTAGAGGCGGTCGGTGACCAGGACCATGCCCTCGGCGAGCTCCACGAGGCGGACGCGCAGGGGGACCTCCACCAGGACGGGGGGAGCGGCGGGCCGGGGAGCGCCGACCTCGTCCATGTGCCCCAGGGTGGCTCCCAGCGTGGCGTCGAGGTCCCGCCACTCCGAGCGGGAGGGGGGGGCGCCCGCGGAGCAGTAGACGTAGGGCCCCGCGGGGGTCCGGCGCTCCGTCGCCTGGAGGCGGCGGCCCGTCACCAGGGAGAGGTGGCGTGCCGTCCCCTCGTAGCGGGCCGGAACGCCGGGCTCGTGGACCACACCGTTGAGCACGGTCCTCCATCCCGGGGGCGGCAGGACCGCCGCCCGCCAGCGGGCCACCGGCGCGGGGGCGTCCACCGCCCAGTCCCCATCCGGGTGGCGGTCGGCGACGTAGGGATACCACCCCCCGCTCAGGGTCGTCTGGTCGCGGTAGGTCCCGAAGGTGCCGAACCGCCGGGGCACGGCGGCGCGGAAACGCAACGCCAACCGCACGGTGTCGCCGGGGGCCAGGGGCCCGGCGAGGGGCTGGACCACCACCGTGCCCTCTCCCATGGCGCCACCCTGGAGCATCGATCCGGGCACGGCCACCGCCGGTGGCAGCATCTCGCCGCCGGACCAGGCGTCCAGCAGCTCCAGGTCCCCCCGGTCGAACCCCCTCGGATAGACCCGGTCCCAGGTGATGTCGCTGAGGCCCGGGACGGGGCTGATGAACCTGCGCCCGTAGAGGAGCAGGACCAGGCGGTCGACGGGGGCCCCCGCGCCGTTGGTGAACACCACGTCGAGGTCCCCGTCCACGCGATCCCCCTCCGGAGAGAGGCGGGCGTCGAGCTCGTACAGGACGCGGTCCTTCGCCTGCGCGGGCAACGCGACGAGGGTCCAGGCGAGGAGCCCGGCCAGGAATTGCAGCGTGCGGGCCGGACCTGGGATCACCTGGGGGGACGTCCGAGGGGCCCCCGAGCGGGCCGCGGGGTTGAGAGGAGAGCGAAGGCACCGGCCGGCCCGGAGGGGCGGGGCGCGCGGGGAAGGGCGACGGCGAATCATAGCGCACCGGACGGGTCCCCCATCGGTCGGGGGAGTCGGGATGGGCCGCCGGAGGCGCGGTACCACGCGCGGATCTCCGCTTGCCGTCGATTGCCCGGCCCCGCCCCGAACGCTAGAATGGGCTCCCTCGCGGGCGCCTTGCCGCGGGGCGGAAATACCGGCATCGCCGCCGCCGTATCGGGGTCCGGAACCTGGGAGATTCGAACATGGCATCCAATGCCGGATTCTTCGGCCGCCTCGGCAACCTCTGGCGCGGCTTCCTCAGCCTGTGGATCGGCAGCCGCGAAGCCGAGAACCCCGAGGCCGTGTACGAGGCCGCGATCAACGACCGGGTCCGGCAGTACCAGGACCTCAAGAAGGCGGTCAGCAACATCATCTACCTGCGCAACAACCTCCAGAAGGACCTGGAGGTGAAGTCCCGGGAACTGCGGGACGTCGCCGCCCAGCTCCCCGTCGCCGTGGACTCCGGCGACGACGAGGTCGCCCTGGTGCTGATCCAGAAGAAGGACCAGTTGCAGGGGCAGATCGAGCAGATCAAGACCGACCTGGAGAAGGTCTCGGGCCAGGCGGACGACGCCAAGGGCGCCCTGCTCTCCTTCCAGGCCGAGATCGACAAGCTCAAGCGCGAGAAGGACGAGATGGTCGCCCGCAAGGAGACCGCCCAGGCCCGCGTCAAGATCCAGGAATCCCTGTCCGGGCTCTCCACCGAGGCCGACATCAAGGCCCTGGAGAACGTGCGGGAGAGCGTCGCCAAGCTGGAGGCCGAGGCGGACATCAACAAGGAGCTCGGAGAGACGAGCCTCGACGCCCGCCTCGCCAGGGTCCGCTCCAAGACCGCCTCCGCCAGCGCCCAGGCCCAGCTCGACGCGCTCAAGGCGGCGCGGAACCAGGACCGCGAGGGGGGGGGCGGCGCGGCGGCGGCGTCCCAGGCCACGGTGAAGAAGACCCTCTGACGGAGCGACGGGCCGCGGGCGCACCCCCGGTGGGCGTGCCCTCCGTCCCGGCGGGAGCGCGTCCCCATGGAGAGCGAGCGCTGGGCCCTGGTGCTGGGTGCGAGCAGCGGCTTCGGAGCGGCGTCGGCCGCGGCCCTGGCGGAGTCGGGGTTCCACGTCTTCGGCGTCCACCTCGACCGGCGCCAGACCATCGAACTCGCGGAGGCGGCGCGGAGGCGGGTCGAGGCCGCCGGGCGCCGCGCGGTGTTCTTCAACGTGAACGCCGCGGACCCCGACACGATCGTCGAGACGGCGGGGCGGATCGAGGCCATCCTGCGGGAGCAGCCGGGGCGCGTGCAGGTGCTGATGCACAGCCTCGCCTTCGGCAGCCTGAAGCCCTTCGTCTCCGAGGACCCTAAGGAGCGCACCACCCGCGCCCAGCTCCAGATGACCCTGGAGGTGATGGCCAGCTCCCTGCTCTACTGGACCCAGGAGATCGTGGGGCGGGGCCTCATGGGTCCCGGTGGCCGGGTCTTCGCCATGACCAGCTCCGGCGCTTCCCGGGTGATCCCCAAGTACGGGCCGGTCAGCGCCGCCAAGGCCTCCCTGGAGGCCATCGCCCGGCAGCTCGCGTTCGAGCTGATGCCCCGGGGGATCACCGTCAACGCGCTGTGTGCCGGAGTGACCGACACACCGGCCCTCCGCAAGATCCCCGGGAGCGACGCGCTTCTCTCCGGGGCGCTGGAGCGCAACCCCGGCGGGAGGCGGACCACCCCCGAGGACGTCGCCGGCGTGATCGCGGCGATGACCGATCCCCGCTTCGGCTGGGTGACGGGGAACGTGATCCGCGTGGACGGAGGCGAGGAGATCGTCGCCTGAGAGCAGGCCCGGAGGCTCGGGGGGGGCGGCGGAAGGGAAGGACGGACCCGCGGCGGGCGCGGGCGGGAAGGAGCGCATGCCCATCTACGAGTACCACTGCGAGACCTGCGGCGAGCGTTTCGAGACGATGCAGAGGCTCTCGGACCCTCCCCTCGAGACCTGCGGCGCCCTGTGCCGGGACCGGGGGGACGGCGGAGGCCGCGTCCGGCGGCTGATGAGCGTCTCCAACGTCGGCGCGAGCGGCCGGGGCTCGGGGGCGGGTTACGAGGCCGGTCCTCCCGAGTGCGGACGGTGTGAACACCGGGGCTCGGGCTGCCAGGGAGACGGGGCTTACTAGAGCAGCGCCTCGTGCCGGGTGCCCCGCAGCTTCTCGGGGTCGGTGAGCACGTCGACCCCCGACCGGGTCACCAGCAGCGTGTGCTCGAACTGGGCGGACAGCTTGCGGTCCACGGTCACGGCGGTCCATCCGTCGCCGAGGATCCGGGTCTCGGGCCGGCCGAGGTTGATCATCGGCTCGATGGTGAAGGTGAGGTTCGGGAACATCTCCTCCCCCTCGCCCCGCCGGCCGAAGTGGGGCACCTCGGGGGCGCAGTGGAACTGGCGGCCTATCCCGTGGCCGCAGAAGTCCCGCACCACCGAGCACCCCTCCGCGTGGGCGTGCCTCTCGATGGCCGCCCCGATGTCGCCGATGTGCCCGCCCGGCCGGACCTGTTCGATGCCCAGGGCCAGGCATTGGCGGGAGACCTCGACGACGTGGCGGGCCTCCTTCGAGACCTGGCCGACGCAGAAGGTCGCCGAGCAGTCGCCGTGGAAGCCGCCGAGGAGCGTCGTCACGTCGACGTTGACGATGTCCCCCTCCCGGAGGACCTGCCTCGCCGAGGGGATCCCGTGGCAGACGACCTCGTTGACGCTGGTGCAGATGGACCGGGGAAAGCCCTTGTAGTTCAAGGGGGAGGGGATGGCCCCGTGGTCCCGGATGAACTCGTCGCAGAGATCGTTGAGCGCCTGTGTGGACACGCCGGGCTGGACATGGCGCCCGATCATCTTCAAAGTGGCGGCGGCCAGGAGGCACGTCTGCCGCATCATCTCCACTTCGACCGGCGTCTTGCGCTCCGGGCGAGGACGTTGTGCTTGACGCCACATGGTGGGCGATCGCTCCCTTCGCGAGGTCCGAAGTAGTTAACCCATACCAGGATGCAGGTAAAGCGCCGGAGGGGACGGGATGTCCCGTCCGCGGCGCGCCCTCCGCCCCGGTGCTCTCATGAGGGACCGCAGCCCGCTCTCGGTCGTCTTCCTGATCGTCTTCATCGACCTCGTCGGGTTCGGGATCGTGGTCCCGATGCTGCCGCTGCTCGCTGACGAGTTCGACGCCTCCAAGTCCCAGATCGGGCTCCTGGCCGCCAGCTACTCGGCGATGCAGTTCCTGTTCGCTCCCCTCTGGGGGCGCCTGAGCGACCGGGTGGGGCGCCGCCCGATCCTGCTGCTGAGCATCACCGGCGGCGTGGTGGCGATGACCGTCGCCGCCATGACCAGCAGCCTCGCCCTCCTGTTCGGCGCCCGGGTCCTCGCCGGGATCGCCGGGGCCAACATCGGGACCGCCCAGGCCGTGGTGGCGGACATCACCACTCCCGAGGAGCGGGGCAAGGGCATGGGCGTGATCGGGGCCGCCTTCGGCCTCGGCTTCATCTTCGGGCCCGCCATCGGCGGTGTGCTCGGGACGGAGGCGGTGACCGCGTCCCTCAAGGCCGGGATCGCGGGCCTGGCGGGCCCGGGGGTGGCCGCCGCCATGGTGCCCACGACCTTCGCCCCACCCTTCCTCTTCGCGGCCCTGCTGGGCGCGATCAACCTGGTGCTCGCCTACCGGGTCCTCCCGGAGACCCTCCCCCGGGAGCGCCGCCGTCGCGGGGCCGCCTCGCCGCGGCGCGCGGCGCTCCGGGACGCGCTGGGCGCCCCGGGGATCCGCGGCGTCCTCGCCCTCAACTTCGCCATGGTGTCGGCGTTCGGTTGCTTCGAGGTGGCCTTCAGCCTCTTCATGAAGGGGCGGTTCGACTGGGGACCGCAGCGGATCGGGTATGTCTTCGCCTGGATCGGGGTCTGGGTGGTGCTGGTGCAGGGGGGCGCCATCGGCCCCCTCATGCGCCGCTTCGGGGAGACCCGGCTGCTCCCCGCGGGACTGCTGCTGGTGGGGGTGGGCTTCTCGCTGCTCCCGACGGTGGGCGGGGTGCCCGCCCTGCTCGCCCTCAGCGCCACCATCGCCGTGGGCAACGGCCTCAACATGCCCTCGGTCAACAGCCTGGTCAGCCGCCTCTCCCGTCAGGACCAGCAGGGCGGCGTGCTGGGCCTCCACCAGTCCATCGGCAGCCTGGCCCGCATCGTCGGACCCACGGCGGGGGGGGTGATCTTCGACCGCCTGGGCGTGTCGGCCCCCTTCGTCGCCGCCGGAGGGCTGATGCTCCTGTGCATGGGGGCCGCCCTGGCCATGCGCTCCAGCTTGCACGGGCGCCTCGCCACCATGCCGCCGGGCCACCCCGGGGCGGAGAGCGCCGTCGCCTGAGGCGGATCGCCCCGCCCCGCGGGACGTCGGCCCGCCGTACCCCTCTCTCACCTACTCCGGCGCCGCGCCCGATGCGGGGGGAGCCGAGTCTCCGGCGGCTCCCGCGGCCCGCGGCTCGGACCGGGCTCCATCCCCCTCGCCGCGCCCCTCGCCACGACCGCGGCTCCTCCTGCGGCGGCGACGACGCGCGGGATCGGTGCCCGGCTCCGCCTCGGCCGCGGACTCCGCGGGGGCTGCGGGGGTGACGGCGGTCTGCGCGGCCGGCCTGGCCTCGGCGGCGTCCGCACTCGGGCCGCGACCCCGGGTGCCGCGACCCACCGGCTCGGAGCGACCACCACGGCCCCCCCGCTCCGACCCTCCGGCCCGTCCACCCTGGTCCCGCTCCCGGGGGCGCTCCCCTCCTCGCCTCCCGCCCCTCTCCCCGGCGCTCCGGGGCCGGAACGCGGGCTCCGCGAGGAGCGCCGCCTCCTCTTCGGTCTCTCCGGAGGCCTCGGCGGCCCGGCGCTTCATCTCCATGCGATGCCAGATGAAGAACCCGCGCAGCGCCACGGCGAGCAGGGCATCGCCGTCCTCCCGCTGCTTGAGTTCCTGGACCATCGGCAGGTACCCCTCGTACGCCACCTGGCCGACGACCGACTTGAGCTCCTCCACGTGTCTCTCCACGAACATCCGCAGCGCCTCCTCCCGGGAGGGCAGCGGCTTCTCGATGAATTGGATGTTGTAGGTCCTCTGCAGGACCTTACGGCACTGGAGCTCCCGCCCCGACCAGAGCGACACCGCCGTGCCGGTCTTGCCGATGCGTCCGGTGCGCCCCACGCGGTGCAGGTACACCGCGGGGTCCTCGGGCAGGCTGTAGTTGAAGACGTGGGTCAGATCGCTGATGTCGATCCCCCGGGCGGCGATGTCCGTGGCGACGAGGAAGCGGATCTCGCCCCTCTTGATCCGCCCCATCACCCGCTCGCGGGCGCGCTGGTTGAGGTCCGACGAGAGGGGTTCGGCGTCCAGCCCCTGCCTCGACAGGAACCGCGCCACCACGCCGGTATCCTCGCGGGTGTTGCAGAAGATGATGCCGCTCTCGGGGGACTCGAGCTCGACGACGTGGAGGAGCTGGCGCGGCTTGGGGTACTCGGTGGTGGTCTCGTAGAGGACGTGGGTGACACCCTCCACCGTCCGCACGTCCGTGGAGAGGAAGATCTCCTCGGGCTCCTTCAGGTACTTCCGGATGAGGGCACGGACCGACTCCTCCACCGTCGCCGAGAACAGCAACATCTGGCGCGCCGCGGGGAGGCGGTCGAGGATGCCGGTCACCTCCTCGTAGAAGCCCATGGAGAGCATCTCGTCGGCCTCGTCCAGGCAGGCGAAGCGGATGCCCTCAGTCCGGAAGCTCTTGCGACGGATGTGGTCCAGCACCCGGCCGGGGGTGCCGACCACCAGCTCGTAGCCCTGAGCCAGCGCGTCGGCCTGGGGGCCGATGGCGACGCCGCCGTAGATCGTCGCCACCCGGAGTCCCCGTGCGGGGGCGAAGCGCTCCGCCTCGGCGGCGACCTGCAGGGCGAGCTCGCGGGTGGGGCAGAGCACCAGCGCCTGGGGCAGGCCGGTGCCGGAGGCGAGCTTCTCGATCATCGGCAGGACGAAGGCCACCGTCTTGCCGGTGCCGGTCTTGCTGCGGCACAGGATGTCGCGCCCGGCGAGGGCCGGCGGGAGCGCCGCGGCCTGCACCGGGGTGGGACGGGCGTAACCGAAGGCGTGGAGGGACTCGACGACGGAGGGGCTGACCCCGAGGGACTCCCAGCTCGACTCGGAGAAGGTGAACGAGGCGCCCTCGGGGGCCTCCCCCTCGGGGGTGGGCTCGTTCGGGACGGACGGATTCTGCAACGACAAGATGGTTGGCCCCGGGATGCACGAGGCCGCGACCATAGGGGGGGGAGGGCGTCCTGTCAAGGCCGGCGAAGGGGGCGCGGCCGCGGCCGGGCGCTCCTCATCCGGCGCCGGGCATCCCCACGGATGCGCTCGCCTCGACCGCTCAGCGGTCGAAGATCTCCTTGCCGATGATCAGGCGCTGGATCTGCGAGGTGCCCTCGTAGATCTGGAAGATCTTGGCGTCCCGCATGAGCTTCTCGACGGGGTACTCCTTGCTGTAGCCATAGCCGCCGAGGACCTGGACGGCGTCGGTGGCCACCCGCATGGCGGTGTCGGCGGCGAAGGCCTTGGCGTAGGAGGCGAAGCGCGTGTTGCGCCGGTGCTGGTCGATCTCCCAGGCCGCCCGCCACACCAGGAGCCGGGCCGCCTCGATGTCCTTGGCCATGTCGGCGATCATGAAGGCGATGGCCTGGTGGGCGGCGATGGGCCTGCCGAACGTCTTGCGCTCCCGGGCGTAGGCGACGGCCTCGTCCATGGCCCTCCGGGCGAGGCCCACGGCGGCGGCCGACACCAGGGGCCGGGTCTTGTCGAAGGCCTTCATGGCGATGACGAAGCCCTGCCCCTCTTCGCCGAGCCGGTTGGCGGCGGGCACCACCACGTCCTCGAACGTCAGGCCGCGGGTGTCGCTCGCCCGCTGGCCCATGTTCATCTCCTTCTTGCCCACCGTGATCCCCGGGCTGGCCCGGTCGACGATGAACCCGCTGAAGCCCTTGACCCCCGCGTCGGGATCCGTCTTGGCCAGCACGAAATACCAGTCGGCCACCCCGGCATTGGTGATCCACATCTTCGTGCCGTTGATGACATACGTGTCGCCGTCACGGCGCGCGGTGGTCTTGGCGGCGGCGACGTCGGAGCCCGCCCCGGGCTCGGTGACGGCATAGGCCGCGAAGCCGAGGCGCTCCACCATCGGCTGGAGGTAGCGACGCTTCTGGTCGTCGTTGCCCGCGACGATGACGGGCATCTCCGCGAGGGTGTTGGCCTCCATGGCCGTGCCGATCCCGGTGCAGCCGTAGGCCATCTCCTCGGCGATGACGCACCCGTCCAGGGTTCCGAGCCCCAGGCCCCCGTACTCCTCGGGCACGTGGGTGTTCATCAGGCCCGCCGCCCAGGCCTTCTCGAGGACCGCGCGGGGGAACTCGCCGGTCTCGTCGTGATGGGCCGCCGCGGGGATGACCTCGCTGCGGACGAAGTCCCGCGCGAGCTGTTGGAACTGCTGCTGGGTCTCGGAGAGCTCGAAGCTGATACCGGACATCGACGACTCCCTGGCGGAGAGGAGGCGCGGGCGTGGAATCGGTGCCCGCGGCGGTGGACGCGCGGGGGCGCCGCGCGAAATGGGAGCAGTCTTATAGCGGGTGCCCCCCACCGCGGGCAAGCATCGGACCGCGCACATCGGCCTGACCCGAAGTCGGGCCGCTCCGTCCACCGCGACCCGCCGCGTCCTCCCGGTTATCATGGAGCGGTCCGTCGGACGAGGAACCCGATCCGCCGCCGCGATGACCGGCCCCCAAGACATCCGCTACGAGCATCGCCGGTGCCTTCACCGCAACGGTCCGCGCCGGGTGGACCTGGTCTTCGACCGGGTGGCCGCCCGGGATGTCGCCGCCAAGGGCACCTTCGGGCGCCCAGGGAGCCCCGAGCTCCGCGCCGTCATCAACGAGTTCCGTCTCTGCCGGCTACTCCGGGGCTGCCGCATCCCCACGGCCCTGGACCTCCTGGTGGTGGACGCCGACCGGGCCCCCTCGTGGGCGGGAGCGCCCCCGCCGGACCAGGGGCGGGACGGCCGCTTCGCGTGGTTCACCATGGAGTTCCTGGAGGGCCCGCCCCTCCTGGCCCCCGGCGAGGACCTGGGGCGGGAAGAGGCGTTGCGGCGCTTCGCGTCCCTCGTGGACGCCGTCTCGGGCCTCCACCACCGCGGGCTGGTGGTTCGGGATCTCAAGCCCGAGAACGCCATCGTCGTGGCCTCCCGCGGGGTCTTCCTCATCGACCTGGCCCTCGCGGACACCGAGAGACCGCTGGGCTATGGCGGCTACGTCGAGGGTACGGAGCCGTACCTCGCCCCCGAGTCGATCCGGGGCGAGGCTCCCTCCCGCGCATCCGACCTGTACTCCCTGGGGGTGATCCTCCATCGCCTCCTCGGCCGTGACTTCCCCGACAGGCGGTCGCCGGGATCGGTCCCCGGGCCGGAGGGGGCCCTCCTGCGCCGCCTGCTGGCCGACGCGCCCCACGACCGGCCCCCGTCGATCGACGCGGTGGCCGCGGAGGTCGCCTCCCTCCTGGGGGATCCGGGCCCCCCACCCCACCCCGCCGCGACGCCCCCGGTGGAGTGGATCGACGGGGACGGACTCCGCCAGGCGGTCCGGGCCGCGGGGATAGGCGACCCCGACGTGCCCGCGGCGCTGCTCGTCGGCGGGCCCGCCGGCGCGGGGAAGTCCCGACTCCTCGACGAGATGGCGGCCTGGCTGCCGGAGGAGGGGGTCCGCACCCTGGGGGTCCGCCACGAGGGCTGGGGAGTCGCCCGGCTCTTCGGAGACGTCGCCGGGCTCCTCCGCCACGGAGCGCAGTCAGGGGCCTTCCCCGCAGCCCGGGAAGCCCTGGGCCGCCTCCAGGCGGCGGCTCTGCCGAACCCGGGGGAACCCGGGGCCGCCGAGCGGCGGCGGGCGGTCCTCCGCGCGGTGGGGCACGCGGTCGAGGTCCTGGACCTCGCTCCGGCGTGCCTGCTCGTCGATCGACCCGAGGACCTCGACACCGAGGCGTTCGGGCTCCTGGCGGAGTTCCTGGCCTCACCCTCCCTCGCGGGGGTCTCCGCCATCGTGGCCTCCCGCGGCGAGGCGCTGGCGCCGCTGGACCGTGCCGCTCCGTCGGCCGCGCGCCTGGACCTGGAGCCCTTGTCGGAGCGTGCCCTCCTCCGGTTCTCGGAGCGGGCAGCCCGAGGACGTCACTTCCCCCCCGCGTGGTGCCGCTCGGTGCTCCGGCGGACCGACGGTCGGCCGGGGAGGGTGCTGGCCCTGCTCGCGGGGGCTGGGGCCGGTCCACCAGGCGATCCCACGCCCCCCCCGGAGGGGGCCTCGGACGCCGCCGCGCCCCACCCACCCGCCCTGCCCCCCGACCTTCCCCCTTCCCTCGCCCAGACGCTCCGGGAACTGGCGGTGGTGGGCCGCGTCGCCCGCGGCGCCGCCCCCCGCGTCCTCGGCCGTCGTGCGTTGGCGGACCTGGACCGCCTGGAGGTGCTTGGGCTGGTCCAGCTCGACCGGGGGCGCGGAGACGACTCCGCCAGGGTCGCCGATCCCGACCTGGCGGCGGCCCTAGCCTCCGGGGTGCCCGAGGCGAGACGGGAGGCCCTCCACGCCGCCGCCGCCGAGGCCAAGTCGGGGGATGCCACCGTGCTGGGTTCGGCGGTCCACCTGGAGTGGCTGGAGCACCTGCTCGGAGCCGGGGCCTCCGCCCTCGCGGCGGCGGAACTCGCCCGCCTGGGCCGGATGCCGGACCCCCCGGGGCCGCCGGACGGCTTCCTGGCCCTGGCCCGCCGCTGCGCCGCCGCGCCGGGCATCGACGAGGCGGACCGAGCCGCCTGTCAGGAGCTCGCGGGGACCTGCGTGCTTCGGTTGGGGGAGACGGCCACGGGGAGGGACCTGCTGGAGGGGGCCTGGAGGTCCGCCCGGATGCTCCCGCGGGGGGAGGCCCGCTCCGACGCCATGGCTCGGATCGGCCTGCGCCTGGTGGAGGCAGACCTCGCGGCCCTCGACCTGGACTCGGCTCTCGCCCGGACTGCGGAGATGCTGGCGGAGCCCGGCCTCGGGGTTCACCACCTCACCCCCGTCCGGCTCCGCCGCTCCCAGGCCCTCTGCCGGGCGGGGAGGATCCAGGAGGGCCTGGCCGAGGCGGACCAGGCCCTGGCCGAGGCGGCCGCGGGGGGGGACGAGTCCATCCTCGGCCGGCTGGTCCTGGCCCGCGGCAACGGGCGGATGCTCGCGGGGGACGGGGAGGGCGCTCGGAAGGACTACCGGGACGCGGCGGAGAGGGCGGAGCGACTGGGCGACCGGCGCCTCTCGTTCAGCGCCCTCCACAACCTGGCGCTCCTGGCCCGGCGCTCCGGCGAGGTCGGCGAGGCCGTGTCCATGTTCCAGGCGGCCCTCAGGGAGGCAGAGGCGTCCTACGACCAGGTGGGGCTGGCCACGGCGTCCCTCAACCTCGGCCTCACGCTGCTCCACGCCGACCACGCCGGGGAGTGCCTCCAACCGCTGGAGCGAGCCCGCGCGCTGTTCCTCCAGCTCGGCAACCTCATCGAGGCGAGGAAGGCCGCGGCGAGCGTGGTGGACGCGCTCGTGCGGTGCGGCCAGCTCGAGCGGGCCCAGTCCATCGCCCTGGAGGCCCTGGGGGAGGCCGATCCCTCCCCAGGCCCCCTCGGCACGTCGGTCCGGGCCCGCCTGCTCGTGCTCCTGGGAGAGGCCCAGGCCCGCCAGGGGCGGGTGGAGGGCGCCGCCACGCGGTGGCGGGAGGCGATCGGGCTGTACCGGGAGCTCGGGCTGGCCGCGGACGTTGCAGAAGTCGAGGCGAAGCTCGCCGAAGCGGAGGGCCCACGGGGCGACCCCGCGGCGGACGGCATGGACGAGGTGGCCCGTCACCTCGACGTGGCTTCGGGGCTTCTTCGGCGCGAAGAGGAGCGGCTGGAAGGCGCGGGGGACTCCGTCGGCGCCGAGATGCTGCGGCGCCGCAGGAGCTGGGTGGAGGCGGCGACCGCCGGGCACGGCCCCCCTTGGGCGGGGGGCGACCAGGACGCCTCGCGGCTCGCGGTGATCGACAGCGTCCTGGAGAGGGCCCAGGGACTGCAGGACTGGGGCAGGCTCACCCGCAGCCTGCTGGGGGAGGCGATCCGCCTCCTGGAGGCCGACCGCGGGTTCCTCATCGAGGTCGACGGCGGCGGCCGGGTCGCGCCGGGGACCCGCCGCTGCCTCTACCAGATCCGCCCCCACGAGGCTCGGGAGGTCTGCCACTCCCTGGTGGCGGAGTGCCTCCGGACGGGCAGGCCCATCATCGCCGAGGACGCCTGCTCCAACCCCGACTTCTCCAGCTTCCTGACCATCCGCCGGGAGCGGCTGCGCTCGGTGGCCTGCTGGCCCCTCGCCGCCCGTGGGCGGGTGCTGGGGGTGCTCTACCTGGACCACCACGAGCGCCCCGGCCTCTTCACGGGGAGGCGCACGGAGACACTGCGGCGCATGTCCCGGCTCGCCACGGCCCTGCTCGACGAGCTGAGGGGCACCGAGCACCGCCTCCGCTCCCGCTACCACTTCGCCGCATGGCGGGGTGACTACGGGTTCGTGGGAGCCTCGCCCGCCACGTTCCGGGTAATGGAGCAGGTCGACGACCTCGTCACCCGCCCCACGGGGCGCCGGGTCGCCATCGTGGGCGAGGCGGGCACCGGCAAGAGGCTGGTCGCCAGCTCCCTGCACCGGCGCTGCCGGATCCAGGCGGCGGGAGCACCCCGGGGCGACCTGGTCGAGGTCGACGGATCCCGCCTCCCCCACGGCGGCGCGTCCTCCATCCTGGCCCGGGGGGTCCAGCAGGCGCGCGGGGGGACGGTGGTGGTCTCCCACGTCGAGAAGGTGCCCGCCGAGGCCCTCCGGGTCCTCCTCGCCGAGGCGGGGGGGACGACGGACGTCATCGGTCTGTCCCGGCGGGACCTGGCCGCCGAGGCGGCCCGGGGCGCCTTCGCCTCGGACGCCTACTGCGAGCTGGCGGAAACCCTCATCCACATCCCCCCGCTCCGGGAGCGTCCCGACGACGTCCCTCCCCTGGTGGAGCGCGTCCTCGTCCAGTGCGGGGACGTCGGCGAGGAGAGGCGCCGGCTGGAACCCCCCGCCTTCACCGAGGAGGCGGTCCGGTGGCTGATGGATCACGAGTGGCCCGGGAACGTGCGGGAGCTGCGCCTGACGGTGGAGCGCGTCGTGGCCCGCCTGCGCGGGGGCGAGACGGTGCGGATCCTGGACCTCGCGGGCTACGACGTCGACCTCCAGGCCGCGGGGGGCTGGCAGCTCAAGGACCGGATCCTGGAGATCGAGGCGGAGATCATCCGCCAGGAGCTGGCCCGGCACGCCGGACGGGGGGCGGTGGAGCAGGTCGCCCGCTCCCTGGGGGTCACCCGCCAGACCGTCCGCAACAAGTTGCGCCAGTGGGAGGAGCGGCGCTCGTCGCGCCGGAGCGAGGCGGTCCCCGACGCCGGGTCGTAGGTCCCCCTGCCTCCCGACGCGCCTCACCGGACCCGAGGATCCCCGGAGGCGCGGCCCTGGCCGCCGCCCACCCTTCCCCTCGCGCACGGACTTCCCTAGAATGCGCCGCCATGGGTGGCGACCCTCTCGCAATCAAGCTCCAGGACGTCCGCTTGAAGCTCGGCGGCAGGGACGTGCTGCGCGGCATCACCCTGGACGTGCCCTACGGTGACTCCCTCGGAGTCATCGGACCCAACGGGGCCGGCAAGACCACGCTGTACCGGATGATCATGGGCCTGGGCCTCCCGGACAGCGGCGTCGTCGAGGTCCTGGGCCACCGCATGCCCGACCCCCGTCCCCGGGGCCGTATCGGGTACATGCCCCAGGACGAGGCCCTCTACCCCGACCTGACGGTGCGGGAGAACCTCAACTTCTTCGGGCAGGTCTTCGGCATGGACGCGCGCCGACGGCGCCGGCGGATCGACGAGATCCTCGCGCTGGTGGACCTGCCGGACCGGGCCGACGACCGGGTGCGGGAGCTCTCGGGGGGCATGCGCCGTCGCGCCTCCCTCGCCGTGGCGATCCTCCACGAGCCGGACCTGGTGATCCTCGACGAGCCCACGGTGGGTGTCGATCCCGAACTCCGGGCCGCGTTCTGGGACTACTTCCTGAAGATGAACTCCCAGGGCACCACGATCATCGTGTCGACCCACCACCTGGACGAGGCCAGCCGCTGCAGCCGGGTGGCGCTGCTCCGGTACGGCGAGGTCCTGGCCTGCGAGCCGGCCCAGGCCCTGCTGGCGCGGACCGGGGCACCCGACGTGGAGTCCGCCTTCCTCCAGCTCGCCCGGAGGCGGGCGTGAGCGGCCAGCGCACCTTCGCCCTGGCTCTCCGCCTCTTCCTGCAGGTCCTCCGGGATCGGCGCGAGATGGCCCTGATCTTCATCGTCCCCGTCGTGATCATGCAGCTCGTGTCGTGGGTCGTCCGCGACTCCGTCAGCGAGACCATGAAGGTGGCGGTGGTCGCCGAGGGGGCGAGCGACTTCTACCGGCCCCAGCTCGAGGACGCTCTGGTGGAGGTCGGCGGCGCCGACGCCGGGCAGGGGGCCTTCGAGATCGTGTCGCCCCCCACCGCGGCCGCCGACCCGCTCGGTGGGGACGAGGTCCAGGCGATCTTCACCTTCCCCAAGGAGTTCCTCCCCGACCGGAGCGCCGGGAAGCCCGGGCGCATCGTCGTGGACGTCGACGGCGGCGATCCGGGGCAGGTGATGCTCATCGCCCAGGGCCTCCAGCGCTCGCTGGTGCGGGTCCTCTCGGAGATCCCCATCACCACGCCCCCGGGGTGCCCCTTGAGCTGCACGGAGTCGATCAACATCCTCCCGCCGGATGTCGAGATCCGGCGGGCCGTCGGGCACGACCTGGAGCTGATCGACTTCTACCTGCCGGCGATCGTCCCCTACCTCGCCTTCTTCTTCGGCTTCATGATGACCGCCCTCAGCTTCCTGCGGGAGCGCACCGGCGGCACGCTGGAGCGCCTGCTGGCCTCCCCCCTGACCCGGTTCGACCTGGTCCTCGGATACTTCGGGGGCTTCCTGGCCTTCTCGATGGTGCAGGCGGCCGTCATCGTGGGGTTCGCTCTCTACGTGCTGGACGTCCCCACCGCCGGCGGCATGTTCCCGGTGGTCCTGCTGCTGGTCCTGACCATCCTCACGGCGGAGGGCTTCGGGATCTTCTTCTCGACCTTCGCCCACTCCGAGTTCCAGGTGATGCAGATGCTGCCGATCTTCGTGTTCCCCCAGCTCTTCCTCTGCGGGATCGTATGGAAGATCAAGAACCTGCCGGAGTTCCTGAAGCCCCTGGCCATGTCCCTGCCCATGACGTACTCCGCCCAGGCCGCCCGGGACGTGATGGTCCGGGGCGACCTGGTCGCGGGCTACACCCAGATGGGCTACCTGTCCCTGTTCCTCCTCCTGTCCATCGTCCTCTCCGTCGCCGCCATGAGGCGGCGCATCCTTTGAGCGGGCGGGGGAGCCCGGGGTGATGAGCACCCCCTCGACCGGGCGGATCGCCCTCCTCGCCGGGCTCTTCGCCGTGGCGGTGACCGCGGGGCTGCTGGTGGCGACGGGCCGACGAGGCGGCGAGGGGGCCACCGGAGACGGAGGGCTCGTCGTCGCCTACCCTCCGACCTCCGGCGACGCCGTGGCGACCTCGGCGGGCCGGACCGTCACCACCGGCGATCTGCAACAGCTCGCGGACCTCGTGTCCCAGAACCAGCAGCGGTGGTGGAACGATCCGGTCCACAAGAGGGAGCTCCTGGACCGCTTCGCCCTGGAGCGGCACTTCGTCGGCGAGGCGCGCCGGAAGGGGCTGCACGAGGATCCGAGGGTCCGGGCGCGAATGGCCTACGCCGCGGAGTCGGTGCTGATCGAGGCGCTGATGACCGCCGAGCGGGAGGCGGGGGTGGACGACGTCAAGGCCCGGGCCTGGTTCCAGGACCACGCGGGGGAGTTCGGCGACCCCAAGCTCACCCTGACCCTGGTGGCGTTCCCGGGGGAGGACGCCGCGCGCTCCGCCCTGGCGGAGCTGGAGGCGGGCGCCACCTTGGAGTCCCTGGTCCCCCGGTCCATCGACGAGGCGACCCGGGGGACGCACGGGCGACTGGGCCCCGTCGCCGCCAGTTCCCTCCCGGGCGCCCTCCAAGGCCCCGCCCGGAGCCTTCCCCCGGGCCGGATCGGCCCGCCGGTGGTGGACGGGGAGCGGACCTGGATCGTGAGGGTGGAGGAGAGGACCGGCACGCCCTTCTTCGAGGACGTGGCGCCGTCGGTGCGCCTCCGCCTCCAGGCGGACGTCCAGCGGGACTTCGTGCGGCGCAGCCGGGAGTCCCTCGGGATCGTGGTGGACGAGGAAGCCCTGTCGCGTTTCGAGGTCCGGTGAAGTCCACACGCTCGTCATCCACCCGGGACCGGCCCCACGCGGGGGGATCCCGCTTCGACCGGCTGGTGGAGCGCGCCTGGGACGCCTACGACCGCGCCGACCTCCGGTCGATGCGCGCCACCCTGGCCCAGCTCCGGGGGCTGGACCGGGACGCCCCCGAGATCGCCTCCCTGGAGTGGCGCTGCGCCCTCGCGTCGGGGGATCCCCACGGGGCGGCCGCCTGCGTGGAAGCCGGCCTCGCCGTCCACGACGCCGAGCCCGACCTGCTGTACGGCCGCGGCTACCTCGCCCTGGAGCGGGGGGATGTAGGAGAGGCCCGGTCGGCGCTGGAGGCCGCCGTCGCCGCCGACCCCACCTTCGCCGACGCCTGGTACGAGCTCGCCCTGGCCTGCGAGGAGTCGGGGGACGAGGCGGGGATGCGCCGCGCCTTCGGCGAGGTGTGGGACCTGGACGGCGAGGAGTCGGAACCCCTGCGGATCCCCCGGGAGCGCTTCGACGCGCTGGTGGAGGAGGCGCTGGACCTCCTGCCGGACGAGGTCCGGAGCGCCATGCCCAACGTGGCGGTCATCGTCGAGGAGCGCCCGGAGCGCTGGATCGTCGACGACGCCCCCTGGGATCCCCGACTCCTGGGCCTCTTCAGCGGTCCGGACTACGCCCGGGAGCGGTCGTCCGGCCACATGGGGGCCCCGGCGACGATCCACCTCTTCCAGCGCAACATCGAGAGGGAGTGCGCCACCGAGGACGAGATGGTGGAGCAGATCCGCGTCACCGCCCTCCACGAGGTCGGGCACTGGCTGGGCCTGGACGAGGACGACCTGGCGGAGCGGGGACTGGACTGAGAAACCGGGGCCCTCCTCCCCGGTGCCCCGGCCCGCCTCGCCGGATGTACGATGGGAGCGATGGACGCCCCGCCCCGGCCCCGCCTCGCACTCCGCGCACCCCACGCAGCCGTCCTCGCCGCGCTCCTCGGCGCCTGCGCGCCCCCGGAAGGGGACCCCGGTCCCGACGGCGGCGTCCCGGACGACGACGCGGTCGATCCGTGTGCCGGCGGTCCCACGGAGGCGGACCTGTTCGCCGGAGACGCGCCCATCGTGGTGCCCGGCCGTGCCTGGAGCTCTTCCGCCCTCCCCCTCGCCGCGATCCTGGGGGACGTCGACGGGCTCGCCGTGGCGTGGGAGGTCGCTGCAGGGACCCTGGACGACCCGTCCTCCCGGACCCCGGTGTGGACGACGCCCACGGAGTTCTCGGGGAACCTCCTCGACACGGAAGTGCGCCTGGTGGCCACCCACCCCTGCGCCGAGGCGAGGACCGCAGCGGCGGTGACCGTGGTGCGGCGCGACGTGGAGCGGGTGGTGATCGTGGTGAACGGGGACGTGCCCGAGGGGCTGGAGGTGGCGGACCACTACGCCGCCGCCCGGGGGATCCCCGAAGGCCAGGTCGTGAGCGTGTCGGCGGGGACGGACTCCATCCTCTCCATCGAGGAGTTCGACGACCGGATCGGCGGCCCCGTGCGGGAGTGGCTCCAGGACACGGGCATGGGCGAGAGGGCGACCTACTTCGTCACCGTCCTGGGCATGCCCTACCACGTCGAGGGTCTGACCCCTCCCTCGTGGTACGACGCCGACGCCTACGGCTGGTGGCCCGTGTCCCTGGACAGCGTGCTGGGCGCCGTCGGCGCGGGCACGGGGCCCTTCGGCACCGAGGGCCTGATGCCCAACCCCCTTTACATGGAGGCCGACTCCGCGGCCCTCGCCTACCCCGAGCGCCGCCGCGCCCTGGACGCGGTGGCCGAGACCGGAGGCGGGTTCATCCCCGTCTCCCGCCTCGACGGCCCGACGGTGGAGGACGCGATGGCGCTGGTGGACCGCGCCCTCGAGGGGGAGGACCTGGCCCGGAGCGGGGCGCTGGACGGCATCGCATACGTGGACCGGCAGTACGCCGAGGACCCCGCCCTGGACGACCTGGGCAGCTACGAGTCCGTGGAGTGGATGCTCAAGGCCACCGCCACCCTCCTGAAGGGTTGGGGCTGGCCCGTGGTCCTCGACACCCACCCCGAGGAGTTCGGCACCCCTCCCGCCCCCACGGACTGCCCGGACGCCCTGTGGTACAGCGGCTGGTACAGCTACGACAACTACCCCGAGTGCTTCGCCTGGGCGCCCGGCGCCATCGGGATGCACTTCGACTCCTGCTCCGCGTGCAGCCTCGATGGAGGCTCGAACTTCGCGGTGAACGCGGTGCTGGATGGCATCACCGCCACGGCGGGGGCGGCGAACGAGCCCTTCGTCTTCGGCCTCCCCGAGATGGACCAGCTCTGGTGGCACCTGGGAGGGGGCGCGAACCTCGCCGAGGCCGTCTGGCAGTCCACCTACTTCGCGCGGTGGATGACCGTGGCCGTGGGCGACCCCCTCTACGCCCCCTTCGACCCCGACCGCGCGCCCTGACCTCCCCCCGCCGCCCCGGGATCACGGGGTCGAGGCGGTGAAGGTCACCTCGTCCGACTCGTTCCCCGCCCGGTCCTCCAGGGTGGCGTGCCACAGGTACGAGGTCCCCGGCTCGTACTGCCACCCAGGGTTGTCGACGGGCAGGTCGAAGACGAACGCGCCGTTCTCCTGGTCCGGGAACTCGATGGGGAACGGGAAGGTGCTCCCCCCGTCCCCCCAGATCCGCGCCATCCCCTGGCTCACGTCCCCCTCGGCGTCGACGTAGGCGAAGTAGGCGCGGAGCTGACCCGCCGGCGCCCCCTCGGCACCGACCGTGAAGTCGCTCAGGACTGGCGCCGTCCCGGGCGGCGTGGCGTCGTCGTCGGCGGCGTCGTCGTCCGCGGCGTCATCGTCCGCGGCGTCATCGTCCGCGGCGTCGTCGTCCGCCCCGTCCCCGGCGGGGCACGCCCCCAGGCCGAGGGTGGCGAGGCAGGCGAGGACCCGCACGGCTCCCGATTGGGCGATCAACAGGCACCTCCCCGCGCCCGGCCCCGAACGGACTGAAGCCCTTTGCGCGCCGGACGCGAGGGGATATAGTGCCCGCTTGGCTTCCGGGAAGGAACCTCCCATGCCGGATCGCGTTCGTCGTCCCTGGGCCGGGACCCTGGCGCTCCTGGCCGCCGCGCTCCTGGCCACCCCCTCCGCCGCCCTCGCGGGAGGGGGGCCGGACGGGTTCGGCTACACGTGGCTCCGGAGCTCGGACCCGGGCGGCCCTACGTACGCCTACGATCCGGCCTACGAGCCCCTGGTGTGGATCGGAGACGGCGACGAGGGCTACGCCCTCATCACCGGCTTCACCTTCACCTTCTACGGCGTCACCTACAACCGGGTGTACGTCCACGCCAACGGGGCCATCACCTTCACCGCCTCCGACGACGCGTCCTACACGAACCAGTCCCTGTCCAGCGCGGGCAGGCCCATGATCGCCCCCTTCTGGGACGACCTGATCGAGAGGTCGAACGGCGCCCCCTACCCCCAGGACTTCTGGTGGGAGGCGTCGGGGGCGCCGGGGAGCTACGTGCTGACCCTGGAGTGGTTCAGCGTCAACCACTACGACCTCACCGCCACCAGCGCGAACATCACCTTCGAGGTCATCCTCTACCAGGCCACCGGGGTCATCGAGTTCCACTACCAGGACGTCACCTTCGGCAACGCGTCCTACGACCGGGGCGCCAGCGCCACCATCGGCATCACCGGCGGCACCTCCGGCAACACCCTCCAGGTGGGCTACAACACCCTGTCCGTGTCGGCGGGGGAGGCCATCGCCTTCTACCCCCCCGGGGGCGGAGGCACCTGCTCCGACGCCGACGGCGACGGCTACCAGGACTGTGCGGGCGACTGCGACGACGGCAACGCCTACGTGCACCCCGGCGCGAGCGAGAGCTGCAACGGCGTGGACGACGACTGCGACGGCGTCGCCGACGAGGGGCTGGACGGTGACGGCGACGGCTACCTCACCTGCACCGGAGACTGCAACGACGGAAACGGATCGATCCACCCCGGCGCGACCGAGGCCTGCGACTTCTTCGACAACGACTGCGACGGGTCCGTCGACGAGGGCACCGACACCGACGGCGACGGCTACCTGCCCTGCGCCGGGGACTGCAACGACGGGAGCGCCGCGGTGCACCCCGGCGCCACCGAGACCTGCAACGGCCAGGACGACGACTGCGACCTGACCGTCGACGAGGGCTTCGACGCCGACGGTGACGGGGTCGCCCCATGCGTGGGGGACTGCGACGACGGGAGCTCCATCACCTATCCGGGGGCGCCCGAGGTCTGCGACGGGCTGGACAACGACTGCGATGGGGCCGTCGACGAGGGCAACGACGCCGACGGCGACGGGTACTTCGTTTGCGGCGTCGAGCCCGACTGCGACGACGGGCGCCCCAGCGTCCACCCGGGCGCGACCGAGGTGTGCAACGTCCGCGACGACGACTGCGACGGCGCCATCGACGAGGGCTTCGACGCCGACGGCGACGGCTTCACCACCTGCGGGTCCGACTGCGACGACGGCGACGCCACCGCCTACCCCGGGGCCGCCGAGGCGTGCGACTCCGTGGACAACGACTGTGACGGCCTGCTGGACGAGGGGTTCGACGCCGACTTCGACGGCTACACCGTGTGCGAGGGCGACTGCGACGACAACCAGCCCCTGGCCTCCCCGGGCACCGCCGAGATCTGCGACGGCGTGGACAACGACTGCAGCGGCGTCCCCGACGACGGCTTCCCCGACAACGACGGCGACGGCTTCTCGAACTGCACGGGCGACTGCAACGACGGGATCGACACGGTCTTCCCCGGCGCCCCCGAGCTCTGCGACGGCCTCGACAACGACTGCGATCCCTCCACCCTGGAGCACGCCGACATCGACGGGGACGGCGAGTCCGCCTGCAACGACTGCGACGACACGGATCCCGGCATCAACTCGGGGGCCGAGGAGGTCTGCGACGGCGCCGACAACGACTGCAGCGGCGCCGCCGACGACATCGACCTGGACGGCGACGCCTTCTCGCCGTGCGACGACGACTGCGACGACGCCGTCGCCGAGGTGAACCCCGGCGCGCCGGAGGTCTGCGACGGGATCGACAACGACTGCGACGACGCCATCGACCTGGTCGACGAGGACGGCGACGGCTTCAGCCTCTGCGAGGACGACTGCGACGACGCCGACGCGGCGGCGAACCCCATGGGCCAGCAGGAATGCGAGGAAGGTGCCGCCGACGGCGACTGCGACGGCGCCCTCCCCGCCGATGACCCGGACTGCGCCGATGGTGGCCTGGTAGGGGGTGGCGGGACGGCGTCGGCGAACCTCGGCTGCGCCTGCGATGCCACGGGACCGTCCGGTCCGACGTTCCCCGGGACTGCATCCCTCGTCCTGGCGTTCACGGCGCTCTTGTCCCGGCGCCATCGTCGGCTATGCTGAGGGGAGCATTGAACCCCGCCGTGCCCGGATGCGCGGGGGACGGCAGGAGAGCCGGATGAGCTCGAGAAGGGGCAGGCTCAGGATCGCGCTCCCCCACTCCGGGTGGATCGACCGATGGATGGGAGCCCTCCGCCGTCTCCTGCGGTTGCCCCCCGTCGCGCCCCCTCCCCCGCTCCCGCCCCCGAACGTCGACCTCTCCCTGCTCCACCGCCTCGAGGGTCGCCACGTCCGAGAGTTCGTCGAGGGCATCGAGGACTACCAGCTCGCGGACCACCGCGGGCGCTCGGTCCACGTCACCAGTACGTTCCGGATGCCTGCCGAGCCGGACCTCGCAAGGCGCATGGCTCGGGTCCTCGCCCGCCACCTGCGGTTCGGGGTGGTGGACGACGCCGGCGACGGGCTCCGCTACCTGCCCCTCCGCGCGGTGGACGTCGAGTGGGACGAGACCGGCACCCGCGCGATCCTTCACCTGGGCGACCGTCTCGCCGCGGGCACGCGGGCCTCGATCTCCGGCTGGCTGCCCGCGGCCGACGACCCGGTCCCCGACACACCGGGACCGATTCCCCGCGTGGGGGCGGGAGCCGGCGACGACCCGTCGCGGCCGCCGCCCCTGCGGCTGCGGCCCCGCCGCCCCTGAGCGAGCCGCCGTCCCCCGCTCACCCCTCCCGGACCAGGTCCCGCCAAGCCCTCTCTTCGGCGTCCATGGGGCGCCTCGGGGGCAGCAACCAGGTCATCCCCGCCGCCAGGACCGCCCAGCCCAGGAACCAGGCCCACCCGGCCTCGGGGCCCCAGGCACCGCCGAGGAACCCTTCCGATCCCTCGATGGGCATGAGCACCCCCCCTGCGGGGACCCGGATCCCGCTGACGGGCTGGCCCAGGACGAGGGCCAGGCCCGCGTTCCAGCCGCAGTGCAGGGCCCCTGGGAGCCACACGGACCGGGTGCGCTGGTAGGCGACCCCGAGGGCCCACGACGCGACCAGTACCGTGGCGACAGCGAGGGGGCCGGCGTTGGGGTTGAACAGGTGCCCCGCACCGAAGAGGACGCACCCGAGGGCGAGGGCCGGCCGGGGGGCCCACCGCTCCTCCAGGGTGCCCAGGACGTAACCCCGGAAGAGCGCCTCCTCGCCGAACGCGGCCACGGCCAGGGCCAGGGCCGACAGGGCGAAGCGGTCGGCGTCCTCGACCCGCGCCACGCCGAACTGCGCCTCGCCCAGGAGGCGTCCCAGCTCGGCAGGGAGGACCGCCCACCCGAGCCCCAGCAGCAACCCGACGGCGAGCCCCGGCAGGGCGCCCCCGGAGTGGAGGCCCATCTCGGAGATGGGACGTCGGGCGATCCCCCACCAGGCCAGGGCGGTCAGCAGGATCCCCAGCGCCCACCCCACCAGCAGCCCCTCGGGGAACGAGACCACCCGCAGTCCCAGGAGGCCGGGGAGGACCAGCGGCGGGACCAGTAGGAGGCGAGCGTAGAGCCTGGCGGTCCGAGGCACGGTCAACTCCTCGCCCGGGCGCCGGGCCTCCCGTCGTCCCCCCCCGCGCCCGCCCCGCGGTAGAGGCCGCGGGCCTCGATGTATTCCCGGACCCTCTCGGGCAACAGCCCCTCCACCCGGTCCCCCGCGGCGAGGCGCGCCCGGATCGCGGTGCTGCCGTAGGCGGGCAGGGTGATGGGGAGCAACAGGCTCCCCGGGGGCGGAGCCCGCCCCGGGATCTCGGATCCCTCGCGCCCCACCACCACAAGGGGCGCCATCCGCACCAGTTCCCCGGCGTCCTTCCACCTCTCGATCTCGGCCAGCAGGTCGCCGCCGACCACCATTCGGAAGCGGGCCTCGGGGTGGATGGCGCGGAGGGCGGCGACGGTGTCCACCGTGTAGCTCGTGCCCCCGCGCCGGGCCTCGATCTCGTCGACCCGCATCCGCGGCGCGTAGGGCGCGATCAGGCGGTGGACCATCTCGACCCTGTCGGCAAAGGGCTCGGGACGCTTCTGTCCGAAGGCGTGCTGGAGCAAGGGGATCCACCAGACCTCGTCCAGCCCGCCCACCTCCAGGGCGGTGACGGCCACCAGGAGGTGGCAGACGTGGGGAGGGTCGAAGCTCCCGCCGAAGAGCCCGACGCGGCGAGGGGGGGACGGAGGCGGCATCCGGGCGAGGATAGGTCACCCCGCCGGACCCGGCAATCCGGGCGGCGTGGTACCCTCCCGTCGCCGTCGGGGGGATCCAACGAGGGCCCCCGCGCCGACGGCCGGCGTCCCATGCCCCGGCGCGACCTCCCCATCGGCGTCTTCGACTCCGGCATCGGCGGGCTCACCGTCCTGGCCGCGCTGCGGGCCCGCCTCCCCCGCGAGAGCTTCACCTACCTCGGCGACACCGCCCGGGTCCCGTACGGCACCAAGACCCCCGAGACGGTCCGGCGCTACGCCGAGCAGGTGACCCGCCGACTCGTGTCCGAGGGGGTGAAGATGCTGGTGATCGCCTGCAACACCGCCTCGGCCCACGCCCTCCCGACGCTCCGGCTCGCTTACGCAGCCCCGGGTCGGGAGATCCCCGTCGAGGGCGTCGTGGAGCCCGGGGTCCGCGCGGCCCTCGCCCTCACGCGGGGCGGGGGCATCGCAGTCGCGGCCACCGAGGGCACCGTCCGGGCCGGCGCCTACCAGGAGGCCCTGCGCCGCCTCGCCCCCGGAGTCCGGGTGGAGGCCCGCGCGTGCCCCCTCTTCGTGGCCCTCGCCGAGGAGGGCTGGACCGCCGGGGACGTCGCTTCCCTGACCGCGCGCCTCTACCTCGCGGACCTTCCCGCCACCGGGGTGGACACCCTGGTGCTGGGCTGCACCCACTATCCCCTCCTGCGGGGGGTGATCGAGGGCGCCGTGGGCCCCGGGGTCGCCGTGGTCGACTCCGCCGTCGCCACGGCCGACGCGGTCGCGGCGAGCCTCGAGGCCGCGGGCCTGCTCCGCCCCCCGGGCGCGGCCCCTCCGACGGTCCGCTTCCAGGTCACCGACGGACCCGAACGCTTCGCCCGGGTGGGCTCCCTCTTCCTCGCCGAGCCCATCCCCGAGGTCTCGCTGGTGGACCTCTGAGAACTCCCGCGGGCCGGCCGGTTTGCCCCCACCGCCGCGGCGCCGGTAGAATCCCGGTCCCAGGAGCCCTCCGCTTGATCCAGTTCGAACGGGTCTCGAAGGCCTACGGAGACCGCCCTCCCGCCCTCGTCGACCTCTCCCTGCGGGTCGAGAAGGGCGAGATGGTCTTCATCACCGGCCCCTCCGGCGCCGGGAAGTCCACGCTCCTCCGCCTCGTCCACGCCTCGGAGCGCCCGACGTCGGGCCGGATCCTGGTCCACGGGACCGACCTCGCCCTCCTCAAGCGCGCATCGGTGCCCTACCTCCGCCGCAACATGGGGGTGGTGTTCCAGGACTACAAGCTCATCGCCTCCCGCACCGTGGGCGAGAACGTCGGCCTGGCCCTCGAGGTCCTGGCGGTCCCCCCCCGGGAGGTCCAGCGGAAGGTCGCGGCTGCTCTGCATCGGGTGGGCCTCGCCCACCGGGTGGGTGCCCACCCCGAGGAGCTCTCGGGCGGGGAGCAGCAGCGGGTCGCCATCGCCCGCGCCGTCGTCAACGACCCCGCGATCCTGCTCGCCGACGAGCCCACCGGGAACCTCGACCCCGACCTCGGCCGCGAGATCCTGGACCTGCTCCAGTCCGTCAACGTCCGGGGCACGACCCTGCTGGTGGCGACCCACGACCACGGTCTCCTGGGCCGCTACCCCACCGCCCGTCGCCTCCACCTGGATCGGGGCCGACTGCTGGAAGACTCCCGTGGTCCTCGTCGCGGCGCGGACGGCGGCGACGCCCTCGGCGCGGGGACCTGACGGGTGCTGCGCCACCTCGGGAGCGCCGCCCGCCGGAGCCTGCGGAACCTCGCGGAGTTCCGCTTCCTGAACGCGGTGACGGTGTCGGTGGTGGCGATCTCCCTCCTGCTGGCCTCCACCTTCGCTTTGGTGCTGTGGAACCTCACCAACGTCCTCGACCGCTGGGGCAAGGACGTCCAGATCACGGCATACCTCGCCCCCGGGATCGACGAGGTGTCGACCTTCCGCGTCAAGGGCGAGCTGGAGGCCCTGCCGGAGGTCGAGGAGGTCGTCTACGTCGACCAGCGCCAGGCAGCCGAGGACTTCATCCGCTTCCTGCCCGAGGCCGCGGACCTCCTCGCCGACCTCCCCCAGAACCCCCTCCCCGCCTCCCTCGAGGTCCGCCTCCGCCCCGATCTCCAGGATCCGTCCCGGATCGCCGCCATCGCCGAGGGCATCCGCAGGTCGGAGTTCACCGAGGTCGACTACAGCCAGGAGTGGGTGGAACGCCTCTACACCTTCCTCAACCTGCTCAAGCTCTCCGCCGTCGCCCTGGGGACCCTCCTGGCCGCCGCCTCGGTCTTTGTCATCCACAACACCATCAAGTTGACGGTGTACGCCCGGCGGCAGGAGATCCGGGTGATGCGCCTCGTGGGGGCGACAGACGGGTTCATCCGCGCGCCCTTCCTCCTGGAGGGCATGGTCCAGGGCGCCCTCGGCGCCGGCCTCGCCCTGGGGCTCCTGTACGCCCTTCACCACGGGGTCTTCGCCTACTTCCAGCGGCACCTGGGACTCGCCATCAGCCCCCGGATCGTCCTCTTCCTCCCCGGTGCGTGGCTGGCCGGCTTCCTCGCCGCGGGACTCCTCCTCGGCCTCGCCGGCTCCTACCTCAGCCTGCGGCGCTTCCTGCTCCAGGGCGACACCGAGGCATGAGACCGCCGGCCGCGCCCCCTCCCCGCGGAGCGCGGCGCTCCCTGGGCGCCCTCCGTCCCGCCCTGGGCCCCGTCGCCCTCGCCGTCGCCCTGCTCCTCCCCTCGCCGTCCAGCGCCCAGCCCTCCCCTCGGGAGCAGCCCCTGCTGGACGAGATCGAGGACCTGGAGGAGGAAGCCGAGCGGGCGTCCACCGAGGTCGCTGCCCTGGACCGGCGCCTCCTGGCGCTCCAGCACCGGATGGCCGAGGTCGACACCGCCCTGGGGCCCGTGCGCCAGTCCCTGGAGGCGCGCCGGGGCGCCCTCTCGCGGCGGCTCCGGGCACTGTACCGCCTCTCGCCCCGTGGCCTCCTGAAGGTGCTCTTCTCCTCCCGGGACCACCGCGAGGCGATGAAGCACTCCCGCCACCTCTGGTTCATCGCCCGGGAGGACGCCCGGGCGATCGCCAGCTACCGCGCCCTCCTGGACGACCGCACCCGCCTGCTGGCGGAGCATCGGGCGACCCTGGACGCCCTCCAGGGCACCCGGGAGCAGCGCGTCGCCTCCCAGCGCGCGGCGCGGGAGGCCGTGGAGAGACGGCAGGCCATCCTCGCCCGCATCCGCCGCGAGGACCGGGCGTACGAGCTCTCCCTGGCGCAGCGGGAGCGCCACGGTCCCACGCTGGACCGGGCCCTCGACTCCCCCACCGCGCCGCTGCCCGCACCCCGCCGATCCCCCTTCGCGGCCCAGAAGGGGCACCTCGTCCCTCCCGCCCTCGGCGCCATCACCCGGCGATTCGGCCGCTACACCCCCACGGGAGCCGCCGAGCCTCTCCTCCACAGGGGGATCGACGTCGCCGCCCCCGAGGGCACTCCCATCCGGGCCGTCTTCCGAGGCACCGTGCGCCAGGCCGGCTGGATGCGCGGCTTCGGGAACCTGGCCATCGTCGACCACGGCGACGGCTGGTTCAGCGTCTACGCCCACGCCCGCCGATTCACCGCCGGTGCCGGCGAGACCGTGGAGACCGGGCAGGAGATCGGGGAGGTGGGCTCCACCGGCTCCCTGGTGGGCCCTTACCTCTACTTCGAGATCCGTTACCGCGGCGTCCCCCAGAATCCCTTGGAGTGGCTCGACTGGCCCGGGCCCGGGAGTCCGGGCCGCCCTTGACCTCGCGCCGCGTCGGCCCAGAACGACGACGGCCCCGCGGGCATATCGCCCGGGGGGCCGTCGAAGAAAAGACCCGGCGGTGACCTACTCT